>NZ_CP109017.1:649000-973500 GCF_036226765.1 Streptomyces sp. NBC_00670
GGCACTCCTCCGCGCGGGCGGTGCGGGCGGCGCGCTTGACGCCCATGCCCTCCAGCGGGAAGGCCACGTTGTCCCGTACCCGCATCCACGGCAGCAGGGAGCCGCGGTAGTCCTGGAAGACCACCGCGATGTCGGCGACCGGCTTGCTGACCGGACGGTCGCCGTAGCGGACCGTGCCCGAGGTGGGCCCGGTCAGTCCGGACAGACAGCGCAGCAGGGTGGTCTTGCCCGCGCCGGAGGGGCCGACGACGCAGACGAACTCGCCGGGGTCGACCCGCAGCGACAGCCCCTCGATCACCCGGTGCTCGTCCGCGCCGTGGCCGAACGTCTTGCTGACGTCCTCCACGACCAGGCTGGATCCGCGTGTGTTCACGATGCGACCTCGTTCCGGGACGGCGTGGGCTTGGTCCGCCGGGTGCGGGGCGGACGCTGGTGGTACCAGCCGAGCAGCGCGTACTCGGCCACGAGAAGGAGCACGCTCAGGCCGTAGCCGAGGATGCCGATGAGAACGGTGCCGGCCCAGGTCTCGGGGACCGCGAAGCTGGAGCCGGACTGGAGGATGAAGTTGCCGAGGCCGATGGGCGAGCCGTAGATCTCGCTGACGACCATGAGGACCACCGCGATCGACAGCGCGACGCGGATGCCGGCGAAGATCTGCGGCAGCGCCCCGGGCAGGACGACCTTGGTCAGGCGCAGCCGCAGCGGGATGCGGTAGCTGCGGGCGCTCTCGTGGACGGCCGGGTTGATGCCGTGCACGCCGCTGATGGTGTTGAGCAGGATCGGCCAGACGGAGCCCAGCGCGATCAGGAAGATCTTGGGGCCCGAGCCGATGCCGAGGGTGAGGATGATGACGGGCACGAAGGCCACCGTCGGGGTGGCGCGGGCGAAGTCGAGCAGCGGGGCGGTCGCCTGCCGCAGCAGCTTCGTCTCGCCGATGACGAGTCCGGCGCCGACCCCGACGACGGTGGCGGCGGCGAGGCCGGCCACGATGTTGCGCAGGGAGAACAGCAGGTCGTCCACCAGCCCGTCGTGCGCGAGTTCGCGCCACAGGGTGGCGAGGACGTCGGTCGCCGGCGGGAAGTAGAAGCTGGTGCTGCCCGCGGTGGCGACCAGCAGGACGGCGACGCACAGGACGGGCAGCCAGAGCTGCTTGAGCGCGGACGTCCAGAAGGTGCCCGGGGGTTTCAGGGACATGGTGGCTCTCCCCGCCTCATTCGGTGTGCGTGGGCGGCCGCCAGCGCAGCAGCCGCCGTTCGGCGGTCTGGGACAGCAGGTTGATCGCGTAGCCGATCGCACCCGCGGTGAGGATGTAGGCGTACGCCTGCGCCGACGCCCCACCCTGCTGCGCGCCCACGACCTCGTGGCCGATGCCGGGCAGGGTGGTGAGCACCTCGACGCCGATGGCGACGAGCACGGACGTGGTCGCCGCGAGCCGCAGCCCGGTCATGATCGAGGGGGTGGCACTGGGCAGGATCACCCTGCGGAAGCGCAGCAGCTTCGGGATCCGGTAGCCGTGCACGGTCTCGGCGATCATCGGGGTCACCGACCGGGCGCCGTACTGGGCCTGGAGGAAGACGGGGAAGACGCAGGCGAGGAGGACGACGGTGGTCTTCATCGCCGGTGTCGAGCCCTGCACCAGCAGGAACACCGGCAGCAGCGCGATGACGGGGAACGAGCGCAGCACGTCCACGAGCAGCCGGGAGGACTGTTCGGCGGCGGCGTACGTCCCGGTCACCAGGCCGAGGGGAACCCCGATCACGACGGCCAGGACGCAGCCGGTGACGGCCCCGTTCAGGGTGTCGCCCACCGCCTGCCAGTAGGTGCCGCTGCCGAGCAGTTCGGGGAACGCCCGGGCCACCGCCGCGGGTCCGGGCAGTGCCGTGGAGCTGACGAAGCCGGCCGCCGCGCCGGCCGCCCAGAGGACGAGGACGGCCACGACGGCGGAGAGCTGGAGCAGGAGGAGCCCGCGCCGCCCGGGGCCCCCGGGCCGGGCGCGACGGAGGGGTCGCGCCCGGCCGGGGGCCGGACGCCGGCCCGTTGTGGAGATGGCCATGGTGTTACCTCTGCTGTCGTCAGCCGCCGGTGACGGTCGGGGCCTTGTCCCAGTAGATGGCGTCGTCCTTCGGCGCGCTGCTGAGCAGGCCGTACTCGTGCATCTTGGTGATGACGGTGCGCATGACGGTGGTGTCGATGGTCTCGTCGTAGAGGGAGACCTGCGCGCTGTCGATGTAGTCGTCGGAGAGCTGGGTGTACTTCTTGTCGATCGCCCGGACGGCGTCGGGGTGCTTGTTGGCGTAGGTGATGGCCTTGGCGACGGCACCGGTGAACTTCTCGGCGGTCTCCGTGTTGGCGGAGAGGTACTTCTCGGTGGAGAACAGCACGCCCTGGGTGATACCGGGCAGGTCGTTCATGCCGTTGCCGATGGTCTGGAGTCCGGCCTTGCGGGCGGCGGCGTAGAAGGCGCCGAAGGAGAAGACGGCGTCGGTCTTGCCACTCTTGGCGGCGTCGGTGAGAGAGGTGGTGGGCAGGGCCACGAACTTGATCTTGCTGGGGTCGCCGCCGTCCTTCTCGACGAGGTACTCGACGATGAACTGGCTGGTGCCGCCGAGAGCGGACAGGCCCACGGTCTTGCCCTCCAGGTCGGCGAAGGTCTTGAGGGAACTGCCCTTCTTGACCAGCAGGCCGTCGGTGGGGTCGGTCTTGTCGGTGGAGTTGACCAGTCCGGTGGCGATGCGGATCGGCATGTTCTTCGCGGCGCCCTTGAGGAAGCCGGAGCTGTCGGTCATGGCGAACTGGGCCTCGCCGTTGAGGACGGAGGGCGCGTTCTGCGAGGTGTCCTGGGCGCCGGCCCTGATGGTGACGTCGAGGCCGGCGTCCTTGAAGTAGCCCTGCTGCTGGGCGATGTACAGCGGCTCGAAGAGCGCGCCGTTGGAGCGCAGCACGGTGATCTTCGGGGTGCCGTCGCTGGACGCGCTGGTGGAGGAGGCGCCGGAGCCGCAGGCGGCGACCGGGGCGGCGACGGCGAGCGTCACGAGGACGACCGGGAGGCGGCTCCACGGGCTTCGGCTTCTCGTGCGCTTCGGCAGGAGGGGCATGAGGGTGTGCTCCTTTGCAACACTGGTGCGGCTCTGCGGAGAGGGGTGGCGCGTTGTCGGGTGGGGGGAGCTGCCCGGGGTTCGTTACGGGCGGTGGGAGGTCTCAGGGGCGCCGGGAGACGGCGTAGGCCGTGGTGGACTCGGCCGGGGCCATGTAGGTGCGGAAGAGGCCGTCGGGGTCGTGGACGCCGCGGATCTTCTCCAGGCGTTCGGCGTTCTCGGCGCTGAGGCCGAGGTCGAAGCGGTCGGCGACGTTGTTGTCCGAGAACTGGAGTCCCTTGGACAAGTGCTGCACGGCGGCCAGGGAGCCGTGCACCCAGTTCTCGTGCGCGAGGTCGGCCTCCGGGTCGTGCCAGCCGGCGTTGGGCGAGAGGTAGGCCCTGGCCTGGGCGGACCAGCAGGCGTTCGGGCGAGGCGGGTAGTGGCCCCACAGCATCCACAGCACGAAGCTGGTGCCGTCGGGGATGGTGTCCAGGACGGGGGCGGCGGCGGTGAGGAGTTCCTCGGCGGGCCCCTCGGCCCAGATGCCGTCCACGGCCCAGCGCAGGCCCTCGGGGTTGAGGCGGTCCGCGATGTCGTACAGCTCCTCGATGGTGGTCTCCTGGCCGACGACCGCGCGCAGCGCCCGGTCGCGGAAGGGTGCCTGTTCCAGGGGTGCGAGCGCCTCGGGTCCGTGTTCGGGGGTGCAGAAGGCGGTGGCGGTCAGGGAGACGGTGCGGGTGTCCAGGCCGGGGGTGAAGCCGATCTTGGCGGAGAACTCCACGGTGGTGGGCAGCTGGTCGAGGAGGTCGTAGGACCAGGCGAGGACCTCGTCGCGCAGGTCGAGGGGGTAGCTGTGGACCGTGCGGACGATCGTCGTGGGGCGGTCGTACACGTCCAGGTGGAAGCGGGTCACGATGCCGAAGAAGCCGGGGCCGCTGCCGCGGGCCGCCCACATCAGATCCGGGTGGGTCTCGTCGGTGGCGTGCACGAGGGTGCCGTCGGCGAGGACGACATCGATCGCCCGGATGCTCAGGCAGGCCGGGCCGAGGTGGCGGGAGTTCCAGCCGTAGCCGCCGCCGAGGATGAAGCCGCCGATGCCGACGGTCGGGGCGTGCCCGGTGGGGAAGAACAGCCCGTGCCCGGCGAGCGCCTCCTGGACGGCCGGGCCCTTGGCGGCCGGCTGCACGGTGGCGGTGCGGGCCCCGGCGTCGACGGTGATCTCCCGCAGCCGGGAGAGGTCGACCAGTACACCGCCGTCCCGTACGCCGTTGCCGACCCAGCTGTGGCCGCCGGAGCGGATGGAGACCGGCAGTCCTTCGGCGCGGGCCAGGCGCACCGCCCGGACGACGTCCTGCTCGTCCTCGGCGAGGACGATGACGTCGGGGAAACGGTCCGGCTTGCGCGCGTTCCACACCGCGTCGAGGCGGGCTTCCTCATAGCTCGCATCGCCACGACGGATGACGGTTCCGCGCATGTCCGGGGCAGGATGGATGTCGGACGCCTTCACCGACGGGCGCGACGGGAGCGACGGGGGCGGGGACATCGGGAACGAGGGGGACAAGGTGACTCCTTGAGTGGTGCAGATGCTCTCGACGTTACTGTCGACACAAAATGGGGGTCAAGGGTCCGCGACGGCCTAGTTTCGCTTATCTGTCGACACTAGGCGTCTGCGCGGGCGCGCCTTTGCGCGGCGAGCGCCGTCGTGGACTCCGCCGGGGAGAGATAGGTGCGAAAGCGCCCCTCCGGGTCGTACCGGCGCCGCAGCCGCTCCAGGCGTGCGGCCTGCTCCGGCTCCAGTCCGCGGGCGGGCCGGTCGGCCGGGTTGGCGTCGGCGAACTGGGTGCCGTGGGCGAGCGGGTCCAGGGCCCGCAGCGTCTCGTGCGCCCAGCTCTCGTGGCGCAGGTCGTCGGCGGGGTCGTCCCAGACGGCGTTGGGCGAGAAGTACAGCCGTGCCTGGGTGGACCAGCAGGCGTTCTCCCGGGTGGGCTGTCCGCCCCAGAGCATCCAGAGCAGGAAGCTGTCCCGGCCCGGCAGCCCGTCCAGGACCTCGCGGCCGGCGTCGAGCACCTGGTCCGCGGGGGCGTCGGTCCACACGCCGTCGACCGCGTACCGCCTGCCCTTGGGGGTGAGCCCGTCGGAGAGGGCGTACAGGTCGTCCAGGGTGGAGGGCGCGCGTTCGACCCGGCGCAGGGCGTGATGCAGGAAGGGTGCCTTCTCCAGCGGTTCCAGCATGGCGGGTCCCTCGTCCGGGGTGCAGAAGGCCGCCGCGGTGACCGTCGTGACCTGCCGTTCCTGCCCCGGTGTGAAGCCGACCTTGGCCGACAGCTCCAGCGAGGCGGAGATGCCCGGCACGGTGTCGTGGGTCCAGGCCAGCACCTCGTCGCGCAGTTCGGACGAGAAGACGTAGGCACTGCGCAGGAGCTGCGTATAGGCCGGGTGCACCCGCAGATGGAAGCGGGTGACGACAGCGAAGAAGCCGGGTCCCGAGCCGCGCACCGCCCACATCAGGTCCGGGTGGGTCTCGTCGGTGGCGTGCACGAGAGTGCCGTCGGCGAGGACGGCGTCGACGGCCTCCACGCTGAAGCAGGCGGGGCCGAGCCGGCGGGAGTTCCAGCCGTAGCCGCCACCGAGCAGGAAGCCGCCCACGCCCACAGAGGGACAGTGGCCGCTGGGGAAGACCAGGCCCTCGGCGCCGAGCAGGGCGTTGAGACGGGTGCCCTGGACGGCGGGGCGGACGGTGGCCCGGCGGTTGGGGGCGTCGACGGTGACCTCGTCCAGGGCGGAGAGGTCGATGAGGAGGCCGCCGTCGCGCACCCCGTTGCCGATCCAGCTGTGCCCGCCAGAGCGGACGGAGACCCGCAGCCCGCGCGCGGCGGCCCAGCGCACCCCCTCCTGGACGTCACGGTCGGAAGCGGCGAGCAGGAGGGCGTCGGGGTGGCGGTCGGGCTTGCGCTCGTTCCACACGGCGCCGAGCCGGGCCGCCTCGTAGCCGTGGGCGCCCCGGGCGAGGAAGGTGCCGTCGAAGTCGGTCATGGCTGCTCCGTCGCTGGGCCGGCCGCCGGGAGCGGCGGGAAGTCGAAGAGGTGGGCGGGGTTGTCGACCAGGAGTCGGCGCAAGAGGTCGGGGCCGGGGGCGATGTCGGCGAGCAGGTCGACGAGGAGTCCGTCGTCGGGGGCGGCGCCCTCGATGTTGACGTGCGGGTAGTCGGTGCCCCACACCACGCGCTCGGGTGCCTGCGCCACGAAGGAGGCGGCCAGCGCGACGGCGTCCGGGTAGGGCGGGCCCTGGCGCGAGACCCGGTCCACGCCGCTCACCTTGAGCCAGACGTCGCCGGTGTCGAGCAGGGCGCGCAGGCTGCGCAGGGCGGGGCCGCGGGGGCCGTCGGCGAGGTTGACGCGGGCGAGGTGGTCGATCACCACGCGGCCGGGCAGGGAGCGGATGAGGGCCTCGTGGTCGGCGACCTCGGTCCCGGTGACGTGAAGTTCGGTGACCCAGTCGAGGCCGTCGACGCGCTCCAGCACGGAGTCGATCTCGGCGCGGGTGGGCGCGGTGCGCAGATGCGGCAGGAAGTTGAGCCGGAAGCCGCGCACACCCGCGCGGTGCAGCTCCTCGATCTCCTCCCGGGTGGTCCTCTCGCCGATCAGGGCGACCCCGCGCAGCCGGCCCGCGCCGGCGGCCAGGGCGTCGAGCAGCACCCGGTGGTCGGAGCCGTTGCAGGACGACTGCACGACCACGGCACGGGACAGGCCCAGGTGCGCGTGGAGCGCGGCGACCTGCTCCTTGGGGGCGTCGTGCGGGGTGAAGGTGCGCTCGGGCGCGTACGGGAAGACGGCGGCGGGGCCGAGGATGTGGCAGTGCGCGTCGCAGGCGCCGGGCGGCAGGACGAGGGCGGGGCTGCGCGGTGCCGGGTGCGGGGGCGGGCAGCCCGGTGAGGGCGCCGAGCGGGCCTGGTCGAGTACGGGCTCAGTCACAGCGGGCCGTCATTCCGCCGTCGACGACAATCTCGGTGCCGGTGACGAAGCGGGCCTCCTCGGAGGCGAGGAAGAGCGCCGCGTACGCCGTGTCCCGACCGTCGCCCATGAAGCCCAGCGGTATCCGGGCCTGCCGCTGGGCGAGCAGCTTCGCCACGTCGCCGCCCGCCCGCTGGTGGGCGAGGCGTGCCTCGACCATCGGGGTGTGCAGCTGGCCGGGGACGACGGTGTTCACCCGGATGCGGTCGGGCGCGTACTGGACGGCGGTGACCCGGGAGAGCTGGATCACGGCCGCTTTGGCCGCCGCGTAGCCGACCTGGGCGGCGCCGGTCCAGCGCAGCCCGGAGGCGGAGGCGGTGTTGACGATCGCGCCCCCACCGCCGCGCCGCATGACCGGCACGACCTCCTTGCAGGCCAGGAAGGCGCTGGTCAGGTTGGTGCGGAGCTGGCTCTCCCAGTCCTCCAGGGAGAGTTCGGCCACTCCCCCGGCGCGGGAGCCGCCGACGTTGTTGACCAGGATGTCGATGCGGCCCGCCGCCCTCTCGACCTCCTCGAAGTGGGCGCGGACGGCGTCCGGTTCGGTCACGTCCAGCAGGTGGGTGTACGCCTGCCCGCCCTCTTCGCGGATCTGCTCGGCGGTGGCCGCCAGGGAGTCCTTGTCGCGGTCGGTCAGATACACGGTGGCGCCCTCGCGGGCGAAGATCACGGCGGTGGCGCGGCCGTTGCCCCAGCCGGGACCGACGCTGCCGGCGCCGCTGATGACGGCGGTCCGCCCGGCCAGGCGGCCGGACCGCACGGGGGGCACGTCGTGGGTCACGGTTGTCTCCCTCGGTTCGGGTGTTGCGTTCCAATCTGCCGAGGAGTTTCACCTAGTGTCGACAGAAAGTAAATATGTGAGAGGATGATTGCAGGTGAAGCCGCCACTTCCGACTCTAGTGTCGACAGGGAGCGGGGTGCGATGTTTGAATGACGGGGCAATGACGGAGCGGGGGAA
The DNA here is from genome assembly GCF_036226765.1 of Streptomyces sp. NBC_00670. Taxonomy (NCBI): domain Bacteria; kingdom Bacillati; phylum Actinomycetota; class Actinomycetes; order Kitasatosporales; family Streptomycetaceae; genus Streptomyces; species Streptomyces sp. NBC_00670. Next base: position 657,043 of record NZ_CP109017.1, read on the forward strand.
GACCGCGCACCGTTCCCGGACAGCCACCCGGAGGGCCCATGGACAAGCCGGCCGTGTTCACCGACGAGGAGATCGCCCGTTTCCGTGCCGAACTGGCCGCCGCCCGCGCGCCGGGCGCGTACGAACCGGGCCGCTGGTCGGTGAGCCCGTTCAACCGCCGCCCCGAGGTGCGTGGGCCGATGCCGGAGTCCGTGCGGCTGCGCGACGCCACCCTGCGCTCGGTCGAGACCCTGCCGGGCGTGGTCGCCCCCACCGCGGCGAAGGAGGCGTACCTGCGCCGGCTCGTCGGCGCGGGCGTCCGCGAGGTCGTCACCGCCGGTCTCGCCGGGCGGGACGACAAGGCGCTGCGCGCCGAGGTCGAGCTGGTCAAGGGCGAGAGGGCGGACTGCCGGGTCGTGCTGCCGCTGCTGCGCACCACCGCCGACATCGACCGGGCTGCCGACGCGGGCTACGACGCCGTGCAGGTCTGGGTGCAGGGCTTGGGCGAGGCGTCCCTCATCTACAACCCGGCCGTCTACCAGCAGGCGTGGCAGGGCGAGGACTGGCGCACCCCGGACAGCGCACGTGGCCGGGCCGGCGTCCTCGCCCGGGCCGTGACCCTGATCCGGCACGCCCGCTCCCGGGGCCTGGACGTCGTCGTCCCGATGCTGATGGTGTCCTACCTCACCGACGAGACCCTGGAGGAGACGGTCACCGTGCTCGCCGGCGCGGGCGCCACCGAACTCACCCTGTTCGACGGTCCCGGCGCCATGAGCCCCGAGGCGTACGGTCATCTCGTCGCGCGCACCAAGGAGTTGGCGCCCGGCGTCCAGGTCGGTCTGCACCCGCACAACACGTTCGGGCTCGCGGTCGGCTGCGCGGTCGCCGCCGTCCGGGCCGGCGCCGACGTCGTCGAACTGTCCGTCAACGGCTACTGCGGTGGTCCCGGCAACGCCGATCTCGCCGCCACCGCCATGGCGTTCGAGACGCTGTACGGGGTGCGCACCGGCCTCGAGACCCGACGGCTGACGGAACTGGCCCGCGCGGGCGAGGAGTTGACCGGCTACCGCCTCGCCTGGAACCACCCCGTGACCGGCACCCACGCCTTCTCCTGGGGCGGCATGGACCTCATCACCCAGGAGACCGCCGTCGACCCGCTGCTGCACAACTGCCTGGAACCCACGCTCGTCGGCAACGCGCGCACGGTTCCCTTCACCCCCGACAGCGGCCCCTACACCCTCGCCGACAAGCTGGCCGCGCTGGGTGTCGACACCACCACCGCACAGGTCGACGAGGTGCTGCGCCGGGCCCGCGCGGCCATGGCCCGCGAGGGCCGGCTGCTCACCGACGCGGACCTGGCGGCACTGGCACGCGAGGTCGTGGCGGACGGCGGGACGGGGGCGGGACGGTGACGGCCCGCGCTGCCGATCGGCGACCCGGGGACGACACACCGAAGCCCCCCACCGCCGGACGGCGAACCGAAGACGACACACCGACGCCCCCCACCGCCGGACGGCTGCCCCTCCTCCACCCCGACCGGCTCTCCCCCGACCAACAGGCCCTGTACGAGGAGATCACCGGCGGCCCCCGCGCCACCGGACCCCAACTGTTCGCCCTCACCGACGCCGAGGGGCACCTCCACGGCCCCTTCAACGCCATGCTGACCAGCCCCCGGCTGGGCGGCGCGCTTCAGGCCCTGGGCTCGGCGATCCGCTTCTCCACCGGGCTGCCGCCCCGGGTGCGCGAGACCGCGATCCTGGTCGTTGCCGCCGTGTGGGACAGCGCGTTCGAGCGGTACGCCCACGAGGCGGTCGGCAGGGCCGCGGGACTCACCGAGGCCGAGCTGCGCGCGCTGCGCGAGGACACCGACCCCGGCTTCACCGACCCCTTCGAGCGGGCCGCGTGGTCGGCCGCCCGCACTCTCGCCGCCTCTCCCGAGCGCCTCGACGACACCTGGTACGCGCAGGCCCGCGCCGCCCTCGGCGAGAGCACCCTCTTCGAACTGTCCACGCTTGTCGGCTACTACGCCACCCTCGCCCTGCAACTGCGCCTGTTCGGTGTCCCCGCACCGAACCCGGCCACCCTGGACCCGGACAAGGAGCCCCGGTCGTGAACAAGGTCTGCGCGAGTGCCGCCGAGGCGGTCCGCGACATCGCCGACGGGTCCTCGCTGGCCGTCGGCGGCTTCGGTCTCAGCGGAGTGCCGGAGGTCGTGATCGACGCACTGTACGAGCAGGGGGCCACCGGTCTCTCGGTCGTCTCCAACAACTGCGGGGTGGACGGGGCCGGGCTCGGCGTCCTGCTCGCCGCCCGCCGCATCACCCGGGTGACCGGCTCGTACGTCGGCGAGAACAAGGAGTTCGCCCGGCAGTACCTGTCCGGCGAACTGGAGGTGGAACTCGTCCCGCAGGGCACGCTGGCCGAGCGGCTGCGCGCCGGCGGCTGCGGCATCCCGGCCTTCTACACCCCGGCGGGCGTCGGCACCCAGATCGCCGAGGGCGGGCTGCCCTGGCGGTACGGCGCCGACGGCGGCGTCGCGCTCGCCTCCCCGGCCAAGGAGAGCCGGACCTTCGCCGGCCGGGCACACGTCCTGGAGCACGGCATCACCACCGACTTCGCCCTGGTGCGCGCCTGGCGCGGTGACCGGCACGGCAACCTGGTCTTCCGCCGGGCCGCCGCCAACTTCAACCCACTGGCCGCGATGGCCGGCCGGATCACCGTCGCCGAGGTCGAGGAACTGGTCGAGCCCGGCGCCCTCGACCCCGACCAGGTGCATCTGCCCGGCGTGTTCGTGCAGCGGGTCGTGCCGCTGACCCGCGCGCAGGCGACCGCCAAGAGGATCGAGAAGAGGACGGTGAGCTTCTGATGGCCTGGACACGCGAGCAGATGGCGGCCCGCGCGGCCCGCGAACTTCGGGACGGCCAGTACGTCAACCTGGGCATCGGCCTGCCCACCACGATCCCCGGCCATCTGCCGCCGGACGTGCACGTCACCCTGCACAGCGAGAACGGCATCCTGGGCACCGGCCCGTATCCGACCGAGGACGCCGTCGACCCGGATCTGATCAACGCCGGGAAGGAGACGGTCACGGTCCTGCCGGGCGCGTCCTTCTTCGACTCGGCGCTCTCCTTCGGCATGATCCGCGGCGGCCACATCGACGTCGCCGTACTCGGCGCGATGCAAGTCTCCGAGAAGGGCGACCTGGCCAACTGGGCCGTGCCCGGCAGGACGATCAAGGGCATGGGCGGGGCGATGGACCTGGTGCACGGCGCCCGTACGGTCATCGTCGTCATGACGCACACCGCCAAGGACGGCTCCCCGAAGATCCGCACGGAGTGCACGCTGCCGCTGACCGGCAAGGGCTGCGTCGACCGGGTCATCACCGACCTGGGTGTCCTGGACGTCACCGGGGAGGGGCTCGTCCTCGTCGAGACGGCTCCCGGTGTCACCCCCGAGGAGATCGCCACGAAGACCGAGGCGACGGTGCGCATTCCGCAGGACGTTCGGGTCCCGCAGGAGGTGCGGGCATGAGAGACGTCTATCTCGTCGACGCGGTCCGCACGCCGATCGGCCGCTACAACGGCGGCCTGGCCTCCGTCCGCCCGGACGACCTCGCCGCCCACACCCTCCGCGCACTCCTCGCCCGTACACCGCAGTTGGACCCCTCCCGCATCGAGGACGTCTACTACGGCAACGCCAACGGCGCCGGCGAGGAGAACCGCAACGTCGCCCGCATGGCGGGACTACTGGCCGGGCTCCCGACCTCCGTCCCCGGCGTCACCGTCAACCGCCTGTGCGCCTCCGGGCTCGAAGCCGTCATCCAGGCCGCCCGAGCCATCGCCCTCGGCGACGCCTCCATCGCGGTGGCAGGCGGCGTCGAGTCCATGACCCGCGCCCCCTACGTCCTGCCCAAGAGCGACAAGCCCTTCCCCGCCGCCCACACCGAGCTGTACTCCACCACCCTCGGTTGGCGCATGGCCAACCCCGACATGAACCCCCAGTGGACCATCCCCCTCGGCGAGTCCGCCGAACTCATCGCCGACAAACACAAGATCAGCCGCGAGCAGCAGGACGAGTTCGCCCTCCACAGCCACCAGAAGGCCGCCGCGGCACAGGCCGAAGGGCTGTTCGACGCGGAGATCACTCCCGTGCCGGTCCCGCGGCGCAAGGGCGAGCAGGTCCTCTTCGACGCCGACGAGTCCGTACGCGGCAACGCCTCCCTCGACGCGATGGCCAAGCTCAAGCCGTCCTTCCGCAAGGACGGCGGGACCGTCACCGCCGGGAACGCCTCGCCGTTGAACGACGGCGCCGCCGCCCTGCTCCTGACCGACGAGGAAGGCCTGAAGGCCACCGGCCGCGAGCCCCTCGCCCGTGTCTCCGCCACCGGCGTGCACGCCGTCGACCCGCACTACTTCGGCCTCGCCCCCGTCGAAGCCGTCAACCGCGCACTCACCAAGGCGGGCAAGACCTTCGCCGACCTCGACGTACTCGAACTCAACGAGGCCTTCGCCGCCCAGGTACTCGGCTGCCTCGCCGAATGGCCCGACTTCGACCCGGCGATCCTCAACCCCCAGGGCGGCGCCATCGCCCTCGGCCACCCCCTCGGCGCCTCCGGAGCCCGCCTCGCCGGCACCGTCGCCCACCAACTCGCCCGCAAAGGCAGCGGCACCGGCGTCGCCACCCTCTGCATCGGCGTCGGCCAGGGCCTCGCACTCGTCCTCGAACGCTGAACCGGGCGGCCCGGGGAAGGCGGTACGACCTGATACTGGGGTCGTACCGCACCTGAGACGAGGACGACTGAGCGATGGCTTTGCACATCAGCGCCACCAATCCGGAGCACCCCGGCCTGCTGCTGTCCCTGCCCTGGCAGCTGCCGTTGGAGCAGTGGCCCGAGGACGTGCTGGTGCCGCTGCCGCGCGGCATCTCCCGGCACGTGGTGCGCTACGCCCGGGCCGGTGACGAGGTCGTGGCCGTCAAGGAGCTCGCCGAGCGGCCGGCGGTGCGGGAGTTCGAGCTGCTGCGGGACCTGGACCGGCTCGGCATCCCGGCCGTGGACGCGCTCGCCGTCGTCACCGGCCGCACGGACGCCGCCGGCGGCTACCTGGAGCCCGTGCTGATCACCCGGCATCTGCGCGGTTCCATGCCGTACCGCTCGATGTTCGAGACGACGATGCGCCCGGCCACCATGCACCGGCTGATGGACGCGCTCGCCGTGCTCCTGGTCCGGCTGCACCTGGCCGGGTTCGCATGGGGCGACTGCTCGCTGTCCAACACCCTGTTCCGGCGCGACGCGGGCGCCTACGCGGCGTATCTGGTGGACGCCGAGACGGGTGAGCTGCAACCGCGGCTGAGCGAGGGGCAGCGCGACTACGACCTCGATCTGGCCCGGGTCAACATCAGCGGGGAGCTGCTCGACCTGGAGGCGTCCGGGGCGCTCCACCCGTCGGTGGACCCGATCGAGTTCGGCACGGAGATCTGCGCGCGCTACTCGGACCTGTGGCGGGAGCTGACCCGGACCTCGGTGTACCCGGCGGGCAAGTACCACTACATGGACCGGCGCATCCGGCGGCTGAACGACCTCGGCTTCGACGTGGCCGAGATGCAGATCGAGAGCTCCTCCACCGGCGACACGGTGACGTTCGTGCCGAAGGTCGTCGACGCCGGGCACCACCAGCGGCAGTTGCTGCGGCTGACCGGTCTGGACACCGAGGAGAACCAGGCCCGCCGGCTCCTGAACGACCTGGAGAGCTGGATGGCCACCCAGGAGGACTACACCCCGGGCGATCCCCTCACAGCCCGCCCGGAAGTGCTCGCCCACCGCTGGGTGCGGGACGTGTTCCGGCCCACCGTGCGGGCGGTGCCGGTGGAGCTGCGCGGGGCGATGGACCCGGCCGAGCTGTACCACCAGCTCCTCGAACACCGCTGGTTCCTGTCCGAGCGGGCGCAGCACGACATCGGCCTGGACACGGCGGTCGCGGACTACGTCGCCCACGTCCTGCCCCGGGTGCGCGACGCGGTGCCGGATGCGGAGGACGCGGAGGAGGGCCCGGCCGGGGAGGAAGCCGGAAAGGAGACCGGGGAGCCGGAGACCGCCCCGGCTCCGCGGGCGTGACGTCCGCCGCTCAGGCCGGCGGTACCACCGCCACCGGGCAGGGCGCGTGGGCGATCAGCGCGTGCGCGACCGAGCCGATGCGGGGCCCGACGGCCAGCCGGCTGGCGCGCCGGCCGACCACCATGAGCTGGGCCCGGTCGGCCACCGACAGCAGCACCTGCCCCGCGCTGCCGATCTCCACGTGCTCGGTCACCGGCACGTCCGGGAACCGCTCGCGCCACGGCCGCAGCGCCTCGTCCAGCGCCTTGCGCTCGTACGGTTCCAGGCCGCCGGCGTCGTCGAGGAGCTGCATGGAGCCGGGGCTGTAGGCGAAGACCGGCGGCAGGTTCCAGGCGCGTACGACCCGCAGTCCGGCGCCCCGGGCGGCGGCCGCCTCGAAGGCGAACTCGAGCGCGGCGGCACTGTCGGCGGGCTCGCCGTGCTGCCCCACGACGACCTCGCGGCCGGCGGCCTCCTGCGCGGGCCGGTCCTCGGAGCGGACCAGCACCACGGGGCGCGCGGCCTCGCCGAGCACCTGCTGGCCGATGGAGCCCAGCAGGAAGCCGAGGACGGCGCCGTGGCCCCGGGTGCCGAGCGCCAGCAGTTCGGACCGGGCGGCCTCGGCGACGAGCGCGTCGACCGAAGCGTCCTCCACCACCTCGGCGGTGACGTCGAGGTGGGGGTGTTCCCCGGCGACGGCCCGCTCGACCTCGCGGACCACCGCGCCGGCGCCGTTGGCCTGGGCCTGCTGGTCGTCGGCGGCGACGAAGTCGTACGTCTCCCAGCGCCAGGCGTGCACGATTCGCAGCGGCAGGTCGCGGCGGACCGCCTCCCGTGCCGCCCAGCGGGCCGCGGCCGTGCTCTCGGGCGATCCGTCCACTCCCACGGTGATCGGGCGGGTCATGCGGCTCTGCCTCCCTGGGCCGCCGGCCCGGGCCGGCGGCGGCTGTCCTCGGTGGTCACTGGCTGGTCGACGACTCGACGACTCGACGGGCCGACGGAACCGACCGGCCCCGTACGGCAACGCTACCGGGGCCCTGCCCCTTCGGGCCAAGGCGAAACGAACCGATCGAACATACGATGGCCGTGGGCCGGCACCCGACCGGCCCGGGGTGGGAGAGCCGATGACACAGCCCGCAGCGCAGGCGCGGACCGTGATCCTGACCGTGGACGACGATCCCGGGGTCTCCCGTGCCGTCGCCCGCGACCTGCGGCGCCGGTACGGCGAGTCGCACCGCGTGGTGCGCGCCGAGTCCGGTGAGACGGCGCTGGACGCGCTGCACGAGCTGAAGCTGCGCGGCGACCAGGTCGCCGTGATCCTCGCCGACTACCGGATGCCCCGGATGAACGGGATCGAGTTCCTCGAACGCGCGATGGACATTCATCCGGGGGCGCGGCGGGTGCTGCTGACGGCGTACGCGGACACCAACGCCGCCATCGACGCGATCAACGTGATCGACCTGGACCACTATCTGCTCAAGCCGTGGGACCCGCCCGAGGAGAAGCTGTACCCGGTCCTGGACGATCTGCTCGCCGCCTGGCGGGCCGCCGACCACCGTCCGGTGCCGGTCACCAAGGTGGTGGGCCACCGCTGGTCGGCGCGCTCCTCCGAGGTGCGCGAGTTCCTGGCCCGCAACCAAGTGCCCTACCGCTGGTACTCGGCGGACGAGCCGGAGGGCGGCCGGCTGCTCGCGGCGGCCGGGCAGGACGGGCGGCGGCTGCCGCTCGTCGTCACCCCGGAGGGCACCCCGCTGGTGGAGCCCGATGACGCCGAACTGGCCGGGCAGGTGGGTCTGGCGACGACACCTGCCGAGGAGTTCTACGACCTGGTCGTCATCGGCGGCGGCCCGGCGGGGCTGGGCGCGGCGGTGTACGGGGCGTCGGAAGGTCTGCGGACGCTGCTGGTGGAGCGGCAGGCCACCGGCGGCCAGGCCGGGCAGAGCTCCCGCATCGAGAACTACCTGGGCTTCCCGGACGGCGTGTCCGGCGCCCAGCTCACCGAGCGGGCACGGCGCCAGGCGGCGAGGTTCGGCGCGGAGATCCTCACCGCCCGCGAGGTGGCGGGCCTGGAGGTGAACGGGGCCGCGCGCACCGTACGGTTCTCCGACGGCTCGGCGGTGGCCGCGCACAGCGTGATCCTGGCGACCGGCGTGTCGTACCGGCAGCTGGACGCGCCGGGGCTGGCGGAGCTGACCGGGTGCGGGGTCTTCTACGGCTCGGCGCTGACCCAGGCACCGTCCTGCTCGGGCCAGGACGTGTACGTCGTCGGCGGGGCGAACTCGGCCGGGCAGGCGGCGATGTACCTCGCCCGCCACTCGCGTTCGGTGACGCTGCTGGTGCGCGGCGAGTCGCTTGCCGCGTCCATGTCGCACTATCTGATCCAGCAGATCGAGGCCACCCCGAACATCTCGGTGCGCACCCGCACGGTGGTGGAAGCGGCGCACGGCACCGGACGGCTGGAGAAGCTGGCGCTGCGCGACGTGGACTTGGGCGAGGACGAACTCGTCGACGCGCAGTGGCTGTTCGTGTTCATCGGCGCGGCCCCGCTGACCGACTGGCTGGACGGCACGGTGCTGCGCAACGAGCACGGGTTCATCATGGCCGGGCCCGACATGACCGACGACGGGTCCCCGCCGCCGGGCTGGGAGCCGGTCCGGCCGCCGTACCACCTGGAGACCAGCGTCCCGGGCGTGTTCGTGGCGGGCGACGCGCGCGCCGAGTCGGCCAAGCGGGTCGCCTCGGCGGTGGGCGAGGGCGCGATGGCGGTCATGCTGGTCCATCGCTATCTGGAGCAGTCGTGAGCCCCCGGGGTGCCGGGCGGAGGGAGCGGTCGTGAGCGGACAGCCGGAGCCGTGCGACTGGACGGAGCTGAGCACGCTCTTCCTGTTCGAGAAGCTGGACGAGGAGCAGCTCACCCGGCTGTGCCGTGAGGGTCGCGTGGAGAGGTTCGAACCGGGCCCGGTCTACACCGAGGGCGACCCGGCGACGTGCTTCTACGTCCTCCTCGAAGGCACGGTGGTGCTCTCCCGGCGGGTCGGCGCGGACGACGTGGAGACCAACCGGACCTCGCAGCGCGGGGTGTACGCGGGCGCCTTCCAGGCGTACCTGGGAGACCGGGCGCGGGTGGCCCGCTACAACGGCTCGCTGCGGGTCACCGAGCCGTCGCGGTTCTTCGTGCTGCCCGCCGACACGTTCGCCGAGATCATGCGGGACTGGTTCCCGATGGCGGTGCATCTGCTGGAGGGACTGTTCTACGGCCAGGAGAACAGCCGCCAGATCATCAACCAGCGCGAGCGGCTGCTGGCGCTGGGCTCGCTGTCGGCGGGGCTGACGCACGAGCTGAACAACCCGGCGGCCGCCGCGGTGCGGGCCACCTCGGCGCTGCGCGAGCGGGTCGCGGGGATGCGGCACAAGCTGGGCGCGATCACCGCCGGGCACTACTCGCGGGACACCCTGGTGACGCTCGTCGACATCCAGGAGCGCACGGCCGAGCAGGTCGCCAAGGCGTCCCCGCTCTCCCCGCTGGAGGCCTCCGACCGGGAGGACGCGCTCTCCGACTGGCTCGACGACCACGGCATCGACGACGGCTGGCGGCTGGCGCCGGTCTTCGTCCAGGCCGGACTGGACACCGAGTGGCTGGACCAGGTGGCGGCGGCCGTCGACGAGGAGACCCTCGAAGGCGCGATCCGCTGGCTGAACTACACGGTCGAGACCGAGCTGCTGATGAACGAGATCGAGGACTCCACCACCCGGGTCTCCACGCTCGTCAACGCGGCCCGGCAGTACTCGCAGCTCGACCGGGCCCCGTTCCGCACGGTCGACGTGCACGAGCTGCTGGACAGCACCCTGCTGATGCTGTCGAACAAGTTCGGCGAGCGGATCTCCCTGGTCAAGGAGTACGACCGTACGGTGCCGGAGGTGCCCGCCTACCCGGGCGAGCTGAACCAGGTGTGGACCAACCTGATCGACAACGCGGTCTCCGCGATGAGCACGACGGGCGGCACACTGACCGTACGCACGGCACTGGACCACGACCGGGTCCTGGTCGAGTTCCACGACACGGGCCCGGGCGTCCCGCCCGGCATCCGCGACCGCATCTTCGAACCCTTCTTCACCACGAAGCCGGTGGGCGAGGGCACCGGCCTGGGCCTCGACATCTCCTGGCGCATAGTGGTCCACAAACACCACGGCAGCCTGGACGTGGAGTCCACCCCCGGCAACACGAGCTTCCGGGTCCACCTACCACTGACGGCGCCGCGTCAGGGGCGTTAGCCCCGTTTCCCCACCCCACCCCGGGGAACCCGCCGCGCATGGTGAGAATCGGCTACACGATGATGACCGAGCAGGCCGGCCCCCGCGCCCTCGTCGACCACGTCGCGCAGGCCGAAGACATCGGCTTCGACTTCTCCGTGACCTCCGACCACTACTTCCCCTGGCTCCGCGAACAGGGCCACGCCCCCTACGCGTGGGCCGTCCTCGGAGCCGCCGCCCAGGCCACCTCCCGCATCCCCCTGATGACGTACGTGACCTGCCCCACCTTCCGCTACCACCCCGCCGTGGTGGCGCAGAAGGCGGCCACCCTCCAGCTCCTCTCCGAGGGCCGCTTCCGCCTCGGCCTCGGCGCCGGCGAGAACCTCAACGAACACGTCGTCGGCGGTGGCTGGCCCACCGCCGACGTACGCCACGAACGCCTGGAGGAGGCCGTCGGCATCATCCGCGACCTCTTCGGCGGCAAGCACGTCACCCACCACGGCACCCACTTCGACGTGGAGTCCGCCAAGCTGTGGGACCTCCCCGACGAGCCCCCGCCGATCGGTATCGCCGTCTCCGGCGAGCAGTCCTGCAAGCTCGCCGGCCACCTCGCGGACCTCGTCATCGCCACCGAACCCAAGCCCGAGCTGATCGAGGGCTTCGAGCGGCACGGCGGCGAGGGCAAGCCCCGGGTGGGCCAGCTCCCCGTCTGCTACGACACCGACCGCGACGCGGCCGTGCGGCGGGCGCACGCGCAGTTCCGCTGGTTCGGCAGCGGCTGGAAGGTCAACGCCGAACTGCCGCACCCGGACTCCTTCTCCGCGGCGACGCAGTTCGTGACCGAGGAGGACGTCGCCGAGTCGATCCCGTGCGGCGACGACCCGGAGGCGTTCGTGGAGGCCGTCCGCCCGTACGCGGAGGCCGGGTTCACCGAGATCGCGCTCGTACAGATCGGCGGCGACTCCCAGCCCGCGTTCCTCGACTGGTCGGCGAAGAAGCTGCTGCCGGCACTGCACGACGCCTTCGACTGACCAGCCGGACACACCCCCCGCCGGGTCCGATCAACACAACTGCTGCACAAGGGAGTTGACGGGCACCGGCGATAATGTCCGCATGTCCGCGCACACCCCCTCGCCCTCCTCGCCCGCGCCTGTTCCGGGCCCGCCCGCTCGCGTCCCCGTCGTCATCGTCGGCGCGGGCCCCGCGGGCCTCGCCCTCGCCTGCGTGCTGCGGGACGCCTGTGTCGACTGCGTCGTCCTGGAGGCGGAGAGCAGGCGGTTCATCGAGACCCGGCCGCGCGCCGGGTTCCTGGAGGAGTGGGCGGTACGGGCGCTGTGGCGGCGCGGACTGGCCGGGCCCGGTCTGCTGAACGCGCAACGGCACGGCGAGTGCGAGTTCCGCGTCGGCGGCGAACGGCACCGCTTCCGCTACGCGGACCTCTCCGGCCACCACCACGTGGTCTATCCGCAGCCCCGGCTGGTCACCGACCTCGTCCACCGGTACGCCGACGCCCAGGGCGGCGACATCCGCTTCGGGGTGCGGGACGTGGAGCTGCACGGCATCGACACCGACGCGCCCGCCGTGACGTACACCGACCCGGACGGCGGCGCGCGCGTCCGCCTGGAGTGCGCGGTGATCGCCGGGTGCGACGGCGCCCGGGGCGTGAGCCGGGCGGCCCTGCCCGCCGAGTACCGGGAGCCCGCCCGGCTCGACTACGGCGTCGGCTGGCTCGCCCTCCTCGCCGAGGCACCCCCGTCCGCGGACGCCGTCGTCTTCGGCATCCACCCGCGCGGCTTCGCCGCCCACATGGCGCGCAGCCCCGAGGTGACCCGCTACTACCTCCAGTGCCCGCCGGGCGACGACCCGGAGGGCTGGACGCACGACCGCGTCTGGGCCGAACTGCACGAGCGGCTCGGCGCGGCCGGCGCCCCGCCGCTGACCGAGGGGACGCTGGTCGAGAAGCGCGTGCTGGACATGCACAACCACGTGGCGCGTGCGGTGTCGTACGGGCGGCTGTTCCTGGCCGGGGACGCCGCGCACCTGGTGGCGCCGATCGCCGCGAAGGGCATGAACCTCGCGTTGTTCGACGCGCTGGTCCTCGCCGAGGCGCTGGTGGCGTATGTGCACCGGGGCGACGCGGGCGGGCTGCGGCGCTACGCGGAAACGTGTCTGCGGCGGGTGTGGGAGTACCAGGAGTTCTCGGAGTGGTTCTGCGAGCTGCTGCACGGTCCCTCGTCGGGGGACCCGTTCCGGGCGGGGATGGCGGCGGCCCGGCTGAGCCGGCTGTTCGACTCCCCCGCGGCGGCGGCCTCGTTCGCGGAGGCGTACATCGGTGCCGCCTCGGAACGGCACCTTTCCTGACGCGCCCGGAGCGGGCTTCCCTCCGCTTCCCTCCGATTCCCCTGACTTCCGGTCACTTTGAACACCCGGTGGCGCACTCTCCGTACCACCGTGCGACGCGGGTCTCCGGTGTGCGGTGAGGGATGGCGATGGGCCACGAGCGGGTCTTGGCACAGGAGTTGGTCGCCGGGCGGTACCGGCGGGGCGAGGCCGTCCACCGCGAGGCGGGGCGCCTCGTCCTGCGCGGCGAGGACATGGGAACCGGGCACGAGGTGCTGCTGGTCCGCTCCCGCCCCGCGGCGCATCCGCGCGCCGACACCCCGCCCCGCACGGCGGACCGGATCGCGCGCGAGACGGCGGTGATGGCACGGGCCTGCCCCGGCCGGATCGCCCAGGTGATCGACGTCGTCGAGGCGGAGGAGGGGGGCGGGGGCGGGGAGGACGACTTCGGCGGCGCCCTGTGGACGGTGCTGCGGCCGGTCGACGGCGTCCCGCTCGGGGACCTGCTCGGCCGGGGGTCGTTGCACCCCGTGCGCGCCGCCCGGATCGGGCTCGCACTCCTCGACATCCTGCGGGCCGCGCACCGGCGGGGCCTCACCCACGGGGACCTGAGCCCCGGACAGGTGTTCGTGCGCGAGGACGGCGGGGTGGTGCTGACCGGCTTCGGACTGATCGGCTCCGCACCGGGCCCGCGGGTCACCGCGCCGTCGTACGCGGCTCCGGAGCAGGCGCGCGGGGAGTGTGCGGGCCCGTCGGCGGACCAGTGGTCGCTGGGGGCGCTGCTCTACGCGATGGTGGAGGGCCGCCCGCTCTTCCGCGACCGGGGCGAGGCGGCGGCGACGCTGCGCGGGGTGCAGCTGCTGCCGCTGCGCCCCCCGGCGCAGGCCGGTCCGCTCGCCCCGGCGGTCACCGGACTGCTGCGGCGCAGCCCGTCGGAGCGGGTGCCGGAGGACGTCGTACGCGAGAACCTGAAGCGCGTTCTCGACGCCGAGGCCGACGAGGGGGAGCCGGGCCCGGCGGGGCCGACGTCCGGCGTGCGGGGCGCCCTGGCGGAGGCACGGCGGCTCGGCGCGCGGGACGCACGGCGGACCGGGGCCGGGCGCTCTCTGCGGCGTCCGGCGCTGCTCGGCGCGGTGCTCGCCGTGGCCGCGTTCTTCGTCGCCCTGTACGTCACGCGGGGCGGTTCCGGCGACGAGGGGGCCGCCGTCTCGCGGGCCACGCCCACCGCCTCCCGGCCGTCGGTGGTGGCGCCGGGCGGGGAGGCCGGCCGCACCACCTCCCCCGCACCGTCCGCCCCGGGCGCCACGGCCGGCCCGTCCTCCGCCGCCCCCTCGGCCACGGCCGGCCCGGCCGCTCCCCCGGCCCGCCCGCCGCGCGCCACGGCCGGGGAGTTCGCGCGCCACAACGCCCCCGAGGGGTTCTCCGTCGACCTCCCGTCGGGCTGGCGGCGGGTGTTCGAGGACCGGCGCACCGACGGCTCGTACCGCGTCGCCTTCGGCGCGAGCGGGGACCCACGCACCCTGGTGGTCACGCACAGCCTGCGGCTCGATCCGGACCCGGCGGCCAACTGGGCCGCTCTGGAGCCCGGCCTGCGCCGCTCGTACGCGGGCTACCGGCGGCTCGGCGCGATCTGGGCGGTGACCTACCGGGGACTGCCGGGCGCCGACATGCAGTGGCTGGCGACGGACGGCACCGCCCGCACCCGCACCTTCGGCCGCGGCGTCCTCCTCGACGGCCACTCCGGCTACTCGCTGCGCTGGACGACGCCGCGCACGGCGTACGACAAGGCCGGCAACAGGCGTGCGCTGGACCGGATCCTGCGCACGTTCCGCTTCCCCGACGGCTGACCGGCGGCCGGGGAAACCGCGCGTGCACCGAATCACTCGTCTGGTTGAGCATCTCCCGCCCATCGCGGGTACTAGGACGCTCTACCGCCTTTCGACGCTGGAGCGCTTCATGATCTCGTCGGTGCACAAGACCCTGGTCATGGAACTCATGTCCGGCATGTCCGGCCGGTTCCCGGTGCTGACCCATCTGGAATACGACGCCTCGGACCCGTTCGCCGTGACCGCGTCGTTCAGCCACGAGGGCCGGCTGCTCGCCCAGTGGAGACTCGACCGGCAGATGCTGGCCGAGGGGCTGCTCGGGCCGGTCGGCGAGGGCGACGTCCGGCTGCGGCCGCAGTCCACGGGCGTGTGGCACGAGTTGCGCCTGGAACTCTTCGGCGACGCCCACCCCGACGGGGGCCGGCACCACGCGGTGATCCTCGCCTGGGCGCCGGCCGTGGCGTCGTTCCTGGAGGAGACGTACGAGGTGGTGGAGCCCGGCTCCGAGACGGTGAGCGTCGACGACTTCCTCGCCGAGGTGATCGGCAACAGCTGATGGGGCGTCAGAAGCGTTGTCACAGAGGTGTGACGAACATTCGTGCGTCAATGGTGGAGAGCAGGGTAGGCGGAGCGGTACACCCTTCCCTGGGGAGCTTTGCGGCCCCGTTGTCAGTGCCGTCCGCCAGAATGGTGATCATGCTCCGAGTCGTCCCCGGTCCACGCCCGCCGATCAGCCCTCGCGACGCCGACGTCCTGCGTCTGATAGCGACGCAGCGCGCCCCCGTCATGCTCACCGTGCACGCGGACGGGCGGCGACGGTACGGGTATTGGCGTGCCGTCACGGATGCCGGGGGGCGGGGTGGGTGCCAGGTGGCGCTGCCCACGGAGGAGTGCGAGGCGTTGCTCGCGGCGGGGCGGATAGCGCTGGGCGAGCCGGTGGCGGACCGGTCGCGCACGGTGTACCCCGTGCGGGCGGTGGAGCGGCCGCGACGGTACGCGGCGCCCCCGGTCCCGGCGATGCCGGCTCCGCCGAGGGTTCCGGCGGTGGCCGCGGTGGCTCCGCGCCGCACCGCGCTGACGGCCTGACGGCGTTCCTCGCCCCCGCCGCCCCTACCCTTCCCGTCCCCCCGGGGGGCTCCGCCCCCGGACCCCCGTAAAGAGATTGCGCAGTTCCCCGCGCCCCTCTCAGGGGCACGGGGACACCTCTACCAGCGGGGCTCGACCTGGGCCTTGATGCGGCGGTCGTACAGTTCGCCGATCGCCCGGAGCGTGTCCGCGGACAGCTCCGGGAGGTGGCCGACGGCCGCGTTCGCACGGGCCTGGTCCGCCGAGCGCGCGCCGGGGATGACCGTCGTCACGCCGGGCTGCTGGATGATCCACGCCAGCGCCGTCTGCGCCGGCGTGTACCCCTCGGGGGCCAGCGCCGCGAACTCCGCCGCCGCCTCCACGCCCGTGGCGAAGTCGACGCCCGAGAAGGTCTCGCCCTGGTCGAACGCCTCACCGTGCCGGTTGAACGTCCGGTGGTCGTTCTCGCCGAAGACCGTGTCCTTCGTGTACCGGCCGGACAGCAGCCCGGAGGCGAGCGGAACGCGGGCGATGATGCCGACCCCGGCCTCCCGGGCCGCGGGCAGCACCTGCCGCAGCGGCTTCATGCGGAACGGATTGAGGATGATCTGCACGCTCGCCACGTTCGGCCGGGCGATCGCCGCCAGCGCCTCCTCGCACGTCTCGACGCTCACCCCGTACGCGGCGATCCGGCCCTCGTCCACGAGGGTGTCCAGCGCGTCGAACACCTCGTCGGAGGAGTAGACGGGCGTCGGCGGACAGTGCAGCTGCACCAGGTCGACGCAGTCGACGCCGAGGTTGCGGCGGGAACGGTCGTTCCAGGCGCGGAAGTTGTCGAGCACGTAGTTCTCGGGGATCTGGTCCACCCGGCGGCCCATCTTGGTGGCCACCAGCACGTGCAGATCGGGCCGCCCCAGCAGGAACGCGGCGATCGTCTGCTCGCTGCGCCCGTCGCCGTACACGTCGGCCGTGTCGAAGAAGGTCACGCCCGACTCGGCGGCGGCCTCCAGCACCTCGTGGGCGTCCTTGTCGTCGACGTCGCCCCAGTCGGCGCCGAGCTGCCACGTACCCAGCCCGACGACCGACGCGTGCTGACCCGACCTGCGAAATTCACGCTCGTCCATGAGGTCAGTCTCGCATCAGCCCCGGGCGGGCGGCATCCGTGGTCTCCCTCTTCCCGTCGGCTCACACCTTGCGCCAGCGGGCCATGGCGAATGAGAAGAGGCCGAAGAGCACGAACCCCGCCGCCACGCACACCAGCAGCCAGGGCCCGGCCGGGGTGTGCGCGAAGGAGCGCAGGGTGTCGTCGAGCCCCTTGGCCTTGTCCGGCTCGTACTCGACGGCGGCCCGTACGGCGAAGACACCGGCGGCCGCGAAGACCAGGCCACGAGCCGCGCCGCCGCCCACGCCGGTGACGTCCACCGCCTGCCGCGCCCGCCGGGACATCTGCCCCAGCTTGAGCTTGTCGTGGTACTTGCGCAGCACCGCGCGTACCCCGATCCACACCCCGGCGACCGCGATGCCGGCTCCCGCCAGGCCCACGATCCACTGGCCGCCGGGGAGCTGGAGCACCTTGGCCGTCATGTCCTTGGACTGCTTGTCGCTGGAGCCGCCACCACCGCCGTGCGAGCCCGCGGCGAAGAGCAGGACCGAAGAAGCGACGAAGCCGTAGAACACGAAGCGGGCGGCGGAGGTCAGCCGCTTGCGCGGCTTGCGGCCGTCGGGGCCGGCCGCGCCGAGAACCGCCTCGGACAGGCGCCACAGGGCCATGCCGACGAGGCCGGCGGCCAGCGCCCACAGGACGACCGCGCCGAACGGTTTGCCCGCTATCTCGGCGAGGGCTCCGCCCCGGTCGGCCTGGCGGTGGCCGTCGCCGAAGGCGATCTGCAGGGCCAGTGTGCCGACGAGCAGATAGATCACTCCGCGGGCGGCCAGGCCGGCTCGTGCCGCGCCTTCCGTGACCGTGCCGGTGGCCTCGCGGCCGGATCGGGGTCCGCCCTGGCGGGTGAGCGTGCTGACATTCATCTTGGCCTCCCGGGGGTCGGATGCCCCGGGTTGGGCGTCCGACACCCCGGGTGGCGGGGGGTGCCCCCGCCGTCTTCCTCCGGCGTGGTTTTTCGCCCCCGCCGCCCCTACCCTTCCCGTCCCCCGGGGGCTGCGCCCCCGGACCCCCCTGAAGATTGCGCGGTTCCTCGCGCCCCTCAAGAAGAAGCGGCGTTGTCCAGGCGCAGCTCCAGCTCTATCTCCTGGTCGCCCGATGCCGAGCCCAGTTCGTGGACGCTGAAGGTTTCCTCCAGGGCTTCCCTCAGGCGGGTCACCGCCTTGGGTTCACCCTGGAGTTCGGCCCGCACCGGGCCCGAGAGCGGAGGCGCGTGGGGGGCGTCGGGGGTGGCGGCGGGGGCCGAGGTGTCGAAGGTGCCGGTCCACATGGTGGGGCGGGCGCCCTCCGTGTCGTGCGGCGCGGAGTCGGCGCCGCGGTCGGAATCGAAGTGCCGGCACAGCTCGGTGAACAGGTGTCCGGCGTCCGTGGCCGAGCAGTCGCTGAGGACCACCTGGACCTGCGGGGCGGACTGGGCGGGCGCGTTCACGGTCGTTCGTCTCCCTCTGTGCTGGGTGGCTGCTGGGGCGGGGGCGGGTACCCGTGGGGCGGGCCGCTACTCGGTGACGGGGGCGAACCCGTCGGCCCGGACGTGCGGCATGACCCGGCCTGCCACCCGGTAGCGGCCGTTGGGGACGCTCTCGGCGCGCGTGATGTGCACGGCGAGCGGTCCCGCCCATTCGTAGCCGTTGCGTTCGCCGTGCCGCGCCAGCCGGTCGGTGAGCAGCATGCCCACCTTGCCGTCGGCCCCGGCGAGTTCCTCGTGGATCTCGGGGTCGAGTTCGATGTCGTAGGCGTTGGGCGCCAGGATCCGGTTCTCGCTGCACCGGACCACGTTGCTGTCGCACTCGCGGCGCAGCGCGTCGAGCAGTTCGACGGGTTCCCTGGGGAAGACGTGTCCCAGCAGCGTGCGCTGGAACCGTTCCAGGGCCCTCTCCCAGCCGGTCAGTCCGGCCCGCGGTTCTCCGCTCACCGCTCGCACCCCGCCCTACCGCTCGCCCTCGTAGTCCTCGGGACGCACATCGGCGTCCTCCAGGGCCTCGCGCATGGTGCGTCCCTCGGTCGCCTCCTGCCGGTTCTCCTGGCGGCGTCGCTCCAGCACCTCGTCGGTGGTGTCGGTCTTCGGCCGGTTCTCCTCGGGGACCGTCATGGCGTACAGCTCCTCGCAGTCGTCGTATGCGTGCGTTTTCCTGTCTTGGTGCGGCGGGTTCCCTGATGACGGCGTTCGACGCCTCGCGCGCGCCGTCGGCCGCTCCCCCGCCCTGTCCGGTATGTGGGCGCAAGCTCCCAGGTCAGGACCGGCGGTGGGCTATGTTGAGGGCCCGTGGGACGGGAACCCGTGGGACGTGAAGGAGGCGCACCGGTGCCATCGCCGCAGCAGGCTCGCGCTCAGGCATCCGCGATCACTGCGGGCAGGACGGCGCCGGCCGGGGACGCCTCCCCGACCTCGCGGCTGCGGGAACTGTTCGAGGGGCCGGGGCTGTCACCGGCGCACCGCCGGATCGCGCAGTACCTCATCGAGCACCTCACGGAGGCGGCGTTCCTGTCGATCACCGATCTCGCCGAGCGGGTCGGGGTGAGCCAGCCCTCGGTGACCCGGTTCGCGGGCGCGGTCGGTTTCAGCGGTTACCCGGCGCTGCGCGAGCGGTTGCAGTCCCTCGCGCTCGGCTCCCTCGGCAGCGGCACCCCGAGCGCGCCCGCCGAGCAGCGCGGCAACGAGTTGCAGGCGGCGGTGGACGCCGAGATCGAGAACCTGGAGAACCTGCGCCGCGACCTCGCGGACCCGGGACGGGTGATCGAGGTCGGCCGGGCGCTGTCGCGGTCGGCCCCGCTGACCGTGCTCGGTCTGCGCATCTCGGTCTCGCTCGCGGAGTACTTCGCCTACGCCGCCCGGCGGATCCACCCCGACGTCCGGCTGGTGACCCGGGGCGGCAGCGTCGCGTACGACGCCCTGCTGCAGTCGCGGGAGGCCGGCGGCGACTGGCTGCTGGCCTTCTCGCTGCCCCGGCACGCCCAGGAGACGCTCACCGCGCTGCGGGTGGCGCGCGGCGCGGGGCTGCGGGTGGCGCTCGTGACCGATCTGGCGCTCGGACCGCTGGCCGAGGAGGCCGATGCCGTCTTCGCCACCGGCACCGGTTCGCGACTGGTGTTCGACTCCTACGCCGCACCCGGGATGGTGGCGGCGGCACTGCTGCAGGCCATGACGGACGCGGACCCCGAGCGGACCCAGGCCCGTCTGGAGGAGTACGAGCAGGTCGCGGAGGAGCACCAGTTCTTCCTGAGGGACTGAGGCGTCCCGAGGGACTGTGCGTGTCGAAGAACCGATGGACGTGTGTGAATTTTTTCATGTTCTTGCATAACCAGCGGTATATATAAATACTCCTCCCCATGGCCCTGATGACCTACTCGCCGCTCAGCACCGACTGGCCGTGCCAGGTGAAGACCCCGGGCAGCTACGACTGGGAGCGCTCGGCGGTCAAGTGGCTGCGCGAGCTGGTCCCGGCCCGCTACGGCAGCTACCCGGTGCTGCTGAGGCATCCGGTGCTCCTCGCCCGCCATGCGCAGATCCAGGTCCAGCACGAGATCCGGGTGGCCCGTACCGCGTTGCAAACGGCCCGGGCGGAGCTGCCGGCGCTGGGACTGCCGGAATCGGTGATCGAACACACGATCAAGCTGTACGCGGCCGAGGTACTGCAGCTCCAGCACATCGCCCGCAGCGTCCGCGCGGTCAGCCAGGCCCTGGCCGACGCCTCCGGCGGCCCTCGCTGAGCCCTCGCCCCTCCCCCGTCCCCGGCGCCCCGGGGCACCGTCCCGGGAAGGGCTCGCGCGGCGGAGAAATCCGGAGCGCAGGACCGTGATCGGAACGCCCGGGGTGTGACATGCTCGTCGCGTGACGAGCGAGTCCGCGCTCCCCGAGGAGTCGAGCGCCGAACCCGATGTGGTCGCGTTGGCCAAGGTGGTGGCCGTACAGCGGGCCGAACTGGACCGGCTGCGGAGCGCGACGACGCTGGCGGCCGTCCTCGAACGGGCCAAGGGCGCGGTGATGGCCCTCACCGGCCGCTCCGCGGACGCCGCCCACGAGGAACTGCTCCGCCGCGCCGAGGCCGCGGGCCGCACGCTCGTCGAGGAGTGCTGGATCACGCTCGGCGGCACGGCGGGGTGCGGACCGGAACAGCAGGAGCCCGCGCCCTGCCCCGGCACGGAACCGGCCGTGCACGTCCCGGCCGAGTACGGCGCGAGCGCCATCGAGGCCGCGGCCACCTCCGAAACCGGTCCGGCCGGTGACGTCGACTCCGCCGGGGCCGCCGTTCTCGCGGGCATCGCCGAGGCCCTCGTCGGGGTGTCCGGCCCCGAGGAGCTGGCGCACCGGCTGCGCGAGCACCTCGCCGGCGCCGTGATGGCGGACGGCGTACTGATCTACGCCGGGCTGCCCGCGGGCGGGCTGCGGCTGGCCGCGCACGCGGGCGTCACCGAGACCGTCGCCGCCCAGTGGCGGCACGTGCCGCCGCTCAGCGGCATCGCGGCCCTGGAGGCGATACGCACCCGGCGGCCCTACTGGCTGGACGACCCCGGGCGCGACGAGAAGAGCTGGTCGCTGATCGGCGCCCCGGAGCGCTGGCCGACCCGCGCCTGGCTGCCGGTGCTCACCGAGGGCGGGACCACCGCCTCCCTGGGGATACTGCGGGCCACGCCGTCGGCGTTCACCCCCGCCGCCAAGGCGCTGCTGCGGGCGACGGCGCTGCTCTGCGCCGACCGGCTGCGCGGCTTCCTCGCGGCGCCGGACCTGGTGGCCGCCGACCCGCTGCGGGACACCGTCCAGACGGTGTTCGACGCGTTGCCCGGCCCGGCCGTCCTCCTCGTCCCGCTGCGCTCGGCGGCGGGCGAGGTGGAGGACTTCCGCATCGCCGCGGCGGCCCCGCGCGCGGTCGACGTCGCCGGGCGGCGGGGGCGGCAGCTGGTCGGGCTGCGGGTCCTGGAGTGCTACCCCACCGTCGTCGGCGAGCCGCTGTGGGAGGGGTACCACCGGGCGCTCGCCACCGGGGAGCCGTACGAGGGCGAGCCCTTCGTGTACCAGGAGGTGGCGGCGGGCGTCCCGGAGAGCTCGACGTACTCCGTGCGGGCCGTCCGCTCCGGCGACGCGCTGGTGGTGACCTGGATCCGGCACGACTCCTCGGACCGCGAGGAGCAGCGCCTGGCGGAGTTGCAGCGGCTGGGCAACCTGGGGTGGGCGGACTGGGACCTGGTCGGCGGGCGGGCCACCTGGTCCCCGCAGGTCTTCACCATCCTCGCCCGCGAGCCGGCCCGGGGCACGCTCTCGCTCACCGACCTCCCGGAGCACGTCGCACCCGACGACGCGCCCGTCCTGCGGCACGCGGTGGGCGAGCTGCTGGCGAAGGGCCGGCCGCTCGACATCCCGTTCCGCGTCCACACGGTCCGGGGTGTACGGCACCTGCGGCTCGTCGCCGAGCCGGTGACGGACGCCGACGGCAGCCCGCTGGAGGTGCACGGCTTCCTCCAGGACCACACCGCGCAGCGCAGCGCCGAACTCGCCCTGGTGGAGAGCGAACGCGCGATGCTGACCCAGCACGGCGCGCTGCTGGCGGAGCGCACGCTCGCCGACCGGCTGCAGCACACGCTGCTGCCGCTGCCGCGCCGGCCGCTGTCCCTGGCCGGACTGCGGGTCGATGTGGCGTACCGGCCGGCCCAGTCCGGCATCCATGTCGGCGGCGACTGGTTCAGCGCCATCGAACTGCCCGACGGTTCCGCCCTGTTCGTGGTCGGTGACGTGGCCGGGCACGGCATAGACGCGGTCGCCACCATGGCCCAGCTGCGGTTCACCGCCAAGGGCATGATCATCACCGGTTCGACGCTGACGGGCGCGCTGATCCGGCTCAACGCGCTGCTGCT
Source organism: Streptomyces sp. NBC_00670 (assembly GCF_036226765.1). Lineage (NCBI taxonomy): Bacteria > Bacillati > Actinomycetota > Actinomycetes > Kitasatosporales > Streptomycetaceae > Streptomyces > Streptomyces sp. NBC_00670. Next base: position 679,600 of record NZ_CP109017.1, read on the forward strand.
GCACACACGCGACGCCAAGACGACGGCGACGCTGGTGCTGGCCCGCTACGAACCCGGGCGGCGCCGGCTGGTCTGGGCGCAGGCGGGCCATCCACCGCCGCTGCTGCTGCGTCAGGGCGCGGCCGGTTATCTGGACCGGCCGGCCGGGGTGCTGCTCGGCGCGCGGCACGATCCGTCGTTCGCCGAGGCGGAGTTCCGTCTGGAGCCCGGCGACCATCTGCTGTTCTACACCGACGGTCTGGTCGAGCGGCCCGCGGAGGGGCTGGACGTGGGCTTCGACCGGCTCGCCCGGGCCGCCGCCGCCCTGCACCCGGAGGGCCCCGGCCCGCTGCGGCCGCTGCTCGACGCCATGCTGGAGGGCGAACTGCGCGACGACGTCTGTGTGCTGGACGTCCACCTGCCACCGGACGCCGGCTGACCCGTGCGGCCCACCCGCGTGCGATAACCGGCGCCCGGCGGGGAAGGCGCGAGGAGAGCGGGCCGTACGGTCGGGCCGCGGAAGTCCTCCGCAGGAGACGGACCCCGGGAAGGGCGCATGGATTCCAGTACCTGGACGCTGATCGTCGTGGTCGCGCTCGTCTGCGCGGCCGTTCTCGGTGTCGCCGTCGCTCTGCTGCTGCGCCTTGTGCGCACGCGCCGCGAGCTGCGGCGGGCGGGGCTGCCGACCGGGCCGCGCTGGGTCTTCTGGGGCGCGGTGCTCTACCTGGTCCTGCCGACCGACGTGCTGCCGGACCCGGTCTACCTGGACGACATCGGCGTCCTGCTCCTCGCTCTGCGCTCGGTGAGCGCGCCGCTGCGGGCGGCGCGGCGCACCGGGCGGCTCCCCGGGCAGGGGAGCACCGGGCGGTTCCCCGGACGCGGGGCCGGGCGGGAGACCGGACCTGGGACCGAGTGGGAGACGGGACGCGAGACCGGGCGGGCGGCGACCGAGCGGATCAGTCCGCCGGATGCCCGGGCGTGATGCCCGCCGCGTCCGACAGCCGGAACACCCGCTCCCCCTCCTCCGCCGGCCGTCCGCCGCCCCACAGCGGGGTCAGCAGATGACCGACGTGGTCTCCCCCGTCGACGCGCCGCTCGACGGCGCCGACGCACCACGCGACCGGCTCCCGCAGGACGGCGGTGCCGTCCGGGCCGGGGTCCCAGCCGGTGCGGGCGAACTTGTCCGTGTCGTCCCCGGTTTCGCCCCCGAACAGTTCGGCGAGCGCGCGCTGGTGCCGGCCGAGCAGGTGTACGGCGAGCCGGTCGGCCGACCGGGCCACACGGCAGGTGCGGTTCCGCTTGGACAGCCAGACCATGAACCGCACCGGTTCGATCGAGGTCTGGGAGGCGAACCCCACCAGACACCCCGCCCGTTCCCCGCCGGCGACGGCGGTCACCACGTACATCTCGGGGTCCAGCCGGCCGATGAACGCGTCGAGGTCCACGACGATCCCCTCCCTCTCACCTCCCTCCCTGCCCGGGAACCGCCCCCGCGAACTCAGTCGTCGGCCGGACCCGGGGCGCTCCCCGCAGGCCCGGCGCGGACATCGGCGCGCCCAGCGGTCACCCCACGCCCGTGACCGGCACGGCAGCGTGCACCCCGCTCATGGAACGTGCTCAGAACGCGTAGCGGACGTCCAGCCAGGGCGCGTGCCGGGCGACGAGCGAGCGCAGCGTGTCCACCGCGTCGCGCTTGACGTCGTTGCGGTACCGCACGTTGGTGTCGCCGTTCTGGGAGCGCTTGGGCTGCTGGATGGCGGGCGTCCAGAGCAGTTCCTCGGCGCGCGGGTGCCAGCCGAGGTTGACCTCGTGCAGGGGCGCGTTGTGCGTGAGCATGATCACCTCGGCGCGGGCCTGTTCCTTGACCCGGGCCGGCAGGACGTCGTCCATGTGCTCGAGCAGCTCCGCCCAGGCCTGCCGCCAGCCGGGCCGGATCACCACCGGCGAGAGGTTGAAGTGGACCTCGTACCCGGCGTCGAGGAAGTCCCCGGCGGCGGCGATCCGCCGGGCGACGGGGCTGGTGCGCACGTCGAGCACCCGGGAGTCCTCCGCCGGCATCACCGAGAAGCGGATCCGGGTCCGCCCGCGCGGGTCCAGGGCCAGCAGGTCGGGGTTGACGAACTTGGTGGCGAAGGAGGCCTTGGCGGTGGGCCAGCGGCGGAAGGCGGCGACGAGGTCGGCGGTGTTGTCGCAGACGAGGGCGTCGACCGCGCAGTCGCCGTTCTCCCCGATGTCGTAGACCCACGCCTCGGGGTCGCACTGGTTCGGTTCCGTCTTGCGGCCCTGCGCGGCGACGTGGCGGCCGAGGTGGGCGACGGTCCGCTCGATGTCGGTGAAGACGGTGATGGGGTTGGCGTAGCCCTTGCGGCGCGGCACGTAGCAGTAGGCGCAGGCCATGGCGCAGCCGTTGGACGGGCCGGGGGCGATCCAGTCGGCGGAGCGGCCGTTGGGGCGCGTCACCAGCTTCTTCCGTACGCCGAGGACGAGCGTCTCGCGCTTGACGCGCACCCACCGCTCGACGTTGCCCGCGTTGCCGTGCAGGTCAGGGATGCGCCAGTGCGAGTCGACCTCGGTCACCCGGGCGTCGGGGAAGCGGGCCAGGATCTGCCGGCCGCGCGGGGAGGCGGCCGCGGCGGGTTCGGCGTGGATCTCCCGGACGGCGAGCATGCGGCGCGCCTCGGGCGAGTCCCGGAAGGGGGCGGCGCCCGCCGGGGACGCCGGAGGCGCCGGCAGCTCGTCGAGGCCGAACAGGGCGTCGGCCTCTCCGGCGGGCCGCCGGGATGCGGGGGTGCTCATCGTCGGGCTCCGGGACCAGGTGGGCGGGGGGAACGGACGGGGTCGACATGTCGACCCCTTCGCCCCCAGGGTACGAGGGGCCCCGTCCCCCGTGCGGCTTCCTGCCCCTACGCTCTCCCCATGAAGCAGACGGAGATCATCCTGCGGGCCATCGGCGTGCTGACCGAGACGAACGCGCTGACGCGCCGGATCGCCCAGGACCAGGACGCGGAGCTGGACCCGGCGGAGAGCCAGCTCGGCTCGCTGGTGACGGAGGTCTTCCCGACGGTGGAGGTGCCCGCGGACGCGGGGCCCACGGAGGCCGGGCAGGCGGTCGCGGACGCGTATCTGCCGGCGGCCATCTCCCTGGTGGGAGCGTTCGCCTTCCTCTTCTCCGAACTGGCGGAGGTCCATGACGCGGGCCGGACGGACGTCACGACGGCGTCGCTGCTCCAGGATCTGGCGCTGCGGCTGTCGCGCGCGACGGACGAGTCCTAGGAGGTACCGGGCTCAGGAGGTACCGGGCCCCGTCCCGTTGGGCCTTTCGGGTGGATTAGCGGCGGCGGGGCACCCATTGGGGGCAATGAACGCCCCGGCGCCCCGGACGCACGGAGAGGATGCGACATGTGGTGCCCGGGGCCTCGCCCCGGCGCCCGCGCAGGTCTCCCTGGCGTCCCACGAGAGCAAGCCGCCGATGACACACACCGAGCAAGCCGGGCAGGTCACGTCTGTCCCGGGTGAGTCCGCACCCCCTCCGCGTCCGCGTCCCGGCGCGGTGGTGGTGAAGTGGCTGACGACGACCGACCACAAGACCATCGGCTCCCTCTACCTGATCACGTCGTTCGCGTTCTTCCTGCTCGGCGGGGTGATGGCCCTCTTCCTCCGCATCGAACTGGCCCGCCCCGGGTTGCAGCTCCTCTCCAACGAGCAGTACAACCAGGCATTCACGATGCACGGCACCGTGATGCTGCTGATGTTCGCGACCCCGCTGTTCTCCGGCTTCACCAACTGGATCATGCCGTTGCAGATCGGCGCGCCCGATGTGGCGTTCCCCCGGCTGAACATGCTGGCCTACTGGTTCTACCTGTTCGGTTCGCTCATCGCGGTCGGCGGCTTTCTGACCCCGGACGGCGCCGCCTCGTTCGGCTGGTTCGCCTACAGCCCGCTGACCGACATGGTGCACTCGCCGGGCGTCGGCCACGACATGTGGATCCTGGGCCTGGGACTGTCCGGCTTCGGCACGATCCTCGGCGCGGTCAACTTCATCACCACGATCATCTGCATGCGTGCCCCCGGCATGACGATGTTCCGGATGCCGATCTTCACCTGGAACGTCCTGCTCACCAGCGTGCTGGTGCTGTTCGCCTTCCCGGTGCTGGCCGCCGCACTGCTCACCCTGGAGGTCGACCGCAAGTTCGGGGCGCACGTCTTCGAGGCCGCCAACGGCGGACCACTGCTGTGGCAGCACCTGTTCTGGTTCTTCGGGCATCCGGAGGTGTACATCATCGCGCTGCCGTTCTTCGGCATCGTGACGGAGGTGATCCCCGTCTTCGCCCGCAAGCCGATCTTCGGCTACATGGGTCTGGTCGGCGCGACCATCTCCATCACCGGGCTGTCCGTCAGCGTGTGGGCGCACCACATGTTCGTCACCGGCGGGGTACTGCTGCCGTTCTTCTCGTTCATGAGCTTCCTGATCGCGGTGCCGACCGGGGTGAAGTTCTTCAACTGGATCGGCACGATGTGGAAGGGCTCCCTCACCTTCGAGACACCGATGCTGTGGGTGACGGGCTTCCTCGTCACCTTCCTCTTCGGCGGTCTGACCGGCGTCCTGCTCGCCTCTCCTCCGCTGGACTTCGAGGTGTCGGACTCCTACTTCGTCGTCGCGCACTTCCACTACGTCGTCTTCGGCACCGTCGTCTTCGCGATGTTCGCCGGCTTCCACTTCTGGTGGCCCAAGTTCACCGGCAAGATGCTGGACGAGCGGCTGGGCAAGATGACGTTCTGGATGCTCTTCGTGGGCTTCCACACCACATTCCTGATCCAGCACTGGCTGGGCGTGGAGGGCATGCCGCGCCGGTACGCCGACTATCTCGCGGCGGACGGCTTCACCTGGCTCAACACCATCTCCAGCATCGGCTCCTTCCTGCTCGGTCTGTCGATGCTGCCGTTCCTCTACAACGTCTGGCGCACGGCCCACTACGGCAAGCCTGTGGGCGTGCCCGACCCGTGGGGGTACGGCCGTTCGCTGGAGTGGACGACCTCCTGCCCGCCGCCGCGGCACAACTTCGAGTGCCTGCCGCTGATCCGTTCCGAGTCCCCGGCCTTCGATCTGCACCACCGGGACATCGCGGTGCAGGAGATCGAGCCCGAGACCGGCCGCCCCCGTGTCTGAACGGAACACGGAGGGGGAGACGAGGCCGGGCCCGGCGCACGACGAGGGGCCCGGCCTCGTCAACCAGGTGGAGGGGTATCTGCTGTGGCAGGCGCGGGTGGCCGAGGCCGAGGACCGCGCCCGTGCCTTCACCGCGCCCCTGGAGTGGCTGACCACGGCGCAGCGGGCCGAGCTCGAGAACCGGTACACCGGCGACTGCCTGGCCCGGGCCCGGGGCGATCTGCAGCGCATCGCCCGGCGGATCACCGCCATCCGGCAGGAGTACGAGGAGCGGTACCGGCAGCTGCGGGTGCGGTGCGTCGCCGCGGCGGTCTCGTTCGCGGCCCTGGCCCTGGTCGCCGCCGTCGTCCTGCGCTGCCTGCCGTGACGGCGCGGCCCCGCCGAACAGGACGGACAGGGCCGGCCCCGATGCGGATGGTGGGCCGGCCCCGTTCGCCGGGATCATTGTGACCTTGCCGTACCGGTCCGGGGCAAGAGGTGCGCAGGAACGTTCCTGCCACTCGTTTCACACCCCGGGTGCGCCTCGCGCGCCCCGTGGGGCTCAGTCCGCGCGCTCGACCCTCCCCTTGCGGTTGCGACGGGTCAGGACGCGTTCGAGCCGGGTCAGCGGCGTGGGCGCGTACTGGCGCAGCGCGGCGCGGGCGGCGTTCGCGCCGGGGGCACCGTGCACCCCGCCGCCCGGGTGGGCGCTCGCGGAGGCCAGATACAGCCGGCCGATCGGCGTCTCCGCGCGCCCCGTGCCGGGGACGGGGCGGAAGACGAGCTGCTGGTGCATGGCGGTGGTACCGCCGTTGATGGCGCCGTCCTGGAGGTTGGCGTCCATCGACTGCAGGGTCGGCGGCGCCAGGATCCGCCGGGCGCGGATCAGCGAACGGAACCCGGGGGCGAACCGCTCCACCTGCCGTTCGACGCGGTCCGCCATGAGCTGCTGCTCCTTGGCGTCCCATGCTCCCGTCAGCCCCTCGTCCCCGGCGTCGCCCGTGACCAGGTGCGGCACATGGGTGTAGGCCCAGGCGGACTCGGTGCCCCGGGGGGAGCGCGGCGGGTCGCTGGTGGTCATCTGGCCGAAGACGCAGAACGGCCGGTCCGGGATCAGTTTCCTGGCGATCTGGGCGGCGAACCGGGTCAACTCGTCGATGCCGTCCGCGAGATGCACGGTGCCCGCCAGGGACGCCGCCTCCTGCGCCCACGGCACGGGACCGTCCAGCGCCCAGTCGACCTTGAAGGTGGCGAAGTCCCACTGGAACCGCCGCAGGTCGTCCATGAGCTGCGCGGGAAGGTGCTCGGGCTCGACCAGGCCGCCGTAGAGCGCGGGGGCCGCCACGTCGGCGAGTACGGCGCGGTGGGCCGCCACCGTCTCGCCGCCGGCGGTGCGCACCGCGACCGCCCGGCCGCCGCGGACGACAACCCGTTCCACGCGCTGTCCGCACCGCAGGGTGCCGCCGTGCTGCCGCAGTCTGCGCACCAGCGCGTCGGTGAAGGCGCCCGAGCCACCGGCGGGCACGGGGAAGCCGTACGTCTGGCCGAGCATGGTCATCAGCCAGCCGAAGCCGCCGCTGCCCGCGGACTCGGGGGCGAGGTCGGCGTGCAGGGCGTTGCCCGCCAGCAGCAGTCCGCCGCCCTCGCCGCGGAACTCCTCCTCCCCCAGCCGGCGCACCGGCAGCACCAGGGAGCGGGCCAGCCGCAGTCCGCCCGCCCCGCGCAGCCGCAGTGCCAGCTTGGCGCCCGCGCGGACCGGCGGGAACGGGGTGAACAGGGCGTCCACCAGATCGGGGCGGACGCGTTCCCACACGGACGTCAGCTCGCGCCAGGCGTCCCCGTCGCCGTCGGCGAAGGTGTCCAGGGAGGCGGCGGTGTCGTCGATGTTCCGGCCCAGCACGGCGCACCTGCCGTCGCTGCGGGGATGGGCCAGTACCCGGGGCGCGTGCGCCCAGCGCAGCCCGTGGCGCTCCAGTTCGAGGCCGGCGATGACCGGCGAGGCGGCGGCCAGCGGGTAGAACGAGCTGAACAGGTCGTTGACGAAGTCGGGGTGCACGTTCCGGTCGTGCCGGACGGCGCCGCCGGGTTCGTCCTGTTCCTCCAGGACCTCCACGCTCCAGCCGGCGTCGGCGAGCAGGTTGGCGGCGACCAGCCCGTTGGGTCCCGCGCCGATCACCACGGCGTCCGGCATGACCGCCTCCTCGTCCGCCGCGTCGCCCGGCTGTTCCCCGTGCGGCTCATGAGGCCGTCGTCCGCTCGGCGCGGGCCCCGTCGATCTCGTCGCCCGTCTTCTCGCAGACCTTCGCGAGCCGGGCCAGCATTGGGCGGTGGCGCAGCTGGATCACCGTCTCGACGGCCATGTTGTGCATGGCGCGGCCGGCGCCCTGCAGGGGGTGTTCGTCGACGATCACCAGGGTGTACTCGCCCCAGGAGCGCAGTTCGATGGCGATGCGGGCGGTGCCGAGCGGTCCGGCGTGCGCCTCCAGTTCCAGGACGCTGCCCTCGACGCACCGCCGTACGACCGTCTCGTTGGTGAACGTCAGCGGGCCGAGGCGGACCTCGTACCGGAGCGCGGAGTCCAGCTCGGGCCAGTCGCCGCGCACGGGTGTGGAGGACGACGTCCCGACCACCCATTCGGCGTACCGGGTGCCGTCGGCCAGCACGGTCCAGACGTGCTCCGGTGCGGTCTTGATCAGCCGGTGGCGTACGGCCACGGACACCTCCGCGAGGCTCGGGTGTGCCGGTGGCACACGGTGGTCGGACGCCGGGTTCCCGCGCGGCCGTCGTTGAACCGTGCGCGGTCGGGCCTCACTCGGCGGCGGTGCGGTCGGCGCGGCCGCCGCCGCCCAGCAGGCCCGTCGGGCGGACGTCCTGGCGGGCGGCCGTCCGGGGCAGTTCCCGGCGCGTGGCGCGGAGCACGACCGGGGGCACCGCCGCGCGCACCAGCTGAACCGCGCGCAGCCAGCCCGGTACGTACACGGCGGTGCGCCGGCGCTCGACGGCGTCGGCCAGCCGGACGGCGACCGTACGGGCCGGGGTGATCCGGTGGGCCGGCGGGGGCATGTGGGTGCGCAGCTCGTGCAGGGCGGCGTGGCGCTCGCCGTCGCGGATCATGTCGGTGTCGGTCCAGCCGAGGTAGGCGATGCCCACCGCCACGCCGTGGTGGGCGAGTTCGGCGCGCAGGGAGTGGGCGAGGGCCTCGACGCCGGCCTTCGAGGCACAGTAGGCGCTCATCATGGGGGCCGCGCCGATCGAGGCGAGCGAGCCGATCTGGAGGTGGTAGCCGGCGGTGCGCAGCAGGTCGGGGAGGAAGGCGTGGGCGGTGTTGGCGCTGCCGGTGAGGTTGACGTCGATGATGCGCTGCCAGTGGGCGGGGTCGGTGTCGAGGAAGGCGCCGGCCTCGGCGACGGCGGCGTTGGCGACGACGGCGGACGGCGGGCCGAGGCGGCGGCGGATCTCCTCGGCGGCGGTGTCCAGGGCCGCGGTGTCGGTGACGTCCGTCTCGTGGGCGAGGGCGGGGGTGGGGAGTTCGGCGGCCAGCCGCTCCAGCGCGGCGCGCTCGTGGCCGAGGAGGGCGAGGCGGGCGCCGCGGTGGGCGAGCTCGCGGGCGAGTTCGGCGCCGATGCCGCGGGCGGCGCCGGTGACCACGACGGTGCGGTCGGTGAGGGGGCTGTCTGGCACGGTGTCTCCCGGAGGGCCGATGTCGTCGGCCCTCCGGGTGTCCGGGTACGGGTCGGGGTAACCCGGGGTGCTGTGGGAGGGCTGCGCTCACGTCATGCGCGTCGGTCCCGTCATGGCGCCCCTCTCGGCCGCGCGGCCGACCACCCTCGCGTGGGTCATCAGGGGGGCGCAGCGTTCGCAGACCTCGGCCAGCGTCCAGACGCGGCCGACCGCGGGGTTGTGGCGCAGGACCAGCAGGACCGTGCCGCCGCACAGCACCTTCGTGCCCTGGTGGGCGGAGCACTGCTGGACCCGGCACTGGCAGGACGCGTCGCCGCGTACCGTCGCCGCCTTGGCGTGGGCGGCGGCGTGGGCCTCGGCGAAGCGGCGCAGGGCGGTGACGTCGCGGGAGCGGGGCGGCATCCGGCAGGCGGCGCTGCAGACGACGGAGGCGGACCGGTCGCTGTGGCCGGTGACCCGGACCGTCCAGATCCGTCCGGGACGGCGGGCTGCGGGGACCTCTGGATGTGCGAGTGCCACGGGCGGTTTTCCTTCGTGTGTGGGGGGCTGCTGCCGTGGGGACGGCGGGCGCCTCGGTCAGGGCGCACTGATATCCCTACCCGCCCGGACGCCGGTTCCTGCCTCCCGACCCGCCGGGCTTCGCTCCCCGGTGTTGCCCCGGCGGCCGTCCTGTGACGTAATCGGATGACCCGCACGGGAGATCTTGGCGGTGCCGTTGCCGCGCCGGAAGGAGCGGCGGAGATGCGTGTGTATCCGGACTCGGCCGGCGACGAGATGCCCGCGGCGCCGGGCGCGCTGCTCGACCTGTTGCAGGTCGCGGCCGTCGTGCTGGACGCCGAGGGGCACATCGTGCTGTGGAGCCCGGAGGCCGAACGCCTGCTCGGGTACACGGCGGAGGAGGCCCTGGGGCAGCGCGCCGACCACTTCCTGGTGTCGGCCGCGCAACGCGACCGGGGCCGTGAGCTGTTCGCGCAGGTCCGCTCCGGCGACCGCTGGGCGGGGGTGTTCCCGCTGTGCCACAAGGACGGCACCGAGCATCCGGTGGAGTTCCGCACCATGCGGCTGGACGACAGCCGGGGCGAGGTCCACATGCTGGGCCTGGCCACCGACGCCCGTACCGTGCGGGGCGTGGAGCGGGACCTGGCGCTGTCCCACATCCTCGTCAACCAGACCCCGGTCGGCATCGCGGTGTTCGACACCCGGCTGCGGTGGGTGGGGTGCAATCCGGCCCTCGAACGGATCAACGGCCTGTCCGAGGCCGCGGTGGTGGGCCGCAGGCTCGCCGACGTGCTGCCGGGGCTCGACGCGCGGACCATCGAGGCCCGGATGCGGCGCGTGCTGGAGACGGGCGAGCCGCTGCTCGACCAGCAGACGATCGGGACGACGGCAGCCGGTACCGGGGAGCGGGCGTACTCCGAGTCGTACCACCGCATCGCGGACGCGCGCGGCCGGGTGCTGGGCATCGCCATGGCGATCATCGACGTCACAGAGCGTCAGCAGGCGGCCTCCGAGGTGGTGCGGGCGCGGGAGCAGCTCGCGGTGATCGCGGACGCGGGGGCACGGATCGGCAGCACGCTCGATCTGTGGCAGACGGCCCGGGAGCTGGCCGATGTGACGGTGCCGCACCTGGCGGACCTGGCCGCCGTGGACGTCCTGGAGTCGGTGGTCGCACACGGCACCGTCGCGCCCGTCATGGCGGACACGCATGTCGAGTTCCGGGCGCTGGCCGTCGCCTCCGGGTACGCCACCGACGCCATCCGGGCCGCCGACCCGGTCGGGCAGCTCGCCGTCTACAGCCCCTCGCGGCTGATCACCGAGTGCGTGCGCGAGGCGGAGCCGTGCCGGATCGAGCACGTCGACGCGGCGGTGATGCGGCGCATCGCCCGGGACGCGCACGCCGCCCAGACACTGCGCGAGGCCGGGGTGCACAGCTATCTGGCGGTGCCGCTGCGGGCCCGCGGCGAGGTGCTGGGCACGCTGAGCCTGCTGCGGACGCGCAACGAGCGGCCCTTCGACGACGGCGACCAGGTCCTCGCCTGCGAACTCGCCGCCCGCGCCGCCATGTGCATCGACAACGCGCGGCTGTACGGGCGGGAGCGGACCGCCGCGCTCACGCTCCAGCGCAGCCTGCTGCCGACCGCGCCCGCCCGGCACGAGGGGCTGGACATCGCGGCCCGCTATCTGCCGGCGCTCAGCGAGGTCGGCGGCGACTGGTACGACGTACTGCCGCTGGGGCCGGGGCGGACCGCGCTCGTCGTCGGCGACGTGATGGGCAAGGGCGTGCAGGCGGCGGCGATCATGGGGCAGTTGAGCACGGCCACCCGGGCGCTGGCCCGTCTCGATCTGCCGCCCGCCGAGCTGCTCGGCCACCTCGACGACATCACGGGCTCGCTCGGCGACACCATCGCCACCTGTCTGTACGCGGTGTGCGATCTGCGCCGGGGCCGGTGCGTGCTGTCCAGCGCCGGCCATCTGCCGCCGGTGCTGCTGCGCCCCGACGGGGAGGCCGCACTCGTGGACGTGCCGCCCGGGGTGCCGCTCGGTGTCGGCGGCGTCGGTTTCGGCACCGTGGAGGTCGAACTGGCGCCGGGGACCCTGCTCGCCCTCTACACCGACGGTCTGGTGGAGAACCGGGGCGAGCCGATCGACGCCGGTCTGACGGCCCTGACCCGACTGCTGCGCGGCTGCCGACTGCCCCTGGAGCGGATCGGGGACATGCTGCTCGGCGCGCTGCGCCCCGAACCGGACGACGACGTGGCCCTGGTGCTGGTGCGCACGCGCGCGTGAGGGGCCCGACGCACCTCGGGCCCCTCACGCGCCGGTGCTCCCGGGAAGCGGCTCCTACAGACCGGTCAGGGTCAGCCGGATCCCGGTGGGCGCCGTGTCCTGGATGTACGAGGCGAAGTCGGCGACGTCGTCGAAGGCGAAGCCGTACGCCTTGCCGTCCTCCGTGGCCGCGTGGATCGCCTTGGAGTAGTGGTTGGTCAGGTCGCCCTGGTAGAAGTCGGCGGCGCTCGTCGTCGGCTGGGCGGCGGTGCTGACCAGCGTGGAGCGGTTGAACGCGGCGCCGAGGACGGCGGCCACGGGGCCGGTGGTGCCGTCGTTGGGGGCGGCCAGAGCACCGTCGCAGAACAGCACGTCACGCGTGGACGGCCTGGCGAAGGAGACCGAGGCGGGCCCGCTGAAGGTGAGCTGGTCGCCGCGGACCCGGCCGGTGAACGTGCCGGCGTTGGTGGTGACCTTCAGGTCCTTGCCGGTGTACAGACTCCACGCCTGGTCGATGTAGGGCGCGAAGTAGTCCTTGGCGAACAGCCCCGCGTCCAGGCCGTGGCCCGGGGCGATGATCCGGGTGTCGTCCACGACCAGCTTGGAGAACTCGGCGACCTGCTTGACGGCGGCGAACGCGGCGGCCCGCCCGCCGCTGCGCACGGTGCCGGTCGTCTGGTCCTTGGCGCCGGTGAGCCGGATGCTCATCGGCACGCTGAACATGTCGACCATGGTGGTGTTGCAGAACATGCCGGAGGCGTTGTACGTGAACTCCGCGCAGTCGTGCAGCACCTTGTAGTTGGGGTCGGAGGTGACCCAGCCGGCCGGGTACTGCAGGGCCGGGTTGCCGTTGCCGTCGGCGACGGCCTTGAACTTCAGCTTCTCGCCGAGCGCGACGTAGATGCGGCCGGACATGTACGGCAGGGACAGCTTGGTCTCGCCGCTGCTCGCCAGGGTGATGGCGTAGTCGGTGAAGCCGTCGGCGCCGTTGTCGGAGAGCGCGATCGGGGCGAGCGTGCCGTCCGGGGTGACGCGGACCTGCTTCCCGTCCTGGTTGCCGACGATGTACACGTGCACGGAGACGTTGGAGTACTCGCCGGTGCTGTTGACGATCGTCAGCGGCAGCGCGCCGGCCGCGGTGGTCTTCGCCTTCTCGTCGGCCGGCCCGGCGAGGGCGTACGGGGCGACGGCGGCGATCGCCGGGATGCCGACGGCGGCGCCGCCGATACCGAACAGGATCTTGCGGCGGGTGAGGTTGCGCTGGTGACGGGGGCTCATGTGCGGTGCTCCTCGGTGCGGGTGGGGGTGGGGATGTGCGTGGGGGTGTGAGCGGGTGGGGTGGGTGCCCAGGTGGTTCGACCGGTCAGCCGACCGGTGGGGTCAGGCGACCGTCCACTTCTGGTTGGCGGTGCCGGCGCAGGTCCAGATCTGCAACCGGGTGCCGTCGGCGGAGGAGTTGCCCGTGGCGTCCAGGCACTTGTTCGCGCCCACGTTGGTGAGGTCCTTGGCGGAGGTGTACGTCCACTGCTGGGCCTTGGTGCCGTTGCAGGTGTAGAGCTGCACGGGGGTGCCGTCGGCGGTGCCGCCGCCGCGGACGTCCAGGCACTTGCCCAGGGCGCGGACGGTGCCGTCGCTGCCGAGGGTCCACTTCTGGGCGTCGACGCCGGTGCAGTTGTGCAGCTGGATGGGGGTGCTGTCGGCGCTGGAGCCGCCGGCCACGTCGACGCACATGCCGCCGATTCCCTTGATGGCGCCGGTCTTCCCGCCGGTCCCGCCGCCGCTGCCGCCGCCCGTGGTGCTGCCGCTGTCGGAGGCGCTGACGTGGACGTAGTCGATCACCATGGTCTGCGGCAGCGAGGTGTTGCCGTCCGGGCTGCCGGGCCAGTCGCCGCCGACGGCGAGGTTGAGGATCATGAAGAACGGGTGGTCGTAGACCCACTTGTTGCCGTTGACGTCGGCCGGGGTGCGGGTCTCGTAGACCTTGCCGTCCACCGACCAGGCGATGCTGTCGGGCTTCCAGTCGACGGCGAAGGTGTGGAAGTCGTCGGCGAAGGCCTTGCCGTCGGGGAGGGTGTAGCCGGCGCCGATGCCGCCGCTGCCGGAGTAGCCGGGGCCGTGGATGGTGCCGTGGACGGTGCCCGGCTCCTTGCCGATGTTCTCCATGATGTCGATCTCGCCGCTGTTCGGCCAGCCGGCGCTGCCGAGGTCGTCGCCGAGCATCCAGAAGGCCGGCCACATGCCCTGGCCGCGCGGGATCTTGATGCGGGCCTCGAAGTGGCCGTACGCCTGGGTGAACGTCTTGGCGGTGTTCAGCCGCGCCGAGGTGTACTGACAGGTGCCGTACCAGCACTGCAGTCCGGAGTCGCTGTTCTTGCGGGCGGTGATGACCAGGTGGCCCTCGCCGTCCAGGGACGCGTTGCTCGTGCTGTTCGTGTAGTACTGCAGCTCGTGGTTGCCGTTGCCCGAACCGCCGGTCTCGAGCGTCCACTTGGAGGAGTCGGGAGCCTTGCCGGCCGCGCCGTCGAAGTCGTCGGACCAGGAGACCGCGGCGGGGGCGGCGTCGGCCCTGTTGGCACCGGAGGTCGTCGTCATGATGACGAGCGTGGTCACGAGGGCGGCCGCGGTCAGGACGAGCAGTCCTCCGAGCGACCATCGGCGTGCGCGATGAGCAGCCATGGCTGAACACACCTTGTCTTGTGGGGAGTCGGGGCGCCGCGGGTTCCGGTCCGGTGGGGCACACCCATGGGGTGAGAGCGCTCTCAACGCGGCCGGAAGCCGTCGGCGGGATCCCGATGCTACGCAGGACGACTGCGCGCGCCAACTCCCCCACGAGCGACGCGAATTGCTCTGACCTGGGGTTTTGTGGAGTCGGGCGGGTCGGCGAGGAGGGCTTAACCGGCGTTTAAGCCGCGCTTAAGAAGATCCGTTCGGCTGTCCGGGGGTGAGGTGTCCGGAATGCGCCCTAGGGAGCGGTTTCGGACCCGCGCCGGGTCCCCGGCACGTGTCTGGGCCCGGCGGGCGGTCAGATCCAGATCGCGTAGACCTTGCCCGTGGAGGTGGAGAGGTAGACGGTGTCACCGGCGATCAGGGGGGTCGCGTGGACGGCCGTCCTGGTGGCGTACTGCCAGACCGTTCCGCCGGTGTCGGCGCGCAGCGCGTGCAGCACGCCGTCGCCGACCACGTAGACGGTGCCGTCCGCCACGACGGAGCCCGTGAGGTAGTCGGTGGCGAGGTCGCGTTTCCAGATCACCTTGCCGGACTTGGCGTCCAGTGCCCGCAGGAGGTTCCGCTCCGTGCCCGACATCTCGCTGACCAGGACGGTGTCGCCGGCCGCCGTCGGAGGGGAGAAGAACGTGCCGCTCCCGCGCGTGTCCCACAGCTTCCTCCCGGTGGCCGCGGACACGGCGTACAGGATGCTGTCGGTCAGATTGGGTGCGACGCCGCTGACGTAGACCGTGCCGCCGTCGACCGTCGCGGCGCCGAGCGAGTCGGCACCCGTGTCGCACTGCCAGCGGGTGTCTCCGGTGCCGGGGCGCAGCGCGAGGAGCACACCGTCGGTGCTGGTGTACAGGCTGTCACCGGCCGCGGTCACGGACGACCGGTCCTGCTCGCTTTCCCTGCTCCATTTCTCGGCGCCGGTTTTCGCGGAGGCCGCGTACAGCCAGGCGCGGCCCTTGGACTCGTCGCTCTCGGCGGTGCTGACGGTGTAGAGCGCCTCGCCGCGCACGGTCGGGGAGGCGTAGTCGCCGGCCGTGGACTGGACCCACCGCTTGGTGCCGGTGGCGGCGCGCAGCGCGTGCACCGTCCCGTCGACGCCGAGATAGACCGTGTCGCCGGCCGCCACGACGGCGGGGTTGATCGACTTCCGCTTGTGGCCCGGCGTGTACGTCCACTTCTTGGCACCGCTGTCGACGGACAGCGCGTGCAGGGCCCTGCTGCCGGCCACGTGGAGCAGGCCGTGGACGACGGTCAGAGTCGCCGCCTCGTTGTCGGACGTCTCGTCGTCCGCGTCGGCGACGGCGTACGACTTCCACCGCAGGGTGCCGGCCGAGCGCGACGCGGCGGAGGCGGCGCCGCCGCGGCCGATGCCGGACAGCCGGCCGCCGGCGCCGATTCCCGCCACGGCGGCGGCACCCGCCAGTCCGAGCAGCGCGCGCCGCCGGGTGGTTCCGGTCGCCCGCCCCGCGGCCGGTTCGCCCCGCGCCGTGGTTCCGGGGCCGGGGACGGCCGCACCGTCGGCGCCCGGCGTGGGCTCCCACGGCCCGAAGCCGCTCGTCGGCTCCGCCGGATCGAAGGCCGGTGGGGTGCTGCCGGCCTGCGGCACCATCCGGGCGACCGCCTGCGGCAGCCAGCCGCCGTCCACGGGGAACGCGGCGACGTGGCCGCCCTCGGCCCGGGACAGCAGTTCCGCCATGAGCCGGGCCGCGGTGGGGCGCCGCCCGGGGTCCTTCTCCAGGCATGCCTCCACCACGCCGCGCAGTGCCGGGGGGACGCGTTCCAGGGCGGGCGGCTCGTGCACCGTGCGGTAGGCGACGGCGTGCGACGCGCCGGTGCCGAACGGTGCCGCACCGGTGGCCGCGTACACCAGCACGGCGCCCAGGGAGAAGACGTCGGCGGCGGGGTCCGCCCGCGGGCCCGTGAGCTGTTCCGGGGACATGTAGCCGGGGGTGCCGACCATCGTGCCCGTCTGCGTCAGCGCGGTGGCCTCACTCACGGCGGAGATCCCGAAGTCGATGACCCGGGGCCCGTCCTGCGCGAGGAGGATGTTGGACGGCTTCAGATCCCGGTGCACCACGCCGACGGCGTGGATCCGGTTCAGCACCTCGGCCAGGCCCGCGCCCAGCCACAGCACGTGGTGCACGGGCCAGGGCCCGTATGCCTCGACGGCCGCTCCGAGTGCCATGCCCCGTACGTACTCCGTGGCCAGCCACGGCGGGCTTCCGGCCGGGTCGGCGTCGACCACCCCGGCGGTGAAGGCGCCGTTCACACGGCGGGCGGCGGCGACTTCCCGGGCGAACCGACGCCGGAACCCGGGCTCCTCGGCGAGATCGGGCCGGACGACCTTGACGGCGACGGTCCGGCCACTGGGCGACCGCCCCAGGTACACGCTGCCCATGCCGCCGGACCCGAGCCTGGCCACCAGCCGGTACGGTCCGACCTGCTCCGGGTCGATCGCCCGCAGCTCCGCGAACGGCTGCACCCGCCCCATCCCCCTCCTGGGCCCCAACGGCAACTGGCGTGTCATCATGCCATGTTGACGTGGGGGCCCTCGGGGACGAGGCCGGCGGTGCGCGGTCCGGCCCGTTCGTCCGGGCCGGACGGGCGCGGCACCGACGGATCAGGCGTGCCGGTGCGAGCGGCGGTCACCGGTGACGAGCCGGTAGAGCACGAGCAGGATCAGCGAGCCGACGATGGCGGCGATCCATGTCGACAGTTCGAAGAAGCCGTCGACCGAGTCGACACCGAAGATGACCTTGCCGAGCCAGCCGCCCAGCAGACCGCCGGCGATGCCGATCAGCATGGTGATGATGATGCCGCCCGGGTCCTTGCCCGGCAGCAGCAGCTTGGCGATGGCGCCGGCGATGAGTCCGATCAGGATCCACGCGATGATGCCCACGGAGTCCTCCACTCTCTGGATGAGATGTACATGCCGTCGCATGTGCGTTCCTCATCCGTCTGCGCCGTGAAGGCCGTCGCAAACCCACCGTGTGTCCGGCGCCGGGTTTCCGGAAGCTCCCTCCCCCGAGGGCTTCGTACGGGAACCCGGCGCCGGGGTGCTCCGGGGGCCCTCCCCCGCGGGGCCCGGCCGGAGCGGTGCGGCGCCGCCCGGGTCACGCCCGGAGCGTGCGGGCGAGCGCCGTGGCCGCGGTGGTGAGCTCCGGGTCGTTCTCGGTGAGCAGCGGGCCGAGGAGGTGCCGGTCGGCCCGGACCGCCCGGCGTGCCTGCCGCTCCCAGCCGACCCAGTCCTCGCCCTGGTGGAGCAGTTTCGGGTACGAGGCGGCCGTCAGCTCCCACTGGCGGGCCTCGGCGATGTTCCTGAGCAGGTCGACGACGCCGGCCCGGCACGTGACGTGCGGGAGGCGGGCGATCTCCCAGAGGAAGGGCACCGTGGGCGCGGTGGCCTGTTCGACCACGAAGCCGTACTGGCAGATCCGCTCACGCAGTTCGGCCAGGGCGGTGCGGGCCACGGGACCGTCGCCCCAGGCCACGAGGTTCAGCAGGGACGGGACGGCCGCCGCGGAGCCCCGGGAGTCCCGGATCCGGCCCCAGGGCACCCGGGCGAGGTTTCTGAGCGGTGCCGTCACGTCCGCCGCGGCCGGCGTCGCCGGCCGGCGCTCCACTGAGGTCTGCTCGGTTGTAGCGGCGCTCATGATGTCGGGCCCTTCCACGGCAGTCACGTCGGTTGTGCGGCGAAGCGGGTCGTACGCGGCGTTACGCGCAGGTCGAGAACCTGCGAAGGGTGCGCGTCCCGCTCCGCTGCGACACGGCACATGCCTGATGTCACGTCAGATGACGGCGCCAGGGCGGGGGTTGACGCCGCTGCTATTATCCATGCCGAGAGTGAGTTCGTGCAATTGCACGGGAAATTTCATAGAAGTTGGCCGGATGCGGTCCCCACCGCCCGGTCGGCGACCGCCCACGGGCCAGTGCCCGCGCGCGTTCCACGGAACGACGGAACATCAGCAAGGAGAGTGCGGTGCCCCACGTAGCCAATGGAGTGCAGGCAAGCTCGTTGGACGCCCGGTGGATCAAGAGCCGGCACAGCAACGCGGAGGGCAACTGCGTCGAAGTGGCCGCCCTGACCGACGGCGGCGTCGCGATGCGCAACTCCCGTGATCCCCACGGTCCGGCCCTGGTCTACACGCCCGCGGAGATCGCCGCGTTCCTGGCCGGGGCGAAGGAGGGGGAGTTCGACCACCTCGTGTGAGCCCCGGACCCGGTGCGGGCCCGGCACAGCTCCGCTACGGCAACTCCCGGGTGTGCGCCCGCACTTCCGGCAGCCGCCGAAGCGGAGCCGGGGCCTGCCACTTCCGGCGTCCTCCGCTGCCGGCGCCGCCCGGGGTGCGATAATGCAGTCCCGTACCCTGCCGGTCGACTGGGAGCCGAGATGTCCTCCACGCAGCACCGCGCCTCCCGTCTGGAACCGTATCTCGACCGGACCGAGCCCGCGCCGACGCTGCTGAAGATGCTGGTCGGCGTGCAGCTCACCGGCTTCCGGGAGGACGCCCACCTGTCGCAGGAACAGGCCGCGCGCGCCCTGGGGTTCAGCCCCGCCAAGCTCTCCCGCATCGAGGCCGGCAAGGGCCGCCGCCCGCCCGTCGAGGCGGACGTGCGCGCACTGCTCGACCTGTACAAGGCCAACGAGTACGAGGCCTCGGTGCTGTTGAAGCTGCTGCGGCGCGCGGGCGAGCCCGGCTGGTGGCAGCGGTACGACAAGCGGCTGATGCCCGAGTGGTTCGACCGGCTGGTCGGCCTCCAGGAGGCGGCCGCCGCCATCCGTACGTTCGAAATCCAGTACGTGCCGGGGCTGTTGCAGACCCCGGCCTACACGCGCGCCATCGTCGAGCGCGGACTGCCGACCGCGCCGGCGAGCGAGGTGGAGCGCCGTGTGGAGCTGCGGACCCGGCGGAAGCGGCTGCTGGAGCGCCCGGAGGCACCGCAGTTCTGGGCGGTCCTGGACGAGTCGGTGGTGCTGCGGGTGCTGGGCAGCAAGGAGATCATGCGGGAGCAGCTGCTGCATCTGATCGAGATGGCCGCGCTGCCGAATGTGACGGTGCAGATCATCCCGCTGGACGTCACCCGGGCCTCCGCCCCGGCCATCCCCGTGACGTACCTGCGCTTCGGCGGCTCGCATCTGCCGGACGTCGTCTACCTGGAGCACATCAAGAGCGCCAACTACCTCGAGGACCGCGACGAGACGGAGGAGTACCGGCTCGCGCTCGACCGGCTGGCCGACGAGGCGCTCGATCCCCGGCAGTCCCTGGAACTGCTGCGCGAGACGGTGGAGAGCAGGTACCCGGCGTCCTGACGCCGACGGATCGCCGGACCGGGGCGGCCGGCCTCCGACGTCCCGGCCGCCGCCGGTTCAGGACACGCGCGCCACCCTCACGGCTCCGCGTGCCACGCCGCTGCTCAGGGCACGCGCGCCACGCCGCCGAACTCGATCCATTCCTGTGTCTGCTGCCGGGGCGCCACCTCGGTGTCCGGGCGCCAGGTGGACACCTCCACCAGCCCCGGCTCCAGGATCTCCAGCCCCTCGAACAGCTCGGCCACGTCCTGCTCCCGGCGCACCCGGCCCCAGTTGCCCTGCGTGGTGGTGTCCATGAAGTCGGTGACGAAGTCCCGCACCTCGGGGTCCTCGCTCACGAGCTGGCACATGACCAGGAGGCTGCCGGGCGCGAGCCGCTCCCGGACCCGGCGGGCAAGGGCGAGCGGGCCGTCGGTGTCGCTGTCCGGGATGCAGTGCATCACCGACACGAACAGCACACCCACCGGCTCGGAGAAGTCGATCAGCCGCCGGGTGTCCGGGTGGGAGAAGATCCCCTCGGTGTCCCGCATGTCCGCCTGGATGACGGCCGTGCGGTCGTTCTGGTCGAGCAGGGCGCGGCCGTGCACCAGCACCATCGGGTCGTTGTCGACGTACACCACCCGCGACTCGGGGTCGATGCGCTGGGCGACCTGATGGACGTTGTCCTGGGTGGGCAGGCCGGAGCCGTGGTCGAGGAACTGCCGGATGCCGTAGTCCTCGGCGAGCACCCGGACCACGCGCTGGAGGAAGCGGCGGTTGTTCACGGCCAGCACGCGCGTGCTGGGCACGACCTTGTCGAGTTCGTCGACCGCCGCCCGGTCCGCCGCGTAGTTGTCCTTGCCCCCGAGGTAGTAGTCGTACATGCGCGCGGCCGTGGGCACCGTCGCGTCGATCTCCCTGGACAACTC
Organism: Streptomyces sp. NBC_00670; assembly: GCF_036226765.1. Lineage (NCBI taxonomy): Bacteria > Bacillati > Actinomycetota > Actinomycetes > Kitasatosporales > Streptomycetaceae > Streptomyces > Streptomyces sp. NBC_00670. The sequence goes on from NZ_CP109017.1 coordinate 700,109, forward strand.
CCTGCCAGGCTGCATTGGTTCCCCCAGAATCCGTACCGCGTGCGCCGCTCGGCAGCATCAGACAGTACCGCGTCCGCAGCCGCTGTTCGACGGTTCCGCGAGGAACGGTCCCGACCCGTACGGTCCTCGCGCGCCCGGGGTGCGCCGGGGGCGTGCGCGTAGGAGCGTAGGCGGGGAAGAGGAACCGGGCCGGCAGAGGGGAACGCCATGGACGGGCGTGTGGCGCTGCGCCGCGACCGCCGGGAGGAGCGGGGCTGGCTGCGCGGCGCCCCGCCGCCCCGGTCCGTGCGTCTGCTTCCGTTCGCCCTGCTGCTGGGGATCTCGCTGGCGGGGCTGGTCAGCGGGCACTCGCTGGACATCGGCTTCCTCGTCGGCGCCGTCCCGCCGCTGGCGGTGCTGTCGTACGGGCCGCTGGCGACCGGGGTCCTCGGCGCTCTGGCCGTCCTGCTGCTGTACATCCCGGCGGTGCGGGTCGACCATCCCGGCAACACCGACCTGCTGACCATCTGCTTCGTCGCCGTCCTCAGCGTCTTCGCCGCGCTGGTGCGCAGCCGCCGCGACGCCCACCTCGTCACCGTGCGCACGGTCGCGGAGGCCGCGCAGTTCGCCGTGCTGCCGCCGCTGCCGGAGCGGGTCGGCCCGGTGCGGTGCGCGGGTCTGTACCGGGCGGCCGGGCGGGAGGCGCTGGTCGGGGGCGACTTCTTCGACATCCGGGACAGCCCGTACGGGATCCGGGCGGTGGTGGGCGACGTCCAGGGGCACGGTCTTTCGGCCGTCGGGACGGTGGTCTCGCTGCTGGGCGCGTTCCGGGAGGCGGTGCTCGACCAGCCGGACCTGCGGGACGTCGTGGCCCGGCTGGACCGCAGGCTGGTGACCGACACGGCGGGCACCGAGCACGCCGAGCTGTTCGCGACGGCGGTGCTGCTGGAGTTCTCCGCGGGGGCGCGGGAGGTGTGCGTGATGTGCTGCGGGCAGCCGCCGCCCCTGCTGCTGCGCGACGGGCGGGCGGTCGCGCTCGACGTGCCGGAGGCGCCGCCGCTCGGTCTCGGACTGGACGAGGGGGCACCGGTGCCCGAGGGGGTGCGGGTGCCGCTGCGGCCCGGCGACCGGTTGTTCGTGGTCACCGACGGGGTGACCGAGGCACGGGACGCGGCGGGGCGGTTCTATCCGCTCGGGGAACGGCTCGCGGGCCTCGCGGGCGCGGGGATCGCGCCCGCGACGGCGGTCCGGCGGGTGTGGGCGGACCTCGGCCGGTTCGCCGCGCGGCTCGACGACGACGTGACGATGCTGGTGCTGACCCCCGAGTCGCCGGGTCCGGAGGGCGCGAAGGCTTAGGGTCTGTCGTTTGATGTGCGTGCCAGACCCCGCGTCTGCGAGCTGATCCAAACGACAGGCCCTAGTAGTGCTTCGTTACGTTGAGTGATCTCGGCTGGTGGTGGGCAGCCTCCCAGGATGAGGCTGGGGGAGGTGGAACGGCTCCGGGGCGAGTTGGCGGGGTTCGTTGCCGATGTGTTCGGGTCGTTGCCGCGCCGGGATCAGCGGCGGTGGGGCGAGTGTTATCTGCGGGGCCTGATGCTCGACGGCCGGCGCAAGTCGGTCCAGCCGATGGCCGAGCGGCTGCCGGACGGGAACATGCAGGCCCTGCAGCAGTTCGTGAACCAGTCGCCGTGGGATCCGCTGCCAGTCAGGCAGCGGATCGCTGAGCGGCTGTCCGAGGTGATCACTCCTGAGGTGTGGGTGATCGACGACGTGTCGTTCCCCAAGTGCGGCAAGGCGTCGGCCGGGGTGGCCCGCCAATACTGCGGAGCGGTCGGCAAACGCGCGAACTGCCAGGTCGCGGTCAGCGTCCATGCCGCCACCGACACCGCGTCCTGCCCGCTGAACTGGGAGTTGTATCTGCCGCGCGAGTGGACGGACGAACCGGACCGCTGCCGCCGGGCCGGAGTCCCCGACGACGTCGTCCACCAGGAGAAGTGGCGTCTCGCGCTCGGCCTGCTCGACAGCCTGACCGACTGGCGGTTGAAGGCGCCGGTCGTGGTCGCCGACGCCGGCTACGGCGTCAGCACCCCCTTCCGCCTCGGCCTCGAGAAGCGAGGACTGTCCTACGTCCTCGCGCTGACCGGCAAGGAAGTCGCCCACCCGGAGGAGGTCGAGCCGCACCAGCCCGTCTACGGCGGGCTCGGACCGCCGACCCTGCCCCGCTACCGCACCCCACCCCGAGCCGTTTCCGCCCTTGCGGCGCGGGCCAGTGCCAGCCGGTTCACCGAGGTGACCTGGAGGCAGGGCAGCAAAGGCGCGATGACCTCACGGTTCGCGGTGCTGACAGTGCGGCCCGCGGGCAAGCAATGCCTGGCCGCTGCCCAGGAGGCGGGCGGCGGCCGCAACCACTGGAACGGAGTCCTGCCCTCCCAGACCCTGCTGGTCGAATGGCCGGACGGCCAGGACGCTCCGACCGGCTACTGGATATCAAACCTGCCCGCCACCACCCCGGTCGCTGACCTGGTGCGGTGGGCGAAGATGCGCTGGCGCATCGAGCACGACTACCGCGAGCTCAAGCACGGACTCGGGCTGGACCACTTCGAAGGCCGCACCTGGCGCGGCTGGCACCACCACGTCACCCTCGTCACCGCCGCCCAGGCCTTCCTCACCCTCCGGCGGCTCGACCCAAAAGCCCACATGCCGGCCTGACCCTCTACCAGGTCCTCGATGTCCTCCAGGACCTGCTGAGGTGCTGGACCGGCACCTGCACCACCTGCGGTCGACCACTCACCACACGCAGAATCAGACCCAGAACCTAACGAAGCACTACTAGGGTCGATGGATGGCGAAGTACTTCGACGTTCATCCGGACAACCCCCAGGCGCGCACCATCGGGCAGGTTGCCGACAGCATTCGTGACGGTGCGCTCGTGGTGTATCCGACGGACTCCTGTTTCGCTCTCGGGTGCCGGCTGGGCAGCCGGGACGGGATGGAGCGGATCCGGACCATCCGGCAGCTCGACAGCCGGCACCACTTCACCCTGGTCTGCCGGGACTTCGCACAGCTCGGCCAGTTCGTCCGGGTCGACAACGACGTGTTCCGCGCGGTGAAGGCGTCCACGCCCGGCAGCTACACGTTCATCCTGCCGGCCACCCCCGAGGTGCCGCGCAAGCTGCTGCACCCGAAGAAGCGGACGGTCGGCGTGCGCATCCCCGACCACCGGGTCGCCCAGGCGCTCCTCGCCGAGCTGGGCGAGCCGCTGCTGTCCAGCACGCTGCTGCTGCCGGACGAGGAGGAGCCGATGACGGTCGGCTGGGAGATCAAGGAGCGGCTCGACCACGTCGTCGACGCGGTGATCGACTCCGGGGACTGCGGCACCGAGCCGACGACGGTGGTCGACTTCTCGGGCGGCGAGGCGGAGATCGTCCGCCGGGGCGCGGGGGACCCGTCCCGGTTCGAGTGAACGGCGGGCGGGGCCGAGGGGAGGCGCCGTCGGCCTGGGTCCGCGGCCGGCGCGGGCCGCGGGGCGGCGGGGCCTGCCGCCGGTGTACGTCTGCGGCCGGTGGGGCCGTTGCCGGGTGGACCGGCGGCCCCACCGGCCCGCGTGCCGCGGGACCGTCCACGCGGGGCGTGGCGGAACGCGGGCCGCGCGGCCGGGTGACGGTCGGCCGGGTGGCGCCGACGGCCGCCGCGGTCCCGCGACGGCGGGCGGCGGCCGTCGCCTCCCTGCCCACGGGAGGCGGTTCCTCGGGCGGCCGGTGCGCGGAGCGCGTCCGGCCGCACACCCACGGTCCTGCACCCGGGGACGGGGCGCCAGACGCGATCCGGCCTGTGCGTCCGGCATTTTCCAGCGGCAGGGGCGCGCGCGCACGCAGGTCACGGGCGGGGGCCTGGCACATGCGGGGGCGCGGGCGGCTTTGAACAGGGGCGTCGGGCCGCCCGGCGGTGGCCGGTCTCACCGCCCCGGGCGCGTGCCGTACGCCCGCTTCCGTACGGCCCGCGCCCGGGGCGCAAGCGGAGGGGGGCCGCCGGGAGCGGGCCGTACGGAGTGGGGCGCACTGATCACCGTCAGTCTCCCACCGACCGCGCTCCGCGTCGCGCCGGAGGGCGGTCCCGCGTCCCGTGGGTGGAGGCACAGCCCCAGGTGAGCCGTGCCGCGTCTCTCCCGAGATGCGGAAAGGGGGTGTTTGGCCGCAGAGTGGCAGGGCAAGCGGAATTTCGTGCTTCGGACCGGAGGCGCGCCAGCGGGAGCGGTACATCGGCTCTCCCGGACTTCCGGTGAGCCGAGCGATCCGCCTCCCACGGTCATCCCTGACAGCATCGTGGAGGAGCTGTTCCGCATGCTCACTGACACCCCCACAAGCCGTCCCGGCGCCCCCGCTCGTCCCACCCCCCGTGGACCGCGAGCGCACGACGACGCGCCCGACACGGCTTCGGACTTCGCCCGGCTCGCCGCCCTGGAGGACGGCCCCGAGCGCGAGGCCCTGCGCGACGAGCTGGTGACGGCCTGGCTGCCCATGGCCCACCGCATCGCCGGTCGCTTCCGCGACCGCGGTGAATCGCTCGAGGACCTGCGCCAGGTCGCGGCCCTCGGCCTGGTCAAGGCCATCGACCGGTACGACTGCGAGCGCGGCGCGTTCGAGAGTTACGCCGTGCCGACCATCACCGGCGAGATCAAACGGCACTTCCGTGACCGCATGTGGGCCCTGCGGGTGCCCCGGCGGGTGCAGGAACTGCGCAACAAGGTGCGCGTCGCCCGCCGCGAGCTGATGCAGAGCCCCGGCTCCCCCGAGCCGTCCGCCGCCGACGTGGCCCGGCACACCGGGCTGACGGAGGAGGAGGTCGGCACCGGGATGGAGGCGCTGGAGAGCTTCAGCACCCTGTCGCTGGACGCGGCGATGTCCGCCGACGACGACGCCTACAGCCTGGCCGACACCCTCGGGGTCGCGGAGGCGAGCTACGACGTCGTCGTCGACCGCGAGGCCGCGAAGGAGGGGCTGCGGCGCCTGCCCGAGCGGGAGCGGGCCATCCTGTACATGCGGTTCTTCCAGGACATGACCCAGAACCGCATCGCGGACCGCCTCGGCATCTCGCAGATGCACGTCTCGCGGCTGATCAGCCGCAGTTGTGCGCGAGTGCGGGAAGAGGCCATCGGACGCGGTGCCGACCGCCGCGAGCCCGGGCGTACGGACGCCGGGTGAGCGCCCCGCATCCGCACCGCACCGGGTCTCCACCCACCTCGTCCGCTCCACCCTCCTCGCCCCCTCCGGTCCGCTCGGCCGCCGACGGACTCTCCGCCTGTGACCACCAAGGAGTGCACATGCTGATGCCTCACCCCGCGACGCTGCGCAAGCTCGTCGAGGAGTACCAGGCGCTCGCCGCCCTGGAGGCCGCCGACGGCGCCGCCAAGTCCGGGGCGCGCGTCCAGGACCTCGCGTACACGCTGTGCGTGTCCACCGGCACCCGGGACGTGCAGCAGGCACTGGACTACGCGCGGCAGTACCTGGCCGCCGCCGGCGAGCAGGTCGTGCCGGCCGTCACCCCGCTGCGTACGCGCCCCGGTGTGCGCCGGGACGGGGCGATGTCCGTGCGGGAACCCGTCGAGGGCGTCGGTTTCTGAACCGGCCGCGGCCTGCGGGCGGCCCCGTCGCGGCGGCGGGGCCGCCTCGTTACAGCCGCGGCCGGACGGGCACCCGGAGGGCAGCCGGGCCCGGCCCCTTCGGCCGGCCCCGGGTCCGTACGGGCAGCAAGAGGAGACACCATGACGACGTCACAACCCGATCCGTCCCAGCCCTCCGGGCCCACCGGCGAGCGCGCCACGCCGGACGCCCTGCTGCACGCCCGCTCCGACGGCGAGGTCTCCCCGGAGGACGTGGTGCTCGCCTCGGGCAAGGACATCACCGAGCACAACCTGGACTGGGCCAGGCGCAAGCTCGCGGCGGAGGGTCCGGCCGCGCTGGACAAGCTCCTGCCCTGACCCCCGCGTTCACCCGGTTCCCCGTGTCCCCGGCCAGGGACGCGGGGAACTGACGCGAGCAACCCGCAACGAACCGGTACCTGTCCACAACGACCGCTTGACTACCACCTGTCACACACGATTGGCTCCGGGCGAGCGACAAGCCCGGATCACCGGTGCACTCCCCCGTGCAGCCGCCGGCATCGCTGCCTTCCCTTCGGCTCGGCCGCACAGCGAGGTGCCGCACCACCATGAAGACCACTCCCCCGTCCCGCCGCTCCCCGGCGTCCGCGCGCCGCACCGCCCTCGCCGCGGGAGCCGTCGCCGTCGTCCTGCTCGCGGCGGCCTGCTCCGGCTCGGACGCGGGGGCGGACGCCGACGCGGCGGGGAAGGCCGCCGACGGGCGGATGCGGATCGCCCTGATCACGCACGGCGCCGAGGGCGACGCCTTCTGGGAACGGGTGCGCGCGGGCGCCGACGCCGCCGCCGCGAAGGACCACATCGACCTGACCTACGCGAGCGACCCGGACGCCGCCGCCCAGGCCGACCTGGTGCGGGACGCCGTGCGCGACCGGGTGGACGGCATCGCGGTGACGCTGGCCAAGCCGGAGGCCATGCGGGCGGTGGTCGCCGAGGCACGGTCCGCCAAGATCCCGGTGGTCGGCCTCAACTCCGGCATCGACGCCTGGAAGTCGGACGGTCTGCTGGAGTACTACGGCCAGGACGAGAGCGTCGCCGGCCGTGCCGTCGGCGACAAGCTGGACAGTCTCAAGGCCAAGCACACGCTGTGCGTCATCCACGAGCAGGGCAACGTGGCGCTGGAGGCGCGCTGCGCCGGGGTGAAGAAGACGTTCGACGGCCGCACGGACATCCTCTACGTGGACGGCACCGACATCCCGGCGCTCACCGCCGCCGTCACCTCCCGGCTGCGCCAGGACCCGACCGTCGACGAAGTCGTGGCCAACGGCGCGCAGTTCGCGCTGGCGTCCGTGAAGGCCGTGAAGGCGGCGGGCAGTCGCGCCGACGTCTCCACGTTCGACCTCAACGCGGACCTGGTGAAGGCCGTGCGGAGCGGCGACGTGCGGTTCGCCGTGGACCAGCAGCCGTATCTTCAGGGCTATCTCGCCGTGGACGGGCTGTGGTTGTACCGCACCAACGGCAACCTCAGCGGCGGCGGCACGGCACCGGTGCTCACCGGGCCCGCCTTCGTGACCAAGGAGAACGCCGCCGAGGTCGCCAAGTACGCGGCGGGTGGCACCCGTTGAGCCGCCGGGCCGCCGCCCGGCCGGTCCGGACGGGGGCTCACGGTGCGTACGAGCACCGGTACGGATAGCATCGGCGCACCCCGCCCGCGTGCGGGACGCCCGCGACCACCCCCTCGCGCCCGTCCCCCCGCCCGCACTCCCGTCCCCGTCCCTGTCCCCGTTCCGTTCCGTTTCCGCCCTTCGCTCCTGCCCCCGCTGCTCCCCCTAGGACGACGATGTCTCCACGGACAGCCGCCCGACGCCGGCTCGGCTCCATACGTCTCTCGCTGATCCTGCTGGCCCTGGTGCCCAGCATCACGCTCGCCGCGATCTGGGGCGTGACGACGACGCAGATGTTCGCCGAGGGGCTGCGGCTGCGGAACCAGACGGAGCTCAGCCGGTCGACCGGCGCGATGGGCACCGACGCCACGCTGGCGCTGCAGCGCGAACGCGGCCTGTCCGCCGCGTGGCTGGCCTCCCCGCACGGCTCCCGCTCCGCCCTGGACGCCCAGCGCCGTGAGACGGACGAGGCCATCGCCAAGCTGGTGGGGCGCTCGGAGGCGATCCGCAGCGCCCCCACCCGGATCTCGGAGCGGATGTACTCCGTGATCGCCTCGACGAAGAGCCTGGAGTACTACCGCGGCCAGGTGGACCACCTCACCGACATCACCGCGTCCCAGGTGCTGGACCAGTACACCTCGATCATCGACGACCAGATCCACGCCTTCCAGGAGCTGTCCCAGGTCGACGACGGCGACCTCACCTCGCAGGCCGGGCCGCTGGTGGCCCTGGAGCACGCGGCGGAGCTGGTCTCGCAGGAGGACGCGCAGCTCACCCTCGTCTGGCCGTCCGGGAAGCTGGACGACGCCTCGTGGACGCAGTTCACCCAACTCGTCGGCGCGCAGCGGTGGGTGGTGCAGGACCAGGTCGTGCCGTCGCTGCGCGGGGCGGCCAAGGCCCGTGCCGAGCAGATCATGCAGGGCACGGACTGGGCGACGCTGCGGCACGTCGAGGACGAGGTGTTCCAGGCCGGGGTCACCGGCCGGACGAAGGACCGTGACGTCCGGCTGCCGGACAGCCACCAGCGGTGGGACCACGCCCTCGACCGGCTCTCCACGCAGTACGCGCAGCTGATCCGGCAGCAGACCGACCAACTGCTCGACCGCAGCGCGGACAACGCCGACGCGCTGCTGGTGAAGGCGGCCTGGCTGAGCGCCGGCGGGCTGCTCGCGCTGCTGGTCTGCGTCGTCCTGTCCTGGCGCATCACCCGCTCGCTCTCCCGGCGGCTGCGCGGGCTGCGCGAGGCCACCCTGAGCCTGGCGCACAAGCGGCTGCCCGAGGTGGTGGCCCGGCTCGACCGGGGCGAGAAGGTGGACGTCGACGCGGCCGCCCCGCCGCTGGACTACGGGCGCGACGAACTGGGCCAGGTGGCACAGGCGTTCAACACCGCGCAGCGCACCGCCGTGCACACCGCGGTGGAGCTCGCCGACACCCGGCGCGGCTTCCAGAAGGTCATCCTGGGCATCGCGCGGCAAAGCCAGAACCTGGTCAACCTCCAGCTCAGCAAGCTCGACGCGCTGGAGCGCGAGCACGAGGACCCCAAGGTGCTCGCCGGGCTGTACGCGCTGGACTCCACCGCCAGCCAGCTGCGCCGCTACGAGGAGAACCTCGTGATCATCAGCGGCGAGCAGCCCCGCCGGAGCTGGACCGAGCCGGTCGCCCTGATCGACATCCTGCGCAGCGCCGTCGGCGAGATCGCCCAGTACCAGCGGGTGGAGGTGCACACCGACGAGGAGCTGTACCTGGCGCCGCCCGCGGTGGCCGACGCGATCCACCTGCTGGCCGAGCTGATCGACAACGCGACGGTGTACTCACCCGCGCCCAGCCCGGTCGGAGTGCGGGCCGCGACGGTGGCCAAGGGGCTGGCGATCGAGATCGAGGACCGCGGGCTCGGCATGTCCGAGGAGGAGTACGCGGCGTTCAACGCGCAGCTCGCCGAGGCCCCGCAGTTCGACGTCGTCGCGCTCGCCGACGACCTGCGGCTCGGCATGTTCGTCGTGGCCCGGCTGGCCGTCCGGCACGGGATCGCCGTCACGCTGCGGTCCTCGCCGTACGGCGGGACGACGGCGATCGTGCTGATCCCGGACGACATCGTGGTGCGCGACCCCGCCGCGCACGCGGGCGGGGGCGCGGCCGGGCGCGCCGCGGACGGCGTCGTCGGGGGCTCCTCCCCCGGCGGGGTGCCCGGCCCGCGGTCCGCGGGCCGGGACGGTTCGGCGGTGCCCGCCGACGGCGCGGGCGGCGAGGCCGCCGAGGTGGCCGAAGGCTCCGGGAGCCCGTCGGGCGACGGTTCCGCGCCCGCCGGGCCGGGCGCGGCGGGCGGTGCGGCGGTGGATGCCGGGGGCGCGGCCGGTTCCGGCCGGGGCGGCCGGTCCGCGGCGGGCGAGCCGTCCGCGGCGGGCGAGCCGTCCGGCGCGCGGGCGTCCGGGACGGGCGCATCCGGTGGGACCGCTTCCGGTACGGGCCCGTCCGGCGGGAGCTCGTCCGCAGGGAGCTCGTCCGGCGGGAGCGCGTCCGGCGGCGGACGGCCCGCCCCGCTGCCGCGCCGGGTACCGCAGAGCAGTCTGGCGGCCGAACTGCTGGCGGATCCCCCGCCGGGGTCCGGTGCGGACGCCGGGGAGGAGTTCACCCCCGAGGAGGCCGCCTCCTCCCTCGCCGGGTTCCAGCGCGGCACCCGCGCGGCCCTCGACGACACGCCCTTCGACGACGCTGCCGCCGGCCGCGTCGACGGCGACCGCGAGGGGGAGACCGCCTCCGCAGAAACGTAGCCCCCTCCCCGACGGCGCGGCCCCTTCCGCCGCCCCCGTCCCGACTCCGCTGCCCGATCGCTCATGAAGGACTGAACAGATGTCACGCCCCGCCCCCGCCACACACAGCCAGCTCGATCAGCTGCTCACCGGAATGGTGGAGCGCGTCGCCGAGGTGAACCACGCCGTCGTGCTCTCCGAGGACGGACTGGTGGTCAGCAAGTCCACCGCGTTCGTCCGCGACGACGCCGAGCGGCTCGCGGCCACCGCGTCCGGTCTGATGAGCCTGAGCCGGGGCGCCAGCATGGACTTCCGCGGCGGTCCGGTGCGCCAGGCGCTGATCGAGATGGCGCACAGCTATCTGATCATCACCGCCGCCGGGCCCGGCGCGCACCTCGCGGTGCTCACGCACAAGGGCGCCGACGTGGGCGTCGTCGCGTACCAGATGAACATGCTGGTGAAGAAGATCGGCGAGCACCTCAGCGCGGCTCCGCGCGCCACCGCCGGCCCCGCGGCCGACCGCGGCGAGTGAGGTGAGCGAAGGCGACGCGGCGGGCCGTCTGGTACGGCCGTTCACGCTGACCGGCGGCCGGACCCGGCCCAGCCGTGCCGACTTCACCCTGATCACCTCGGTGACGGCGGTGGATCCGCAGCCCGCCGGGGCGCCGCGGCCGCAGCCGGAGCACTCCCGCATCCTGCGGCTGTGCGCGCGGCCGGTCGTGGTGGCGGAGCTCGCCACCCTGCTGGACCTGCCGGTCAGCGTGGTCGCGATCATGCTCTGCGATCTGCTGGAAGCGGGCCGGATCACCGTGCACCCGCCGCGCACCGTCACCCGTAAACCGGATCTGGACCTGCTGCAGAAAGTGAGGGACGGCCTTGGCCGGCTCTGACCGCACCGCTCCCGTGGTCGCTCCGCCCGACACGGTCAAGATCCTCGTCGCCGGCGGTTTCGGCGTCGGGAAGACCACGATGGTCGGCTCGGTGAGCGAGATCGTGCCGTTGCGCACCGAGGAACTGCTGACCTCCGCCGGCCTCGGGGTCGACGACCTCGCGGGGATCGAGGAGAAACGTGTCACCACCGTGGCGCTGGACTTCGGGCGCATCACCATCAGCTCCGAGCTGGTGCTGTATCTGTTCGGTACGCCGGGACAGCAGCGGTTCTGGTTCATGTGGAACGACCTGGCCATAGGGGCGCTCGGGGCCGTGGTGCTCGTCGATGTGCGCCGGCCGGAGACGAGTTTCGCGGCGATCGACTTCTTCGAGCGGCGGCAGATACCTTTCGTCGTCGGCGTCAACGGCTTCTACGGCGAACATCCGTACGGGGCCGAGGAGGTGCGGGAGTCGCTGGCGCTGCCGGAGGGCGTGCCGGTGCTGCTGTGCGACGCGCGGGAGCGGGGCTCCTGCCGGGACGTGCTGATCGCGCTGGTGGACCGGGTGATCGCGTCCTCCGCGGGCGCCGACGCGTCGTAGGGCGCCCGCTACCGGGCGGTCCGGGTGCGCAGCCGGCGGAGCATGCGGGCGTCCTCTAAGCCGACCTCGCGTGCCGCCGACTCGGCCGTCGCGCCGGGCCGAGGAGGTGCTCGGCGCGTTCCAAGGTCGAGGACGACGCGGCTCATGCCGTGGATGCTGCCACGTCGGACGCGTAGTCGGCGACGGTGGCGATGCGGGCGAACCGGTCGCAGACCCACAGCTCCCCCACGCTTGACGACGTCCCACAGCGGGCGGGCGCGGAACGATTCCTGGACGTCGATGACGAGTGCTCGCTTCATGCGTCCGGTCCGAGCTGCGGGTACGCCCGTTGCGCAGACCCGATCCGGGCCCGTGCCGGAACGATCCGGTCACGGGCCCGGGTCCTGGGGGCGTGCGGGTGCGGCGGTCAGTGACCGCTGATCGCGTGGGGCTCGTACGGCTGCTCCAGGCGCTCGAGGTCCTTCTCGGACAGCTCGACGTCGAGCGCGGCGACGGCGTCCTCGACGTGCACGGGCCTGGTGGCGCCGACGACGGGGGCGGTCACCGTGGGCCGGTGCAGCAGCCAGGCCAGCGCGATCCGGGCCCGGGGCAGCTCGCGTTCGGCGGCGATCGCGGCGACGGCCTCGGCGATGCGGCGGTCGCCCTCGGGGTACAGGGTGCGGCCGAAGTTGTCCGTGCGGCTGCGGGCGGTGTCCTCGTCCCAGTCGCGGGTGAGCCGGCCGCGCGCCAGCGGGCTCCACGGCAGGACGCCGACGCCCTGGTCGGCGCAGAGCGGCAGCATCTCGCGCTCCTCCTCGCGGTAGAGGAGGTTGTAGTGGTTCTGCATGGACACGAACCGGGTCCAGCCGTTCAGCCGGGCCGTGTACTGGGCCTTGGAGAACTGCCAGGCGTACATCGAACTGGCCCCGATGTAGCGGGCCTTGCCCGCCTTCACCACGTCGTGCAGGGCCTCCATGGTCTCCTCGACGGGGACCTGCGGGTCGAAGCGGTGGATCTGGTAGAGGTCGACGTAGTCCGTGCCGAGGCGGCGCAGGCTCTGGTCGATCTCCGTCATGATCGCCTTGCGGGAGAGTCCGCCGCCGTTGGGACCCTCGTGCATCCGGCCGTGCACCTTGGTGGCGAGGACGATCTCGTCACGCCGGGCGTAGTCCTTCAGGGCGCGGCCGACGATCTCCTCGCTGGTGCCGTCGGAGTAGACGTTGGCGGTGTCGAGGAAGTTGATCCCGGCCTCCAGGGCCTGGCGGATCAGCGGCCGGGCGGCGTCCTCGTCGAGGGTCCACTCGTGGTTGCCGCGCGCGGGCACGCCGAAACTCATGCAGCCCAGGCATATCCGGGACACCTCGAGACCTGTCGTGCCGAGCTTCGCGTACTGCATCGATCACTCCTGTTCGCCGTGCGTCCCACGAAGGCGGGCGGACCTGCCCCCGAGGGGGTTCCCTGAGAGATCCCCGAGGAATCCCCCGAATGATCCCCGAGGTGTGGCCGGGACGGTGTCGCGGGCCGGAAGTCTGGGGGAAAGTGGTGGACATGGCAGATGTGTCCCCCGGTCCTCCGGGCGAGTTTCCCGGTACCTCGGGCGAGTTCCCCGGTGGTCCTCCGGGCGGGTTTCCGGGCGTTCCGGGCGAGGCGGAACGGCCGGCCGGTGCGAGGGCCGGCCGTGGTGGTGGCGGTGTGCCGTGGATGCGTGACCTGCTCGAACACCTGCGGCCCGCGGCGCGCGACCCGGCCCGGGTGGTGGCGTGGCTCGGCGAGGCGGTCGACGGCACGGCCGCGCTGGGCGACCGCGACGGCCGGCTGCTGGCCGGGCGGCGGGCGCTGCCCGACGAGCGGCTGGTGGCGGACCTCGCCGCGGGCCGCATCGCGTCGGCGGCCGTGGACGACGAGGGACAGCACACGCGGCTGGTCGCGGTCGGCCGCCCCCCGGCGGCACATGTGCTGACGGTCTGGCGCGACCGGCCGTTCGACCAGCGCGCGGCGGAGATCGTGGCGGCCACGGCCTGGGTCCTCGACGTCCTGCTGGAGGAGCGCGAGCGCGGCGCGGAGCGCCGTCGGCTGGCCCGGGCCACGGCCGACCTCGGGCTGGCGGTGCTGCAACTGCTCATGGTCGGGGACACGGTCGCGGCCCGCCGGGTCGCCGCCGGCATGTGGCCCGGGCTGCTGGACGCGGACGGGCTGTGCGTGTACGTCCTGGAGGGCCCGGCGGGTGACCGCGAGGAACTGGCCCGGCGCTGCGCCGAGGTCACCGACGGGCGGGCGCTGGTGGTGCGCTGCCCCGCCGAGGACCGGCACCTCATCATGGTCGCGCCGCACGCGTGGGGCACCGAGGCCGCCGAGGAGCTGCAGGAAGAGCTGCGCACGCTGGCCGACGGCATCTCCGGGGTGTTCCTCGGGGGCAGCGTCCGCCAGGAGCTCGGCGAGACGGCGCTGGCGTACGGGCAGGCCGTCAGCGCCCTGGTCGTCGCCCGGTTCCGTCCGGAGGCGGCGGCGATGTACGCCGAGCGCACGCATCCCCAGCGGCTGATACCGCCGGGCGCCCTGCACGGCTGGGCCGACCGGCTGCTCCTGCCGCTCGGCAGGCTCCCGCTGGCCACGCACGCGGAACTGCAGGCGACCACCCGGCTGGGTCTGGAGTTCACGGCGGTGAAGGCGGCGAAGGTGCTCGGGGTCAGCCGGAACACGGTACGGGCCCGGATGGACCGCACCGGGCAGTTGCTGGGCGCCGACCTCGGCGACCTGCGGACCCGGGCCGTGGTCCACCTCGCGCTGTCCGCGCTGGCGGACGGGCCGGGGCTCACCGGCCCCACCTCCGGCGGCGCGGCTGCGCCGGGCTTGGCGGAGCTGCTGCGCGCCCCTCATCTGCGCTCCTGGGCGCAGGAACTCCTGGACCGGCTCGCGGAGGACTCCCGGGATCTGCGCGGCACGCTACGCGCGTGGATCGCCGCGGGCGCGAACGCGGAGCGGGCGGCGCAGGATCTCGGGGTGCACGTGCAGACGGTCCGCGAGCATGTGCGCGCGGGCGAGAGGGCGCTGGAGCGCCGGCTGCTGGCCGGGGGCAGCGACCTGTACGAGGTCGTCCTCGCCCATCTCGCGGTGCGGGAACTGGAGGAACCGGCCCTGGGGTGACCCCGGGGCGGCCACCGCCGGGCCGGGCGAAACGGGGCATCCCGGATGGGGCTGTGCACGGCTGAGTCCGTGACGGACGGGGGCGGGCATCCGTGCGATGGCCGAACGGGTGGGGGGCGGCTTAGTTTGCAGGAACGCCGCCCTCGGGATGCGACGGGCGCGACCGGCACGGGGGTCCGGTCGCGCGAAGCGCGCCCGGGGGCGTGCGGAGGGGGGTTCCCCCTTGCGACCCCTGTGCGCGTGAGGGGGTGGGGGTTGTTGTGCGTGGGCGGGTGCGGGTGGGTTGTGGCTGGTCGCGCAGTTCCCCGCGCCCCTGAAAACGCCCCTTGGAGGGACGGGAAGGGCAGGGGCGGCGGGGGCGAGAACAGCGTGGGCCCCGCCGTGCGCACCGCCCTGGTGTGACCGTGGGTGACCGGGGCACCCGGAAGCCGCTCGCACACACCCGTGCCCGGACGGAGGCGCCATGACCGAGATCGCCGCACACGACTACGACGCCCAGGAGAGGGTCCCCCTCGCCGGCTACGCCACCGTCGCCGGCGCCTTCGGTGCCTCCCTCGCGGCGTTCGCCGTCGTCGTCCACCGACGCGGCGTGACCCTGCCGGAGCGCGTACCGCCGTGGGACCTGCTGCTCCTGGGCGCGGCGACGTACAAGACGTCCCGCCTGCTCACCAAGGACAAGATCACCAGCTTTCTGCGCGCCCCGTTCACCCGCCGCGAGGAGGACACCACCGCGGGCGAGGTGATGGACGAGCCCCGCGGCAACGGGATACGGCTGGCCGTGGGGGACCTGCTGTCCTGCCCGTTCTGCGCGGGGGCGTGGACGGCGGGCGGCCTGGTGGCCACCTACGCGGTCGCACCGCGCGCCGCACGGCTGGTGTGCGCGGGGTTCGGGGCCATGACGTTGGCGGACTGGTTGCAGTACGCGTGGACGTGGACGCAGGAGAAGGTGGAGGGGTGACGCATCACGCATCCCTCCGTAAGTGGGGCCGGGTTCGCGGCCCCGCACGCCTAGGGAAGCCCCATGCGCCGCCTGTCCCTCAGCAGTAGCCACGCCAGGTACACACCTCCCGTGATCCCCGTCGTGACGCCCACCGGGAGCAGGGACGAGTGGGTGAGGCGTTGGGTGGTGAGGTCGGCCAGGGCGACCAGGAGCGCGCCCATCCACGCGGCGGGGAGGCAGTTCGGACCCGGTGTGCGCGTGAGGCGGCGGGCCAGCTGGGGCGCGGCCATCGCCACGAAGGGGACGGGACCGGCCGCGGCGACCGCCATCGCCGTGAGCCCCGTACCCGCCGCCAGCAGCACCAGCCGGCTGCGCTCCGCCGGCACCCCCAGTGCCCCGGCCGTGTCGTCGCCCATCTCCAGCATCGTCAGCCGCCGCCCGTACACCGTCACCACCGGGACGAGCACCACCAGGCCCAGCGCGGCCACGCGGACGTCGCTCCAGCCGCGGGCGTTGAGGGAGCCGATCAGCCAGCTCGCCGCCTGCGCGGCCTTGCCGATGTCGGCGCGGACGTACAGGAAGCTGGTCACGGCGCCGAGTACCGCCGAGGCGCCGATGCCGACGAGGACGAGTCGGTAGCCGTGCACGCCCTGTCTCCAGGCGAGCAGGTAGACCGCGGCGGCCGTGACGAGGCCGCCGCAGACCGCACCGAGTGCCGTCTGCGGCGCGCCGGCGTCCAGGACGATGAGGGCGACGAGCGCGCCCGCCGAGGCCCCGTTGCCGAAGCCGATGATGTCGGGGCTGCCCAGCGGGTTGCGGGTCAGCGACTGGAAGACCGCGCCCGCCGTGCCCAGCCCGAAGCCGGCCAGAACCGCCACCAGGGCGCGCGGCAGCCGCAGATCGCGGACGACGAAGCCGGCGCCGGGCGGCCCGCCCCCGGTGAGGGTGCGGATCACCTCCGGGGGCGACAGTTCGTAGCTGCCGGTGCCGAGGGCCAGGACCGTCGCGCAGACGGTCAGCGCGGCGAGCGCGGCGCAGACCAGCACCGCGCGCGGGTCGTACCGCAGCGACCAGCGCCCGGCCCGCAGCAGCCCCCGTCGCGGGAAGAGGCGTACGGCGGCGGCACGCGTCCGCGCGTCCTGGGTGGTTCCGGTGCTCACAGCCGCGCCGCCTTGCGTCGTCGTACCAGGTGGATGAAGAGCAGTCCGCCGAGGAACGCGGTGACCGTGCCCACCTCGATCTCGGAGGGCGGTACCAGGACGCGGCCGAGCACGTCCGAGACGAGCAGCAGGACGGGCGCGTAGAGCGCGCAGTACGGCAGGGTCCAGCGGGGGTCGGGGCCGCAGACGGCGCGGGCCGCGTGCGGGACCATCAGCCCGATGAAGCCGATCGGGCCGCAGACCGCGGTGGCCGCGCCGGCCAGCAGGGTGATCGAGACGACCGCGAGCACGCGGGTGCGGCGGACCCGGGTGCCGAGCGCCCTGGCGGTGTCCTCGCCGAGGGCGAGCGCGCCCAGCGGGCGGGCCAGGGCGAGGGCGAGCACGGCCCCCGCCGCCAGCAGGGGCGCCACGGCGAGCAGCAGGTGCGGGTCGCGCCCGGCGAGGGTGCCCACCGACCAGTACCGCATGGAGTCGAGGTTGCCCAGGTCCCACAGTTGGAGCCCGTTGACGTAGCCGAACAGCGCGGCGTTGACGGCCGTCCCCGCGAGCGCGAGCCGCACCGGGGTGGCGAGGCGGCCGCCGCCCAGGGCGTTGACCGCGGTCGCGGCGAGGGCGGCGCCGGCCAGGGCGAACCACAGATAGCCGGTGAACGAGGTGACGCCGAGGACGCCGATCGCGGTGACGACGGCGGCGGAGGCACCGGCGTTGACGCCGAGCAGCCCGGGGTCGGCGAGCGGGTTGCGGGTGAGGGTCTGCATCACCGCGCCGGCCAGCCCGAGGGCGGCGCCGACGGCGATGCCGAGCAGGGTGCGGGGCAGCCGCAGCTCCCGCACGATCGCGTCGTCGGCGGTGCCGCCGGGGTCGAACAGGGCCGAGCGGACCTGGCCGAGCGGGATGTGCTCGGTGCCCACGGTCAGCGACAGGACCGCGGCGGCGAGCAGCAGCGCCAGGCCGAGCAGCAGCCCCGCCGGGCGGGCGACGGCGGCCCACGTGCGGCGCCCGCCGCCGTCCCCGAGACCGCCGCCGTCCCCGCCACCGCCTCTCCCGCCGTCGCCCTTGGGCAGCGCGGCGGCGGGGGTCGCGGTCTGCGGACGCATGACGTCTTGTCTCCGGTCTCTTCCGGGGCCGAGGGCATGGCCCGACAGGCCCTGCGGACGGCCGTCCGATCATGATGTGCTTAGCTTAGGCTAACCTAAGTCGACCTGTTGACGATATTGGCGACAACCACCGGGCAACCAACGAGGAGTCACTCCGTCATGTACCCCACCCGAGCCCCCCGCAGAGCGTTCCTGGCCTCCACCGCGGCCCTCGCCACCGGAGCGCTGCTCCTCACCGGCTGCGGCAGCGACGACGGCGACAGCGGGAGCGCGAGAAGCGAGGGAGCCGCCACCACCCGCGAGGTCACCGACGCCCAGGGCCGCACGGTGGAGGTGCCGGCCGCACCGAAGAAGGTCGTCGCGCTGAGCGAGCCGACGCTGGACGCCGCCCTCGCGCTCGGCATCGAGCCGGTCGGCACCACGGCCGGCCGCGGCCAGAAGGGCGTCTCCACCTACCTCGCCGGCAAGGCGAAGAACTCCGAGGTCGTCGCCACCGTCGCCGAGGCCGACCTGGAGAAGGTCGCCGCCCTCCGACCCGATCTGATCCTGCTCGACGAGACGACCGCCGCCAAGAGCCAGGTGAGCAAGCTCCGGGAGATCGCCCCCACCGTGCTCACCGCCAAGCTCAACGAGGACTGGAAGGAGGCCTTCACCGCCACCGCCGAGGCCCTCAACGAGAAGAGCCGGGCGGAGAAGATACTCGACGACTTCGACGCCGACGTGGCCACCACCAGGAAGAAGCTCGGCGACAACGCCGACGCCGTGGTCAGCGTCGTCCGGTGGCAGAACAACGCGCCCTCCGTCGTCGGCGTGGGCAAGAACCACGTGGGCTCCACCCTCACCGCCCTCGGCGTTCGGCGCCCCGCCAATCAGCAGGGCTCCGGCGTCGGGCACAGCGAGCCGATCAGCCTGGAGAAGCTGTCCACCATCGACGGCGACTGGCTGTTCTTCGGAGTCCTCGGCGACGAGGCGGCCGGTGAGACGGCGTACGCCGGAGCGCGCAAGGCGACCAACTTCGCCCGGCTGAAGGCGGAGAAGGAGGGGCACGTCGTGGTGGTGCAGGGCTCGGCGTGGAACAGCGCGGGCGGGCCACTGGCGGCGCGGATCGTCCTGGACGACCTCACGAAGGCGCTCGCCTCATGACGGGCGCCCCCATGCCCGCGCCGGACGAGGAGTTCGGCGGCCGGCTCGTCCTCGTCACCGGGGCGGCCCGGGGCATCGGCGCCGCCGTGGTCCGGGCGTTCGCGGCGCGCGGCGCCCATGTACTGGCCACCGACGTGGACGGCGACGGGGTACGGCGCCTCGCGGCCACGTGCGAGGGGACGGTCACCGCCCGCCCGCTCGACGTCACCGACTCCGGCGCCGTGGAGGCCCTGGTCGCCGAGGCCGAGGACACCCTCGGCCCGCTGGACGTCGCCGTCAACGTGGCCGGGATCCTGCGGAGTGCGGCGACGGTGGACCTCACCGACGAGGACTGGGCGGCCACCTTCGCCGTCAACACCACCGGCGTCTTCCACGTCGGCCGGGCCGCCGCCCGCCGCATGGCCGACCGGGGGCACGGCGCCCTCGTCACCGTCGCCTCCAACGCGGCCGGCATCCCCCGCGCCCACATGTCGGCGTACGCGGCCTCGAAGGCGGCGGCGGTGATGTTCACCAAGTGCCTCGGTCTGGAACTGGCCGCGAGCGGGGTGCGCTGCAACACCGTGTGCCCCGGCTCGACCCTCACCGACATGCAGCGCGCGATGTGGACCGCGTCCGGCACCACCGCCGAGACCGGCGCCCGGCACGTGATCGAGGGCGATCTCGCCGCGCACCGCACCGGCATCCCGCTGGGCCGGATCGCCGACCCGGCCGACATCGCCGAGGCCGTCGTCTTCCTGGCCTCCGACCGCGCCCGGCACATCACCCTGCACGACCTGTACGTCGACGGCGGCGCCACCCTGCGCGCCTGAGCGCCGCCGCCCCTCTCCCCCGCCGGAGACATCCCTTGGAGACATCCATGACCGCCTCCCTGACCACCTCCCTGCGCGAAGCCGCCACCGCCGGTCCGCCGGTCTCCCCCGGTGCCGCGACCGCCCTGCTCGAGGCCTACCGGCCGGACACCGACCGGTTCCTCGCCGCGCCCGGGCACACCCTGCTCTGCCGGGGCACCGCCGCCGAAGTCCCGCACGACGAACGCCCGTTGACCGAGCGGGTACGAACGGTCCTGCGCGGCCGGCGGCGTGCGGGCGGCCCGTCGCCGGTCGTCGTCGGCTCGCTGCCGTTCGCCCCGGACGCCCCGCCCGCACTCGCCGTGCCCGAGCGGGTGCGCTGGGCGCCGCCGCTGCGCGAGGACCCGCTGATCGCGCTGCCGGTGCCGGACACCGACACGCGCGCCGACTGGCGGGTCCGGGAGGTCCCGGCGGCCGGGCGGTACGGGGAGGCGGTGGCCGCGGCGGTGGCGCGGATGCGGGCCGGGGAGTTCGACAAGGTCGTCCTCGCCCGCACCCTGGAGCTGACCGCCCCGCGCACCCCCGATCTGCCGGCCATGCTGCGCCGGCTCGCCCGCCGCGACCCGGCCGGCTACACCTTCGCCGTGCCCACGGCCCCGGGCCGCACCCTGATCGGCGCCAGCCCCGAACTGCTCGTCGCCCGCCGGGGCGACACGCTCACCGCCAACCCGCTGGCCGGGTCCGCCCCGCGCAGCGCCGACCTCGCCGAGGACGTACGGCGGGCCGCGGCGCTCCTGGAGTCGCCCAAGGACCTGCACGAACACGCGGTGGTCGTGGCCGCCGTGCGCGAGGCGCTGGCCCCGTTCTGCACCCGTCTGGAGGTCCCCGAGCGGCCCACGCTCGTCCGTACCGCCGCCCTGTGGCATCTGTCGACGACCGTCACCGGCGAGCTCGCCGACCCCGGGTCCGCCACCGCCCTCGACCTCGCCCGCGCGCTGCACCCGACCCCGGCCGTGTGCGGCACGCCGACCCGGACGGCCCGCGCGGTCATCGCGGAGTCCGAGCCGTTCGACCGGGGCCCGTACACCGGGATGGTCGGCTGGCAGGACGCGGACGGCGACGGCGAGTGGGTGGTGACGATCCGCTGCGCGGAGGCCGAGGGCCGGGCGCTGCGGCTGTTCGCGGGCGCCGGTGTGGTGGCCGCCTCGACGCCGGAGGCGGAGACCGCGGAGACGGCCGCCAAGTTCCGCACCTTCCTCAGCGCGGTGGGAGCGGCCCTGTGACCGGCACCGACCCGCGTGCGACGGACGCCCTCACCCCCGGCCTCGACGCCCCCACCTGGCCGCCCGAGTGCGCCGCGCGGTACCGCGCCGCCGGGTACTGGCGGGGCGAGACGTTCGGCGACATGCTGCGCGCCCGGGCCGCCGCCCACCCCGACCGGACGGCGCTGGTGGATCCGGCGCCCGCGCGGCGCACCTGGAGCTACCGGGAGCTGGACGGGCGGGCCGACCGGCTGGCCGCCGGGTTCGCCGCACGCGGGATCGGACGCGGCGACCGGGTCGTCGTCCAACTGCCCAACATGGGCGAGTTCGTGGAGGTGGTCTTCGCCCTGTTCCGCCTCGGCGCGCTGCCGGTGTTCGCGCTGCCCGCGCACCGGGACACCGAGATCGCCCACTTCTGCGCCTTCGCCGAGGCCGTCGCGTACGTGGTCCCGGACCGGCACGCCGGTTACGACCACCGCGCGCTCGCCTCCCGGGTGCGGGAGCGCACGCCGGGTCTGCGGCACGTCTTCGTGGCCGGTGAGCCGGGTGAGCACACCGCCCTGGCGGACGTGCCGTGCGACGTGCCCGCGGCCGGGCTGCCGGCGGGTCCCGCGGCGCACGAGCTGGCCTTCCTCCAGCTCTCCGGCGGCACCACCGGCGTCTCCAAGCTGATCCCGCGCACCCACGACGACTACCTGTACTCGCTGCGGGGCTCCAACGAGATCTGCGGGGTCGACGCGGACACCCGCTTCCTCGTCGTACTGCCCGCCGCGCACAACTTCCCCATGAGCTCGCCCGGCTGGCTGGGCACGCTGTGCGCGGGCGGCACGGTGGTGCTGTGCCCGCGCCCCGACCCGGCCACCGCGTTCGCGCTCATCGAGCGGGAGCGGATCACCATGACGGGTCTGGTGCCGCCGCTCGCCCTGGTGTGGACCGAGGCCGCGCCCACCGCCGAACACGACCTGTCCGCCCTGGAGTTGGTCCTCGTCGGCGGCGCCAAGTACGGCGCGGAGGCGGCCCGGCGCCTCGAGCCCGCGCTGGGCTGCCAGCTGATGCAGGTCTTCGGCATGGCCGAGGGACTGGTCAACTACACACGGCTCGACGACGACACGGAGACCGTCGTCACCACGCAGGGCCGGCCGATCTCCCCCGACGACGAGATCCGCGTCGTCGACGACACCGGCGCGGACGTCCCCGAGGGCGAGCCGGGCCAGCTGCTGACCCGGGGCCCGTACACCATCCGCGGCTACTGGCGGGCCCCCGAGCACAACGCGCGGGCCTTCACCGAGGACGGCTTCTACCGCACCGGCGACGTGGTGCGCCGACTGCCCGGCGGGCATCTGGTCGTCGAGGGGCGGGCCAAGGACCAGATCAACCGGGGCGGCGAGAAGATCGCCCCGGAGGAGGTCGAGAACGTCCTGCTCGCCCACCCCGCCGTGCACGACGCCTCCGTCGTCGCCGTGCCCGACCCCTACCTCGGTGAGCGCTCCCTGGCCTACGTGATCCTGCGCGCCGGTGCCGGGCCGCTGAAGCCGGCGGCGGTCAAACGGTTCGTGCGGGAGCGGGGGATCGCCGCGTACAAGGTGCCGGACCTCGTCGAGTTCGTCGACGCGTTCCCGCGGACCGGGGTCGGCAAGGTCAGCAAGAAACACCTGCGCGCCGCCGCGCCCACGTCCACGCCCGTCCCCGAGCAGCACTGAAAGGCCCCCTGACCCATGGCACTTCCCGCCATCGCCCCCTATCCGCTCCCGGCCGGTGACGAACTGCCGGTCAACCGGGTCCCCTGGACCGTGGACCCGGCGCGGGCCGTGCTGCTCGTGCACGATCTGCAGCACCACTTCCTGCGCGCGTTCCCGCCCGGTGCGCAGCCCCTCGCCGGAATGCTCGACAACACCGCACGCGTGCTGAAGGAGTTCCGCCGGCTCGGCGTACCCGTCGTGCACTCCGCCCAGCGCGGCGGCCAGAGCCCCGAGGAGCGCGGGCTCCAGCTCGACTTCTGGGGCCCGGGCGTCGCCGACGACCCCGAGGCGCTCGCGCCCCCCGCGCGGGTGGCGCCGGAGCCGGGCGAGACGGTGCTGACGAAATGGAAGTACAGCGCGTTCGTCCGCACCGATCTGGCGGCGCTGATGCGCGGCTGGGGCCGCGACCAGTTGGTGATCGTCGGTGTGTACGCGCACATCGGGGTACTCATCAGCGCCTGCGACGCATGGATGCGGGACATCCAGGCGTTCGTCGTGGCCGACGCCGTGGCGGACTTCTCCCGCGCCGACCACGACATGGCCCTGCGCTGGGCCGCCGGCCGCTGCGCGGTCGTCACCACCACCGACGCGCTCGTGACCACCCGCGACGCACTGGCCGAGGAGCTGTGAGCCGTATGTCCGTGAGCCGTACGCCCGTGAGCCGTGTGTCCCTCACCGTGGAGCGGATACGCCGTGACGTCGCCGAGTCGCTCGGCGAGGACCCGGCGGAGATACCCCTGGACGACAACCTCGTGGACTGGGGCCTGGATTCGGTCCGCGTGATGACGCTGCTGGAGCGCTGGCGCCGCGAGTACGGGGTGCGGGCGGACTTCGAGGACCTCGCCGAGCACCCGGCCGTGGAGAGCTGGGCGGCGCTGCTGGGGGCGTCGTGACGACCACGGCCGACACCCCGGTGCCCCGAAGCGCGGGCCCGGCCACCGAACTCCCGCTCACCGCCGCCCAGTCGGGCATGTGGTACGCACAGGCCCTGGACCCCCTCAACCCGGCGCAGAACACCGCCGAGTGCCTGGAGATCGACGGGCCGCTCGACGCGGAGCTGTTCGCGGCGGCCCTGCGGCAGGTGGTCGCCGAGACCGACGCGCTGCGCGTGCGGGTCGCCGACAGCCCGGACGGGCCGCGCCAACGGCTGTATCCCGACGTCGAGTTGCCGCTGACCGTGCGGGACCTGCGCGGCGCGGAAGACGCCGACGCGCGGGCCGAGGCGTGGATGCGCGCCGACCTCGCCGAGCCGTGCGACCTGGCGGCCGGGCCGCCGTTCCGGTACGCCCTGTTCCGGGTCGGCGAGCGGCGCTGGCTGTGGTACCAGCGCGTGCACCACCTCGTCATGGACGGCTACGGCCACTCGCTCCTCGTCCGCCGCACCGCCGCGCTCTACTCGGCGCTCGCGCACGGCACCGAACCACCGGCGCGCACCTTCGGCACCCTGGCCGACCTGGTCGCCGAGGACGCCGCCTACCGGGCCTCGGACGCCTTCGCCGCCGACCGCGCGCACTGGACGGAGGCGTTCGCCGACCGGCCCGAGGCACCCCGCCCGGCGGGCCGTTCCGCACTGCCCTCGCGCACCTTCCGCCGCGCCTCCGCCCGGCTGGCGCCGGAGGTCACCGAAGGGGTGCGGGAGCTGGCCGCGCGGCTGCGCGCCACCTGGCCGGACGTGCTGATCGCCGCGCAGGCGCTGTACACCGCGCGGGTCACCGCACGTACCGACGTGGTCCTCGGCCTGCCGCTGATGGGCCGCATGGGTTCGGTCGCGCTGCGGGTGCCGGGCATGGTGATGAACGTGCTGCCGCTGCGGCTGACGGTCACGCCCGAGGTGACCTTCGCGGAACTGGTGCGCCAGGTCGTGCTCGGCGTCCGCACCGCCCGGCGCCACCAGCGCTACCGCTACGAGGACATCCGGCGCGACCTCGGACTGCTCGGCGAGGGCCGGGGCCTGGTCGGTCCCCTGGTCAACGTGATGCCGTTCGACTACGGCGTGGACTTCGCCGGCGCCCCGGCCCGCGCGCGCAACCTGGCGGCGGGCCCCGTGGACGACCTCACCGTCCACCTCCACGACCGCGCCGACGGCACCGGACTGCGCCTGGACCTGGACGGCAACCCGGCCCTGTACGGGCAGCGCGAACTCGCCGCCCACGCCGAGCGGTTCACGCACCTGGTGCGGCGGCTCACCGAGGCGGACCCGCGCCTCCCCCTCGCCACGCATCCGATCACCGCGCCCGCCGAACGGGAGCTGGTGCTGGACGAGTTCAACCGCACCGACCACGCCGTGCCGCCGACCACCCTCATCGGTCCCGTCGAGGCGCGGGCCGCCCGCACCCCCGACGCGACCGCGCTGGTGTACGGCGACACGACGCTGACGTATGCCGCGCTCGACGCCCGCGCCAACCGGCTGGCCCGGCATCTGCGCACCCTGGGCGCGGGGCCCGGGGCGGTGGTGGCGGTGTCGGTGCCGCGCTCGGCGGAGCTGGTGGTGGCGCTGCTCGCGGTGCTGAAGTCGGGGGCCGCGTATCTGCCGCTGGACCCGGACTACCCGGCCGAGCGGTTGGCGTACATGCTCACCGACGCGGCCCCGGTGTGCGCGCTCGCCGACCGGGCGGACCGGCTGCCGGGGGACGCGGGAACGCCGGTGGTGGTCCTGGCGGACCTGGACGTCTCCGCGTACCCCGCCGTCCCGCCCGGCCGCGCGCTCACCCCGGCGCACCCGGCCTACGTGCTGTACACCTCCGGCTCCACCGGCCGCCCCAAGGGAGTGGTGGTCTCGCACGCGGCGATCGACAACCGGCTGCGCTGGATGCAGGACGCCTACGGGCTGACCGGCGAGGACCGGGTGCTCCAGAAGACACCGTCGTCGTTCGACGTGTCGGTGTGGGAGTTCTTCTGGCCGCTGCGCGAGGGCGCGACGCTGGTCGTCGCCGAGCCCGGCGGCCACAAGGACCCCGCCCATCTGGCCCGGCTGATCCGCGAACAGGCGGTCACCACCTGCCATTTCGTGCCGTCGATGCTCCAGGTGTTCCTGGCGGAGCCGAGCGCCGCCGGGTGCGGCGGGGCGGACGGGGGCGACGGCGCGGACGGGGGCGGCGGACTGCGGCGGGTGTTCTGCAGCGGCGAGGCCCTGCCGCGCGAGACCGCCCACACCTTCGCGCGCGTCCTGCCCGGGGTGGAGCTGCACAATCTGTACGGGCCGACGGAGGCCGCCGTCGACGTGACGTATCACGCCTGCGCGCCGGGTGACGAGGGGCCGGTGCCGATCGGGCGGCCGGTGTGGAACACCCGGCTGTACGTCCTGGACGCCGCCCTCCAGCCCTGCCCGCACGGGGTGCCGGGCGAACTGTTCCTGGCGGGGCGGCAGTTGGCCGACGGTTATCTGGGCCGCCCGGAGCTGACCGCGTCCCGGTTCCTCGCCGACCCGTTCGGCGCGCCGGGCGCGCGCATGTACCGCACGGGCGATCTGGCCCGCTGGACGGAGCGGGGCGAGGTGGAGTACCTCGGCCGCACCGACCACCAGGTGAAACTGCGCGGACAGCGCGTCGAGCTCGGCGAGATCGAGGCGGCGCTGGCCGCCCAGGAGGGCGTGGAGGGTGCCTGCGCGCTGGTGCGGGAGGACCGGCTCGTCGGCTACGTCACCGGCAGCGCCGTCGACCCGGCGGCGCTGCGGTCCGCGCTGGCGCGCACGCTGCCGGAGCACATGGTGCCGTCGGCGGTGGTCGCGCTGGCGGCGTTCCCGCTCACACCCAACGGCAAGCTGGACCGGCGGGCCCTGCCGGACCCCGTCTTCACCGGCGGCCCGGACAAGCGCCCGGCGGCCACCCCGCGCGAGGAGGCCCTGACCCGGCTGTTCGCGGAGGTGCTGGGAGTGGGACACGCCGGTCCGGAGGACGCGTTCTTCGACCTCGGCGGCACCTCGCTGCTCGCCGTACGGCTGGTGGCGCGCGTCCGCGAGGAGCTGGGCGCCGAGCTGACCATCGGCTCGCTGTTCGAGGCGTCCACCCCGGCCGCGCTGGCGCTGCGCCTGGCGGAGGGCACGGGTCCGGCCGCCGGGGACGCGCTGGACGTCGTCCTGCCGCTGCGCACCGGGGACGGACGGCCGCCGCTGTTCGCGTTCCACCCGGCGGGCGGCATCTCCTGGTGCTACGCGGGACTGTCCGCCCGGCTCGGCCCCGGGCAGCCGGTGTACGGCGTCCAGGCGCGCGGCCTCGTCGACGGTGAACCGCTCCCCCGCACCCTCCTCGAGGAGGCCGCCGACTACGTCGAGCGGATCCGCGCGGTGCGCCCGCACGGGCCGTACCGGCTGCTCGGCTGGTCGGTGGGCGGCACCCTCGCGCACACCGCCGCCGTCCTGCTCCAGCGGGCCGGCGAGGAGGTCGACCTGCTGGTGCTGCTCGACTCGTTCCCGGCCGAGCAGTGGCGCGAGCGGCCCGCGCCCGAGGAGGGCGACGCGCTGACCGCCGTGCTGCGCATGGCGGGCTTCGCCCGCACCGGCGAACGCACCCGCGAGGACGTGCTCGCCACGCTGCGCCGGGCGGGCAGCCCACTGGCCGGGCTGAGCGCGCACGCCCTGTCCCGCATCGTCGACATCGTGCCGAACCACGCCCGGCTGATGCGCGAGCACCGGCACGAGCGGTACGAGGGCGACGTGCTGTTCTTCACCGCGGCCGCGCCCCGCGCCGAGGACTGGCTCACCCGCGAGGCGTGGCGGCCGCATGTGAGCGGGACGGTCGTCAACCACGATCTGCCGTGCACGCACCCGGAGTTGATGCGGGACCGGTATCTGGACGACATCGCGGCGGTGGTCGCGGCCCGGCTCAAGGAGCTGGACGGGTGACACCGGCCGGCCGGTCACGGGACAGCAACTCCACGATCCCGTCGGCCAGTTCCGTGCGCCAGCACAGATAGTCGTGGCCGCCGTTGAACTCCCGGTAGATGGCATCGTCGTACCCGGCGGCGGCGAGGGTGTCGCGCAGCCGCCGGGCGGCGGGCAGGGCCACCCACTCCTGCTCGCCGAAGGAGAGCCGGAAGCGCACCGGCAGCCGGGGCGTCGCCGCGATCCGGCCGGTGAGCCACTCGGACTCGGGCCCTGCGGGCCACCAGAAGGAGCCGGACTGCACGAGCGCGTTGCCGAAGCGGTGCGGGGCGGACACGGCGGCGTAGGCGGCGGTGAGTCCGCCGAGGCTCTGCCCGGCGACGACGGTGCGCGCCGGGTCGGCGGTGAGCGGCAGCCGCCCGGCGGCCCAGGGCAGCAGTTCGCCGGTGAGGAAGCCGACGTACTCGGGCCGGCAGCTCAGCTCCGCCCACCGGGTGGCGGCATCGACCGAGTCGGGCAGCAGGGCGGCGAGCGGCGGGACGCGGCCGTCGGCGATCAGGTTGTCGAGGAGGTGCGCGAGGCCGAGTCGGGGCCCCCAGTGCTCGCCGTCGAGCAGGACGAGAACGGGCAGCTCCCGTGCCTCCGCTGAAGGAACCGGGGGCTCGTACAGCCACACGCGCCGGGCACTCGGCAGTCGGTGCTCGCCGAGCGTCCCGCGCGGGACGCCGTCCCTCGGTTCCCAGTCCACCGCGCGCGGGGCCGCCGGGAGTTCGGCGTACGACACGGCAGGACCACCCCAACGCCGGGGCAGCGCGCGGGTGTTGTACGGATCGGTACGGCGCCGGGTGCGCAGCCACGGCCAGTGGCCGGGGCTGTCGGGGCCGGGGCCGTCGCCCTCGTCGACGTGGAGTTCGTAGGTGCCGCGCCAGTCGTGGCGGAGCCGGAGGGTGAAGTGCCAGACGTCGGTGCCGGGCAGGTGCTCCATCAGGTTGCCCTCGGGGTGCCGGGGGTCGCCGAGTTTGTTGGGCACGACCTGGACGGCACGGGTGGCGGGGGTGCCGCGCCAGAGGAAGGTGACCGCACGGTGGTCGGCGCGGCCCCGCGGGTCGGGGCCGACGAGCGGGGTGCCCAGGCGGCGTACGTCGGCCCAGAACGCGTCGGTCCGGCCGGGGGCCGGCAGGGCGTGGGCGGTGGGTGCGGCGAGCCGGGGCAGGGTGCCGGGGCGGGGCAGCCGCGGCGGGTGGTGCGGGGTGTCGTGCGGCGGCACGGAGGTGGTCATGGTGCGGGGGCCTGGCTTTCGTCGGACGAGTGGCGCGTGTCACGCCACCCTTGGTCATCAACTTAGGTAAGCCTAAGCTAACTTCTTACCAGCGCCTCTCGCGCTCTTGATCCTTCCCTCTTTCGCAGATCCCAGGGAGTCCGTCATGCCCACCCTCTCCTCCTCCGCCCGCGGCACCGCCCGTGCGGCCGCCCGGTCCGCCGTCGCGGTGGCGGTCGCCGCCGGTACCGCGCTGGCCCTCGCGGGCCCCGCCGCCGCCCGCCCGGCCGCACCGGAGGTGACCCTCGCGTCCCTGGGCACCGGCCAGTACCAGTCGGCGTACTCCGAGCGGAACCACGTCCTGTGGGTGACCACCGCCGTCGGCCGGGCCGGTGACCCCTCGGCCCTGCTCAAGGTCGACCCGCGCACCCTGGAGATCGAGGCCGCCTACGCCGTACCGGCCGACGACACCGGCTCCCCCGAGTCGGTCTACGGCGTCGCCGTGGACGACGAACACAACACCTTGTGGACCACCAACACACGGGACAACACGGTGGCCGTCTACAGCCAGCGCACGGGCGAGCGGCTGGCGAGCCTGCCCGACGTCGGCCACGCCCGCGAGGTCGTCGTGGACGCCGCGCACGACACCGTCTGGGCGAGCGGCTACAGCGCCGGCACGCTGGTCGCGTACGACAGCCGCACGTATCAGGAGAAGAAGCGGATCACGGTCGAGGGCTCCGGCCCGGCCGGACTGGCCGTCGACGAGCGCACGGGCACCCTCTACGCGGCCGACCTCACGGGCGACCGCATCATCCAGGTCGACCGGGGCTCGGACACGCCCACGTTCATCGCCACCGGGGACGGCCCGATCTCCCTCTCCCTGTCGAAGAACGGACGCACGGCGTACACCGCCGACCAGACCGGCGGCGACGTGTCCGTCGTCGACCTGCGCAAGGGCACGGTCACCAGGACCGTGCAGACCGGCGCGGGGGCGCTGTCCGTCGCCACGGACGACCGCACGGGCGACGTCCTGGTGGTCAACCGCACGGACGCCACGGTGTCCGTCGTCGACCCCCGCAAGGGAACCGTGAAGCGCACGGTCACCACCGGCGCCAACCCGAACCACATCGAGATGGCCGACGGCACGGCGTACGTGGTGGACAAGTCCGGAGCCGGCGAGAACGGCACGGACCAGGTGACACGCATCCGCTTCCGCCGCTGAGAGCGGCCGGTACCACTGAGGGCGGCGGGGACCGGTCCCCGCCGCCCTCAGTGGCTGCTCCCCGCCGTCAGTTCCCGGCCGCGAGCGCCTCCGGCAGGCGTACGCCGAGGCGTTCCGCGTGGGACGTCAGGTCGGCGCGGACCTTCGGGGCCACCGGTACGCCCTGCGTGCCGCGTTCGGCGGCGATCCCGGCGCTGCGCTCGCCGGGGTAGTGGACGCCGTCCGCGCCGTCCGCGACCGGCAGTGCCTTCAGTGTGCCGAGCGTGGCGTCGACGGCGGTGGTGAAGTCCCGCGTGCCGCCGCCGAACGCGGCCGGGTCCAGGGCGATCAGCAGCGCGTTCTGGCGGTGCTTGCGTCCTGCCGGGTCGTCCGAGTGGAACGCCGCGAAGATCGGGGCGCCGACCAGGACGCTGGTCAGCAGCTCGAAGGTGAGCGACATGCCCGAACCCTTGGCACCGCCCAGCGGCAGCGGCATGACCGCCTGTTGCGGGTCGGTGGTCGGGGTGCCGTCCGCGGTGGCCGCCGCACCTTCCGGCAGCGGAGTCCCGGCTGCCTTCGCCTGGCGGATCTTTCCCAGGGCGATGGTGGCGGTGGCCATGTCGAGGAGCAGCGGGGGGCGGTCCGACGACGAGGCGCCGGGGACCGCGACCGCCAGCGGGCTGGTGGCCACGGCGGCGCCCTTCACGCCGGTGTAGCCCATGTTCGGCATGCCGGCCACGAAGCCGATGCCGACCAGGCCCTGGTCGGCGATCCGCGACACGTAGTAGCCGAGGGCGCCGGTGTGCACGGTCTCGCGCACCCCGACGGCGGCCACGCCGTTGGTCCGCGCCCGGCGCACCGCCTCGTCGGCGGCGGCGGTCAGGGCCACCGGCCCGGGCGCCCGGTCGGCGTGCAGGACGGTGGCCGCGGGCGCGCCCGGCTCGGTCCTGAGGTCGGGCTCGGCGTTGGCCACGCCCTTGGCGAGCAACTCCAGGTAGGCGGGAACGCGGGCGATGCCGTGCGAGTCGACGCCACGCAGCGCCGCCCAGACGAACACGTCGGCGGTGGTGCGGGCGTGCTCCGCGCTCAGGCCCCCTTTCTCGAGGAGGGCCGCGGAGAAGGTGCGCAGGTCCTCGGCGGGGACGCGTACCTTGCCCGGCTTAGGGGTCGGGGTGTCGGTCATGGTGGGCAGACTCTCCTGATCAGCGGGTGACGAGGACGTCGACGACGGCGGTGGTGCCCTCCGCGACGGCCTTCAGCGCGCGCTCCAGGGCGGGCGCGAGGGCGTCGGCGGTGTCGACGGTCTCGGTGTGCATGCCGAACGGCTCGGCGAACTGGGCCAGTCGCGGCAGGCGGTGCAGGTCGGTGCCGAGCCACTCGCCGGTCTCGGCCGCCGCGCCCTCGGGGTAGAACCTGCGGTGGTTGAGGTTCATCGACTTGTAGACGCGGTTGTTGAAGACCACGATCAGCACCGGCAGGTCGTAGGCCTTCGCGGCGTCGTACGACGGGATCACCGGGTTGTAGGTGAACGCGCCGTCCCCGACCGTGAAGACCACCGGGCGGTCCTCGGCGGCGAGCTTGGCGCCCAGCGCGACCGCGATGCCCTGGCCGAGCCCGCCCTGCACGTAGAAGTACGAGTCGGGCGCGGCGGTCTTCAGATGCCGCTTGACGGTGCGGCTGTGCGTGATGGTCTCGTCGACGACGATGCCGTCCTTGCCGTCGAGCAGCCTGCGCAGCGTCGCGGCGACCAGCACCGGGTCCACGCCCGCCGCCCGCGCCGACTGCTCCGCCCTGGACTCGGCGGCGGCGATCGCGGCCTGTTCGGCGGCGAACCGCTCCTCCTGCGCCGCCCGGCGCGCGGCGACCGCGGTCCCGTCGAGATCCTTCGCCCGCTTGGCCAGCTGGCGGAGGGTGTTGGCGACGTTGCCCTCCAGGTACACGTCGGCGAACAGCACCTGGTAGACCACGTGCGGGCGCTGCGGGACCTGGTCGATGACGACGATCTTCGCCTTCGACGGCTTGCGGCTCGGCGGGTAGAACGGGACGCGGCAGTTGACCAGGAGGATCAGATCCGCCTCGTCCATCCACGGTCCGATGTCGCTGCCGGCGTGCAGCGGGTGGGTGCGCGGGAAGTTGCCGCACACCGCCGAGTCGGGCTCGACGACCGGGATGTTCCACGCCTCGGCGAAGGCGACGAGCGCTTCGAAACCGCCGTCCTCACGGCCGGCCGTCTCCGTGACGATCACCGGGTTCTTCGCCTCGCGGATCATCCGGGCGACGGGGTCGACCTCTTCGGGCGAGCTGTGCAGGGAGCCCGGCCTGACGATCTCCTTCGCCTCGCGGCCGTCCCACTCCTCCAGAAGGATCTCCAGGGGGATGTTCAGGTAGGCGGGGCCCTGTGGGGCCCGCCACGACAGCTCCGCCGCCCGGGTGATCATGGTCGGCAGCGTGTGCACGCTGGCGGCCTCGTTCGCCCACTTGGTGAACGGCTGCGCGATGTTGTGCGGTCCTCCCACGATCGAGAGGTTGCGGTACCACTGGCCGCCCGGGTCCTGCCCCGGCCCGTCTCCGTAGGTGCTCGACTCCGAGGAGGTGACCACCATCGGCACGCCGGCCAGGAGGGCGCCGTGGACCGCCATCGAGCCCTGCAGCAGCCCGGGGGCCGCGTGCAGGAGCACGCCCTGCGGGCGTCGCTTGACCAGGCCGTAGCCCGTGGCCATGCCGACCGCCACCGTCTCGTGGGTGAGGTCCAGGTACTTCGGCGCCGGCTCACCGTCGCGGTGGCGCCGGGCCAGGGACTCCCATACCGGGGCCCACTCGGACCCCGATGAGCAGAAGATGTAGTCGGCGCCGACGGCGTTGAAGGCGGAGACGACGGCGTCACCGCCGTCGGCGCCCGGTTTCTTGTTGGTGTCCGTCATCTCTGGTGTGTCCTCAGCCCTCGATCGGCCAGTCCAGAACCTCGGAGATACCGCGGCCCATGATCCATTCAAGTTCTTCGGGCGTGAAGTCGTAGTGCTTGGTGAACTGCTCGATCGTGTCGGTGTAGGTGATGCCGTGACCGAGCAGGCGGGTGATGTCGGTGCCGTAGAAGCAGCGCTGCGGCCCCATCCTGTCGACCATCTCGCGCACGTACTTCTGGATGTTCAGGTTCGGGAACGGCTGCGTGGAGTACCCCGGCAGCGCCGAGACCTTCACGTAGATGTTCGGGTGCGGGGCGAGGTCCGCGGTCTCCGAGACCCAGTAGCCGATCGCGTCGTCGACGCAGCGGGCCATGATGCCCATGTGGTCGATGATGATCTTCAGCTCGGGGTGCTTGGCGGCGATCTCGCCGAGCTCCTTCTTCCAGATCGGCGCGTGGACCATGGTGGGCACGCGCAGTTCCTCGGCGACCGGCCAGTACCAGTCGTTGGTGCCGTCGATCATCCAGTTGCGGTCCTGCGGGCGGTGGAAGGTCAGTCGGGTGCCCTTGATGTGCGGGTTCTGGGCGAAGTCCTTCAGCATGGCCGTGCCCTCGACCTCGTTGTCCTGCGGGACACGGGCCATGATGCCGAAGCGGTCCGGGTGCGCCTCACACGCCTCCAGGGCGTAGTCGATGCGGTTGCCCTCCCAGGACGGAGGCAGGATCAGCGCGCGGTTGACGCCGGCCTCGTCCATGAGCTCGAGGGCCTCCTCGTACGAGAAGGGCTCCTCGCGGTGGCCGTTGAGGCGGATGCGCTCCCGCGCGCCGGGGACCCAGGGGCGGTCCGGGGTCTCTTCCTTCCAGATGTGGATCTGGGTGTCGACGACGAACATGGCGTGGGCTCTTTCTCTCGGCTTGTCGAACGGAGTGGTGCGAGGTGGTACGCGGTGAACGCTAGGCGGGTGGAGGGCCCTTGCTAAGTCACGGGCGCGCAACCACTTGTTGCGCGCGAAGGCGCTGTTCGGAGGGCATTTCCAGGTTGCTTCAGGCGTCGGTGAAGACGGCCCCGACGATGTGCTCGGCGATGGCCATGGAAGCCGTGGCGGCCGGTGAGGGCGCGTTGCGCACGGCGGTGATCCGGCCGACCTGATGGATGCGGAAGTCGTCGACGAGGGTGCCGTCGGGGTCCAGCGCCTGGGCCCGTACGCCGGCCCCGCCGCGGACGACGTCGGCGACGCCCACCCCGGGCACGTAGTGGCCCGCGTCCTTCATGAAGGCCGCCACGGACAGCGAGCCCCGGTACTCCTTGATGCCGGTCCGCCAGTGCTGCGCCGCCATCTTCCAGGAGCCCGGGTAGACGGCCAGCCGGGCGAGGTCCCTCACGGAGATCCTGGAGAGCTTGTAGCCCTCCCTGGCCAGCGCCAGGACCGCGTTCGGGCCGACCTCGACCGAGCCGTCGACCCGAGGGGTGAAGTGCACCCCGAGGAACGGGTAGCGCGGGTCCGGCACCGGGTAGATCAGACCGTTCACGAGATTCGCCCGCTCGGGCTTGAGGAGCATGTACTCACCCCGGAACGGGATGATCTTCGGCTCCTTCTTGTCCTGGGCGAGCCTGGCGACGGAGTCCGACTGCAGACCGGCGCAGAGGACCAGCCGGTCGACGCGGACCCTGTCCTGCCCCGACGCCACGTCGATGCCGCCGGGCATGTTGGTGATCGAGGTGACCGGGAAGCCGAGTCTGACCTCGCCGCCCGCGGCCTCGATGTCCTTGGCGAACTCCCGGGCGATCGCCGGGTAGTCGGTGATGGCGGTGCGCGGGGAGTGCAGGGCCGCGATGCCGCCGGCGTGCGGCTCGATCTCCTTGATCTCCTCCTTGGAGACCTTGCGCAGCTCGGGCACGTGGTTGTTCCTGGCCCGCTCGTAGAGGTTCTCCATCCGGCCCAGCTCGTCCTGACGGACCGCCATGACGAGCTTGCCGATCTCCTCGTACGGCAGCTTGCGGTCCTGGCAGTACTCGCGCAGCAGGGCCACACCCCGCACGGTCAGGTCGGCCTTGAGACTGCCGGGCGCGTAGTAGATGCCGGCGTGCACCACACCGGAGTTGTGGCCGGTCTGGTGGACGGCGACCCGTTCCTCCTTCTCCAGGACGACCACACGGGTGCCGGGGCGGCTCAGGGCGATGTGGCGTCCGGTGGCCAGACCCACGATGCCGGCGCCGACGATGCCGATCGTCTCGTCAGCCATCGGCATCCTCCTTTCTGTTGGTGCTGCTCCCGCCGCGCCTCTCAGGCACCGAAGTGGACGGCGACCGTCTTGACGCGGGTGGAGAAGCGCAGGACTTCCTCTCCCTGCTCCTTGTACGCCGTCCCGGAGTCCCGGAACCCTCCGAAGGGCAGGTGGACGTCCCAGCCGGTCGTGGTGGTATTGACCGCGACCTGCCCGCACTCGGCCTCGTCGGCGAAGCGGTGGGCGGCGGCCAGGTCGCGGGTGAAGACGGCGGCGGCGAGACCGTAGACGGAGTCGTTGACGGCCTCGACGGCCTGTGCGAAGTCGTCGACCCTGCGGACGGCGAGGACCGGGCCGAAGACCTCGTCCCGCCAGATCGCCATGTCGGGAGTGACATCGGCGAGCACGGTCGGCTGCACGTAGCAGCCGTGCACGCGGTCGCCCTCGGTGTCGGCCCCTCCTCCGGTGAGGACGGTGGCGCCCTCTTCGACCGCCTTGTTCAGATCGGCGAGGACGCTGTCGCGCTGCCGGGGGCTGGACAGCGGGCACAGCGTGGTGGCCGGGTCGCCGCCCGGACCGGCCTTGAGGGTCCCGACCTCGGCGACGAGCAGCCGTATGAACTCGTCGTACACCGGCCGCTCCACGACGACGCGGCTGGTGGCGGTGCAGCGCTGGCCGGCCTGCCCGAAGGAGGCGGTGACGACGCTTTTCGCGGCGAACGCGAGGTCGGCGTCCCTCAGGACCGCGGAGGCGTTCTTGCCGCCCAGCTCGCCCTGGAAGCGGACGTTGCGGTCGGCGAGGCGGCGGCGGATGCGGTTGCCGACGGCGTTGGACCCGGTGAAGGTGACCCCGGCGATCCGGTGGTCGTCGAGCAGCGCCTCCTCGATCTCGGCGGTGCGCCCGGTGACCACGTTCAGCACCCCGGCGGGCAGCCCCGCGTCGTGCAGGGCGCGGGCCAGGTGCAGCCCGGAGATCGGGGTCTCGGTGGCCGGCTTGAACACGGCCGCGTTGCCGGTGGCGAGCAGCGGGGCGAGCTTGCGGGCCGGGGTGATCAGCGGGTCGTTCCACGGGCTGACCACGAGGATCACGCCGATGGGCTCGCGCTGGGTGTGAGTTCGGGTGTCCGGGCGGGCGTCGTGCAGGAGGGTGCCGTAGCCCTGGCGGGCGAGGCCGGCGTAGTACTCGAAGAAGTCGGCGGCCTTGAGGGTCTCGCCGCGGGCCTCGGCAAGGGTCTTGCCGTTCTCGGCGGTGACGTCGGCGGCGATCTCGTCCACACGCTGCCGGATCAGCCGGGCGGCCTGGGTGAAGACCCGGGCCCGCTCGAAGGGGCTGGTGCGCTTCCAGGCGGTGAAGGCGCGCTCGGCGTGGTCGTAGGCGCGGGTGACGTCCTTCGCGGCCAGTGCCGGGATCCGCGCGAGCGGCGTACGGACGTCGGCCGGGTCGTGGACGTCGATCCACTCGCCCGTCGTCACCCACTCCCCGCCGGAAAGGATTTCCTGGGTTCGCATGGAGGCTCACTTCCTTCGTCGGTGCCGAGTGCGACGACACACCATGCGGGGGTGGGCTCACCAGCGTCCCGGGGGCAGTCATTGGTTGCGCTGTGCGCAGGTCGGAGGGCGGGGAATCCGTGCTGGAATCGGCGACGTCAACCTGAGTTCGTCCCCGAAGGAGACACGGACATGCCCTATGCGGTCGTCGCCCACTACCGCTGTGCGCCGGAAGACGATGCGGCGGTGCGGGTCGCGTTGCGGGAGATGCGGGAGCGTACACGGGGGGAGCCGGCGAACCTCGCGTACGAGGTGCATGCGGAGGCGGGGGTGCCGGGGAGTTTCGTGCTGTACGAGCTGTATGTGGACCGTGCGGGTTTCGATGCGCACAGCGCGGCACCGTACTTCGCGGAGCTGATCGTCGAGCGGGTCCGCCC
Organism: Streptomyces sp. NBC_00670; assembly: GCF_036226765.1. Taxonomy (NCBI): domain Bacteria; kingdom Bacillati; phylum Actinomycetota; class Actinomycetes; order Kitasatosporales; family Streptomycetaceae; genus Streptomyces; species Streptomyces sp. NBC_00670. The sequence continues at coordinate 737,147 of NZ_CP109017.1, forward strand.
GCTGCTGACGGAGCGGACGGTGACGTTCGCGGAGGTGGTGTAGGGGGCGCGGGGGATTTCTTTGGCCCCCGCCGCCTCCCGGCCCCACCCGCACCCTAGAACTCGTTGCCCCACACGTATCGCGCCACCGTCTCCACCAGTACCAGCTTGCGCCGCTGCTGCTCCGCGTCCAGCAGCGGCCGTCCCCCCACATCCGCGAACCCCCGCGACGGAGCCACCGCCCCGTCCTCCAGGTCCTTGACCTCCCCCACCGCGTCCAACCGCGCCATCACCGTCTCGACCTCCTCCAACCCCCCGGTCGTCGCATCGACGACCCCGAGGCAGAAGTCCCGGTCGTCCGGCAGCACCCGCACCAGCTGCAGCTCCGCCTCCGTCCCCCGGTCGAACGGCAGCACCCACCGGTCCGCCCGCACCCCGTCGTAGAGCCGCTCGACCCGCGCCCGGTCGACCGCGTCGGGCGCCGCATACCCCGGCGCCACCCCGATCCGTACGCCCTCGGGCCGCTCGTCCAGCCGCACGGCGAGCCCGTCGACGGCGAGCGCGTCCTCGAAGGACAACGCACCCGCAGCACCCGCCGGCTCCGCCGCGACCTGTCCGAGCAGCAGCGGGTTGTTGAGCTGGATCAGCCGCACCCCCTGGGACACCAGCCGCGCGATCTCCGCCCGGACGATCTCCGCAAGCGCCTCCCCCAGCTCCCGCGCGGACCCCGGCCCGCCGCTCCCGACGCGCGCCGGGTCGAACGTCGTGGCAGCGAGGTACGCCGGCGAGGGCAGCGCCACCTTCGGCGCGATGACGGTCAGTTCCGCGAGCCGTGCCGCCCAGTCGCCGACCAGCGGCCCGTCCGCCTTCGGCAGGGACTCGGCGACCCAGCGGACCTGCCCGTCGGCGTCCGCCTCGTCCGTGCGGCGGAACCCGGTCGTCCCGTCCAGGACGGCCGAACGCCAGTCCTCGCGCGGGAAGTCGCCGTCGGTGACGACGGTCGAGCGCAGCTTGCGCTGGAGGACCACCGCCTCCTCGACCGCCTTCTCCTCGGCCACGCGCAGCGCCTCCGGGTCACCGGCGGCCCGCGCGGCGACCAGCTCCGCGGGGCGCACCAGGCTGCCGTGGTGGTCGATGCGGTAGTTGAACGTGTCGGCCATGACTCACGCGTCCTTTCCGGACGTCTCGGGGGCCGCGGCGGCCCCGGCGGCCTCGTCGTCGGCAGCCGGCCTCCCGGCCACTCCCCACGCGGCGAACTCCAGTTCGTACCCGAGTGCCGCGAGCACGTCCTCGGCGATCCGCTGGTCCTCCTCGGCCGTGCCGCCGGCGATGCCGAGGCCGCCGATGATCTCGCCGTCCTTCTTGATGGTGACGCTGCCCTCGGTGGCGAGAATCGGCATCGAGGCACCGGGCAGCTGGGAGAGCTGGGAGAAGAAGACGGGCTGGCTCTCCTGCCACTTCTTCAGCATCTTGCCGGGGCGCTGCATGATCGCTGCGGTATAGGCCTTGGCGCGGGCGATGTCGGGGGTGAGCGGGCGGGCGCCGTCGGGGCGGCGGATGGCCACGGGGAAGCCGCCGGCGTCGACGACGGCCACGCTCACCGCCTTGCCGATCTCGCGGGCGCGCTGGGACGCGGCGGCGATGATCTCCTCGGCCGCGTCGAGAGTGAGGGTGCTCATGCTGCTTCCTTGTCCTGGTCCTTGCGTCACTTCGCGGTGAGAGTGCGGCGCAGCCGGGTGACGGCCGCGTTGTACTGCGCGGGCGTCTCCCAGTACATGGAGTGCGGGGCACCGGGGACGATCTCCAGGTGCGAGCCGTCGAGGAGTTCGTGGGCGCGGGTGACGGTCTTCACGCCGAGCACCGCGTCCTTCTCGCCCGCGAGGAAGGCGACCCTGACGCCGGAGGCGCGGATCTCCTCCAGCGTGGGTCCGTCGGTGTCGAGGTTGCGCAGATCCTGCATGGTGGCGGTGTTGAAGGTGCCCATCTGCCGGAACAGGAAGGTCAGATCGGCCCGCTCCTCCTGGAACCGCCGGGTGAGCAGCCGGTCGATGACGGGCAGCTTGACGGCCTCGGCCCGGTCGGCGGCGGCGAGTTCCTTCAGCTCCGGGTGACTGATCCCGCCGAGGGAGTGGCCGAGGACGACGGCGCCGACGCGCTCGGGCCGGACCAGTCCGGCGCGCAGTGCGGCGATCGAGCCGATGGACTGCCCGACCACCATGGCGTCGGTGAGGTCCTCCCGGTCGAGGACGGCGACGACGTCGCCGTAGAAGGCCTGGCCGTCGAACTCGGCCTGCGGCCGGGACAGTTCGGTCCTGCCGAAGCCGCGCAGGTCGAGCGTGACGACGGTGAACTCCCGGCGCAGCGCGGCGACCTGCTGCCACCAGGCCGCGTGGTGGCCCCCGGAGCCGTGCACGAAGACGATCGCGGGGCCTTCGCCGTGGCGTTCGTAGTAGATCGACGCTCCGTCGGAGTCGACGTAGGGCATGACAGGGATCTCCTCAAGGTCCGGTCGCGGCGCTTCAGTTGGGGCGCTTGGCGTGGTGGACCAGCTCGATCATGGTGTGGTCGGGGTCGTGGATGTAGCAGAACTTCGACTGGTTCTCGGGCCGCTGGATGGGCCGGGTGTGGCGGATGCCGAGCTCTTTCAGGTGGGCGAGGAAGTCGTCCCAGTCGTCGACCTCGACGGCGAAGTGGTAGGGCGCCATGCGCTCCATCTCCTCGACCGGCGTGAAGTGCAGGTCGAAGTTGCCGCGTGTCATCAGCACCACTCGGGTGTTGGACTTGGGCTGGATGCGCTTCATCCCGAAGACCTTGGTGTACCAGGCGGCGGTGCGGTCGGGGTCGGTGGTGGGGAAGTTGACGTGGTGGATGTAGCGGGGTTCCGCGCTCATGATCGTTCGTTCCCTTCGAGGTGTACGGGGTTGGACAGGACGCCGATGCCGTCGATCTCGACCTCCACGGTGTCGCCGGGCTCCAGCCCGCAGGTGGACTCGGCGCCCATCCACAGCACGTCACCGGGGTGCATGGTGTTGTGCCGGGTGATCTCGACGATGTAGTCGTACGGGTCGAAGACCATGTCGCCGGTGGCGAACCGGGCGCGCTCCTCGCCGTTGACGCGGAGCGTGGTGGTGGCGGCGAGGGCGTCGGTGTCGGTCTCGATCCAGGGGCCCATCGGTTTGAACGTGTCGGCGTTCTTGCTGCGCCAGAAGGTGCGGTCCTGGTGCTGCCAGGTGCGGGCGCTGACGTCGTTGCCGAGGGTCCAGCCGAAGACGGCGGCGCGGGCCTCGTCGCGGGTGGCGTGCCGGATCGTCCGGCCGATGACGGCGACGAGTTCGGGCTCGGCCTCGAAGCGGCCCTCGACCTCGGCCGGCCGGATGATCGGCGAACGGTGGCCGGTGAGCGCGTTGTTGGCGCGGTAGCCGACCTCGGGCCGCTCGGGCGTGACGGCGGCGGGGTTGCCGAGCGCGGCGGCGTGCGCGATGTGGCGCGGGTAGTTCATGCCGACGGCGTAGAAGACCGGGGGCACGACCGGCGGCAGCCACTCGGCCCCGGCGCGCGGCACCGTGCCGAGGACGGCCGGGTCGCCGCCGTCCAGGGGCGAGCCGGACAGCAGCTCGATGTCCGACTCCCCCACGCGGCCCCAGACCGCCCGGCCGCCGACAAAGACACGGGTGTACCTCATGGCCGTCGCCTCAGCCGGCCAGCAGGTGCGAGACCCGCTTGGTGATCAGGTACGCGTCCAGCGCCTCGGGGCCGCCCTCACGTCCGTAGCCGCTGTCCTTGACGCCGCCGGAGGGCGCCTCGTGGACGGAGCCGCCGCAGTGGTTGATCGAGAGGATGCCCGCCTCCAGGCCGTCGGAGAGTTTCTCGGCGGTGGCGGCGGACTTGGTGAACCCGTAGGCGGCCAGGCCGTACGGCAGTGCGTTGGCGGTGCGCAGGGCGTCGTCGAGGTCGGTGAAGGGGACGATCGGGGCGAGCGGGCCGAAGGGCTCCTCGGAGAGCAGCGCGGCGTCGGCGGGGACGTCGGTGAGGACGGTCGGCGCGAAGTAGTACCCGGGGCGGTCGAGGCGCTCGCCGCCAGTGCGGAGCGTGGCGCCGCGGCCGGTGGCGTCGGCGGCCAGCCGTTCGATCGCCCGCAGCCTGCGTTCATTGGCGAGCGGGCCCATCGTGGTGCCCGGCTCCAGACCGTCGCCGACGGTGACCGACTCGGCGGCCTTCACGAATTCCGCGGTGAACTCCTCGATCACGCTCTCGTGGACGAGGAAGCGGCTGGGCGAGGTGCACACCTGGCCGGCGTTGAAGAACTTGGCCTGGGCGGCACGGCGGGCGGCCTGCGCCGGGTCGGCGTCCGCGCAGACGAGCACGGGGGCGTGGCCGCCGAGCTCCATCAGGGAGGGCTTCATGACCTTGCCGGCCTCGGCGGCGAGCAGCTTGCCGACGGGGACGGAGCCGGTGAACGCGATCAGCCGGGTCACCGGGGAGGCGATCAGGTGGGCGGAGACCTCGGCGGGTTCGCCGAAGACGAGGTTGAGGACACCGGCGGGCAGTCCGGCGTCGGCGTAGCAGGCGACGAGGGCGGCGGCGGTGGCCGGGGTCTCCTCTGAGGCCTTAAGGATGAGGGAGCAGCCGGCCGACAGGGCGGAGGAGATCTTCCGGTTGGGGCCGCCGACGGGGAAGTTCCAGGGAGTGAAGGCGGCGACGGGGCCGATCGGCTCGCGGCGCACGGTCAGCAGCGTGCCGGGGGCGGAGGGGACGATGCGGCCGTAGGCGCGGCGGGCGTCCTCGGCGTGCCAGCGCAGGGTGTCGGCGGTGCGGCGGGCCTCGCCGGTGGACTCGGCGAGCGGCTTGCCCTGTTCAAGGGTCATCACGCGGCCGATCTCGGCGGCGCGCTCGGCGATGAGGTCGGCGGCGGCGTGCAGGATCGCGGTGCGCCTGGCGACGGACGTCGCGCGCCACACCCTGGCGCCCTGTTCGGCGGCGGCGAGGGCGCGGTCCAGGTCGTCGGGGGTGGCGAGGGGGACCTCGCCGATCACCTCTCCGGTGGCCGGGTTCTCTACGGGGGCGGTGGCGCCGGTGCCGCCCTGGCACCACTCGCCCGCGAGGTACATGCGGACGGCGGGGTAGCCGCGGTCGGTGGTCATGGGTGGGCGTGCCTTTCCGGGCTGCGGGTGGGTGGTGATCAGGCCGGTGCGTCGGCGTCGCGGTTGGTGCGCAGCGCCCAGATGTGGTGCGGCGGGGTGGTCTCGTGCACCCGGGTTTCGTAGGTGTCGTCGACGCGGTCCATGTCGGCGGCGTACTCGACGCGTCCGCCGCACGGGGCGTGCACGAACCGGAAGACGTTGGAGCCGACGGTGTGACGGCCGAGCTTGCGGGCCTCCCGCCAGCCCCGCTCGATCATGAAGTTGCCGCCTTCGATGACGTCGTCGAAGCCGGGCACCTCGTAGGCGATGTGGTTGACGCCGGCCTTGTCGGGGCGGTGGCAGAGGAGGAAGGTGTGCTGGTCGTCGTCGCCGGAGGCCTGCATGAAGACGCCCATGGGCTTGACGATGTCGACGGCGCGGAAGCCGAGGCGGTCGGTGTAGAAGGCGACGGCCTCCTCCTTGCCGGCCTTGGGGATGTTGAGGGCGACGTGGCACATGCGCAGGGGGTGGGCGCGGGTGAGGGGTTCCAGGGGGGTGTTCCGGCGGTGGACGGCGCCGAGGGTGTTGGCGGGGCGGGGAGTGACGTCGGCGGGGCGGGGGCGGGCGAGGGTGAGGCCGACGCCGAAGCCGGTCTCGTCGGCGGTGTGGAAGACGCCGGCGGCGTCCTCGGTGACCTCGCGGTCGTGGCGGAGGCCGGTGACGAGGCGGGTGAGTTCGTTCTTGGTGTCGACGCCCCAGACGATTTCGCGCAGGGTGTTTCCGGGTTCCACGGGCGGGGGCAGTGCGGGGGTGGGGGCGGTGTCGAGGTGGACGGTCTGGGCGGTGAGGGATTCGAGGACGGCGTGTTCGTCGGTGCGCTCGACGAGGAAAAGGCCGAAGTCCTCGAAGAACCGGACGCATTCGTCGAGATTGTCGATGCCGTAGGTGACCGATTCGATTCTCTGGATTCCCATGGATTCCCTGATTCCTCGCTTGGCGGGTCGGCGGGCGGCACCGGTTCTCCGCGATCGTATGAACGCGGGTTCACCTTTCTCAATGGGCCGGGCGCCCCCGATACCGCAACCGTTTCTTGCACGCCGGGTCGTTTCCCCCGTCACCCCGGCACAGGGCTTCGCCCTGTTTCGCGCGACCAGCCGCACTGCACCCGCACACGCCGACGAACCCCCGCCCCCTCGGGCCTTCCGCGTCACCTTCAGTCGTGACCGAGCGCCGGCATCGGGTTGCTCGAGAACCAGCCCGTGAGGAACTCCAGGAAGACCGAGATCTTGCGCGGGGTCGCCTGGCCGGGGCCGTAGATGGCGTACAGGGGGCGGTCGGGGACCGGGATGTCGGGGAGCAGTACCTGGAGCGCGCCCGAGAGGAGGTCCTCGTACGCGGGGCGTTGCGGCAGCAGCGCGATGCCGCGGCCGTGCACCGCCGCCTTCTGCAACGCGATGTACGAGTTGGACGAGAACGCCACGTTGCGGATCTTGTGCAACGTGGAGGCATGGCCGTGGCCGAGCCGCCACACGGGATCGTTGAGGTGCACGAGGCAGTCGTGCGCCGCCAGCCCGTTGGGCTCGGTGAGCGGCCCCTCCCGCTCCAGGTACTCCTTCGCCGCGCACAGCACGAAGGGCAAGGACGCGATCTTCTTCAGCCGCACGCTGGAGTCCCGCAGGTCACGCGTGTGGAAGGCGACGTCGAACCCGCTGTCGAGGAAGTCGTACGTACGGTCCGACATGCCCCCAAGCTCGAAGCGCACCTGGATCTTGGGGTGCGCGGCGGAGAACGCGGCGATCGCGTCGCCCAGGTCGAGGCTGCCGATCCACTTGGGGCAGATGATGCTGAGCGCACCCTCCGCCCGGTCGTGGGAGTCGGCGAGGCTCGCGTCCTCGGCCTCGATCTCGTCCAGGATGCGCGCGGCGAACTCGGCGTAGCGCAGCCCCGGCTCGGTGAGGCTCACCGAGCGGGCGGTGCGATTGACGAGCCGGACGCCCACCTGCCGTTCGAGTTCGGCGACGTGGCGGGAGACCAGCGAGCCGGACGACCCCAGCTTCTTGGCGGCGCCGCTGAAGCTGCCGACCTGCGCGACGGTGACGAAGCTGTGCATGAGGAGCAAGCGGTCCATGTCTGTCTTTCCTCGTGGGCCCTACTGGGGGCAGTACTGGGGTGCCTCGCTCAGGTTGTCCTTCGTGACCAAGAGAAGAGGAATGTTTGCGATCTTGTCAACGTTTTTGGTGTCCTTCTCATTTTTGTCCAGCAGCGCGATCGAGTCCTTGACCGCGGTCTGCCCGAGAACGAGCGCCGAGTTCGCGACCGTCGCCGCGAACTCGCCCTTCTCGACCGCGGCGAGCCCTTCGTCCGTACCGTTGACGGTGACGATCTCGACGTCTTTCGCCCCCGCCGCGTCGAAGGCCTTGCGGACGGAGAAGGCCATCTCCTCGTTGGCGACGAACGCGTAGTCCAGGTCGGGGTGGGCCTGGATCATGTTCTCGGCGACGTCCTGCGCTTTGGCCGGGTTGAACATGCCGGGCTGGTTGGAGACGACCTTCGCGGTCGTGGGCAGGGCGTCCTCGAAGCCGTTGACCAGCAGGTCGGAGGCGGCCCCGGGCGCGCCGGCGACGATGCCGACGTTCACCTCCCGGTCCCCGGCGTCCTTCGCGACCCAGCCGGCGTCCAAGGCGCCCACCTTCTTCAGGTCCACGACGGCGGCGCCGAGCACGTCCGTCATGTCGTCGGTGGCCACGGAGGTGAGGTAGATCGGCACGCCCGCGCTCTTGGCCTTGGCGATGTCGCCCTCGAGCGCGTCCACGTTGACGGTCTGCACGATCAGCGCGTCGACGTTGCGGGAGATCATGTCCTCGATGTTGGACAGCTCCGTCCCGGCGTCCTGCTTGGAGTTGGCCGAGTAGACGGTGGCGTCCTCCTTCTTCGCCGTCTGCTCGACGGACTTCAGCAGACAGGTGTGGAAGGCGGTGTTGGAGCCGTTGACGAAGCCGAGCGAGACGGAGCCGTCGGCGGCGCCGCCGCTGTCCTTGTCCGAGCCGCAGCCGGTGAGCACCAGGGCGGCGACGCCGAGGAGCGAGACCGCGGCGGCTCCGGGACGAGGGGAGATGGATCTCATGGGTGGGACCTTTCCTGCTTCATCGAGGGAAAAGGACTGAGGGAAACTGAGGGAAAGGGGGGGTGGAAAGAGGGGGGCGGAACAAGAAGGCGGCTCGCCGCGCTAACGGCTGTCCGGCGCGGCCGACTTGCGCTGGATCTCGTTGACGATCGCGGCCACCAGGAGCACTCCGCCGGTGACGACGAGCTGGTAGTTGCTGTCGACCTGGAGGAGGTTGAGCGCGTTGCCGACGACGCCGAGCAGCACCACGCCGAGGACCGTGCCGACGACGCTGCCGTGGCCGCCGGCCAGTGAGGTGCCGCCGATGACCACGGCGGCGACGGCGGTCAGCTGGGTCTGCAGCCCGGCGGTGTTGGGGGCGGCGGCGCCCAGCCGGGAGAGCAGCATCAGCCCCGCGAGCCCGGCCAGCACCCCGGCGAGCCCGTAGAGGGCGAGCTTGCGCCCGGGGACGTTGATGCCGCTGAGCCGGGCGACGTGCTCGTTGCCGCCCATGGCGAAGGCGTCCCGGCCGAAGGTGGTGAACCGCATGGTCAGCCCGGTCGCCGCCAGGACGAGCACGGCCACCACGGTCAGATACGGCACGCCGAGCAGTTCGTCGTTGCCGAGGGCGGTCATCCGGTCCCCGGTGGTGACGCTCATCCCGTCCAGGACGAGCAGCGCGACCCCGTCGAGCAGCATCGCACTGGCGAGCGTGGCGACGAACGGCGCCACCCTGGTGAAGGTCACCACCGCTCCGTTGACCAGGCCGACGAGGGTGGCGAGCAGCAGACTGACGAGAACGGTGGCGGGGGTGGACCAGCCGTCGTGCAGCAGCTGGGCGGCCACGCAGAGGGTGACGGCGGCGTTGCTGCCCATGGAGAAGTCCATGCCGCCGGCGGTCATCAGCAGGGTGAGTCCGGCCGCGATGACGGCGTTCACGCTGACCTGCCGCAGCACGTTGAGCAGGTTCTGCGAGGTGGTGAACGAGTCGGCCTGGACGGCGGTGAAGAGCACGACCAGGACGAGGACGAGGACCAGACCGCCGTGCGGGACGTGCAGCAGTCTCCGGGGCGCGAGCCGGGACGCGGGCGGCGTGGGCGGACCGGCCGCGACGTCCGGGGCGGCGGCGGGCGTCTTGAGGCTCACTGGGACTGACCTCCGAGTGCGGTCGCGACGAGTTCGTCGCGGGTGATGTCGGTGATGTCATGGACGGCGACCGTGCGGCCGGCGCTGACGACGACCACGCGGTCGGCCAGGCGCATGACCTCCTCGGCGGAGGAGGAGGCGAGCAGGACGGCCACACCGCGGGCGGCGAGGTCGTCGACGAGGCGGTGGATGTCGGCCATGGCGGCGACGTCCACGCCGTTGGTGGGGTCCTCCAGGAAGCAGGCGACCGGCTCGGTCTCCAGCCACTTGGCCAGCAGCACCTTCTGCTGGTTGCCGCCGGACAGGGCGCCGACGGGCGGGTTCCCGGCCAGTGCCCTGACGCCGTAGTCGCGACGGAGCGGGGCGGCGCGGCGCGCGAGGTCGCCGCGCCGGTGCAGTCGACGCCGGGCGAACCGGTCGCCGGCCAGCAGCATGTTCTCGTCCAGCGACATCCCGGCGACCAGGCCCAGGCTGCGGCGGTCGCCGGTCACGCAGCGCAGTCCGCCGGCGAGGGCGGCGGAGACCCGCCCGAAGGGCACGCGGCGGCCGCCGACGCGCAGTTCGCCCCGGTCGGGCCGGCGGCGGCCGGAGAGCAGGTCGAACAGCCGCGACTGGGCGTCGCCCGCCGGTCCGAGGACGGCGACGATCTCGCCCTTGCGCACCTCGACGGAGAAGTCCCGCACCGCCCGGCCGTGGTGCAGACCGCGCACGGCGAGGCCGGTGGCGTCCCCGGGCGCGGGGCGTTCGGGGCGGACGGAGACGACGTCCCGGCCGACCATGCCGCGTACCAGCCCGGCCGCGTCGAAGTCGGCGGCCGGCGCGGAGCGGACCACCTCGCCGTCCCGCATCACGGTGACGCGGTCGGCGAGGGCCATGACCTCGTCGATGTAGTGCGAGATGTAGACGACGGCGACGCCGTCCTCGGCGAGCCGGCGCACCAGGGCGCGGATCTGCCCGGCGGCCTCGGCGCTCAGGCAGGCGGTGGGCTCGTCCAGGATCAGCACCCGGCCGCCGCGGCGGACCTCGCGGGCCACCTCGACCATGGTCTGTTCGGCGACGGTGAGCGCGCCGGCCGGCCGGTCCACGTCGATGTCGATGCCGAGCCCGGTGAGCGCGGCGCGGGCGTCGGCGCGAACCGACTTCCAGTGCACGCGGCCGGCCCGGGTGGGCAGGTCGCCGAGCATGACGTTCTCGGCGACGGTCAGCCCCATGGCCAGTTCCCGGCGCTGCGGGACGCAGGAGATGCCGAGCCGGCGGGCCCCCCGCACGGTCAGCCCGTGCGCGGTGTGCCCGGCCACCTCGACGGTGCCGCCGTCGGGCCGGTGCACCCCGCCGAGCACCTGTACGAGCGTGGACTTGCCGGCGCCGTTCATCCCCATCAGGGCGTGCACCTCGCCCGGGTACAGGTCCAGGTCGACGCCCTTGAGCGCGGCCGCGCCGCCGAAGCTCTTGGTGACCGCCCGCACCCGGACCAGGGCCCGGGGCGCGGTGCCGGACGGGGCACTCATGGCCGCGTCTCCTCCGGGGCCGGCGCGAGGCGCGCGTAGCCGCGGATGTCGGGGAACGGGGGTTCCTTGTCGGCCTGGAGGTCCACCTGGAAGGTGTTGAGGCACATGCCGAGCATGGTGAAGTTGCCGAGCGCGCCGATCGTGTCGACCAGGCCCTTGGGGCCGAAGTGGGCCAGGGCGGCGGCGAAGGTGGCGTCGGTGACGAAGTGGTCGTCGAGGATTTCCCGGCAGAACCGGTAGAACGCCAGGTCGGCATCGTCCTCGAAGTCCGCGTCCGCCTCCCTCCTTTCCGCGATCGCCTTGACGGCGGCCTCGGGAACGCCGGCCTCGATCGCCTGGTGCACATGGGCGTTCCAGGAGTACTGCGCGTCCCAGTTCCGTGCGGCCATCAGCAGGGCCAGCTCGCGCAGGTGCTTGGGGAGGCCGCAGTCGAAGCGGGCGAAGGCGCCGAGGGATTCGGCGCGTTCGCACATCTCGGGGCTGTGCAGCCAGACGCGGAACGGTCCGCGGACCGCGCCCCGACGGCCGGCTATGCGCGCGGCCAATTCCTTCTGGCGCGGGTTCATTTCCTCTTCGGTGAGCACGGGGAGCCTCATCCGGCTGATACCTGCCTTTTCTTTCCGGCGCGCATTTCTCTTCCGGCGCGAATGCGGATTCCGGGGCGGTGCCGGCCGGATTCCGGTGCGATGCCAGCCGACGGTACAGGCGGGCCGGGAGAACACACCCCTCCCGGAGCGCAAGGTAAAACTGCACGCCGGAGGGCACCGGTGGGGGCGGGGCGGGCCTAACGTCGGTCGACGCGACACGCAGGAACCGGACAGACCGGTGAGGCCGGAGAGGAACCCCGATGACCACGATCATCAAGGCCGCGTCCGTACCGCTGATGGACCGCGGTGGGGCCGTCGTGACGACGCCACTGATCACCACGCCGTCGGCCGGCGGGGAGAACCGGATCACGAGCGGGATGAGTGTGTATCCGGTCGGGTCCGGGGCGCCGTTGCACTCCCACAACTGCGACGAGCACGTGACGGTGCTGGAGGGGGAGGCGGAGGTGGTGGTGGACGGTGAGGTGACGCGGCTGTCGCAGTACGACACGACGTATGTGCCGTCGCCGATCCCGCACCTGTTCCGCAACGTCGGGGACGTGCCGTTGCGGATCCTGTGGGTGTACTCGTCCGGGTACGTCACGCGCACGTTCACGGCGACGGGCCGCACGGTGGAACACCTCTCCCCGGCCGACCAGATGGGGTGACGGGTCCCTTTTTTCGCCCCCGGAACCCCAGAAGATGCGCAGTTCCCCGCGCCCCCGTCAGGGGCGCGGGGAACTGCGCGAGAAGCCCCCACCCACCCGCACCCGCCAACGAACCCACCCACCCGAGCTTTCCCGCGCCCGGGGGCCCGGGGGCGGAGCCCCCGGGTTGAGGATGGGACGGGCAGGGGCGGCGGGGGCGAAGAAACTCGGCGCCGAAACTCAGGCCGTGGTCGCCACGGGCCTCGCCGTGTCGTCGCGCGCCGGCCGGGCGCTGCGCAGCGCAGCCACCCCGATGAACACCATCGACGCCGCGCCCGCCAGGGCGAACGCCGTGAAGCCCCAGTCGCCGCGGTCCGCCGCGAGCAGCTGCCCGCCCAGCCAGGGCCCGAACACCGCCCCGAACCGCCCCATCCCCGACGTCCACCCCACCGCGGTCGCCCGGTTCGCCGCACTGGACCGGATCGACACCGTCGCGTAGATCATCGTCTGGGCGCTGTTGAGGAACACCCCGGTCAGGAAGACCACCACGAACGTCAGCGCCAGCGGCATGTGGACGCTGAGCAGGAACACCCCCGCCGCGGTCAGCGCGAACCAGATCGCGGAGATGCGCGGCGCCCCGAACCGGTCGGAGGCCCGCCCCGCGACCAGCATGCCGACGATCCCGCCGAGGTTGAACAGCACCACGAACGTCAGCGCGGACCCCAGCTCGTACCCCTCGCTCCGCATCAGCGTGGGCAGCCAGGTGGCGACACCGTAGACGAGCAGCAGCCCGCCGAAGGAGGCGAGCCAGTACAGCAGCGTCTGGATCCACTCGCCGCCGCGGAAGAGGTTGAAGAAGGAGGCCCAGCGCTCGCCGCCGACCGGGCGGCCGGACGCGGCGGCGGGCAGCTCGACCTCGAAGCGGCGGGCCAGCGCCCCGGCCTCCTCGGTGCGGCCCTGGGCGACGAGGAAGCTCAGCGACTCCGGCATGACCTTGGCGAGCACCGGCACGAAGAGCAGCGGCACCACGCAGACCCAGAACGCCGCACGCCAGCCGAGCGGCTCGACGATCCACAGGGCCACGTAGGCGGAGAGGATGCCGCCGGCGTGGTGGGCGGTCATCAGCAGGCCGATGGTGAGGGCGCCCCGGCCGCGCGGGGCGTAGTCGGAGACCATGCTGATCGCGGTCGGCAGCAGCCCGCCGAGTCCGATGCCGGCGAGGGTGCGGCCGAGGCCGAAGACGGCGACGCTGCCGGAGACCGCGCACAGGCCTGAGGCGAGCGAGAAGAGCGTGACGCAGCCGATCATCAGCTTCTTGCGGCCGACCCGGTCGGAGACCGTACCGGCCGCGAGGGCGCCGACGAGCATGCCGAACGTGGCGTAGCTGCCCAGGTCACCGGCCTGGCCGGAGGTGAGGCCGAGGGCGTGCTCGTCGAGCATGTGCGGCAGCACCGAGCCGTAGATGAACATGTCGAGGCCGTCGAAGAGGACGGCCACCCAGCACAGGCCGACGACGAGGAGGGCCAGTCTGCTCCCGCGGGACGACACGGCGGAGGGTGAGGAGGACATCGTTGTTTTCCTCTCGTCCAGGGGGCGAGCGCCCCTGGAGGGGATCTGACGCGGGTCGTTGCGGCTGAACAGCGGCCGACCCGTTGGTGGCTAGACGCTAAGTTGGCCGTCAGAAAGTGTCAACGTTTTCGTCAACAATCACAGCAACGATCTGGATGGCGAATGCCTCGACCCGCACCGGACGACGCGCAGCAGAAGGGGTGGGGCGCCCCCGTGGCGCGCCCCACCCCCTCGGCCGTCTCCCGCGGCCTCGACCGTCCCCCGCGGCCCCCGCCGGTCCGCTCAGTCGACGACCGGCGTGCCGTGGGTGTGGAAGGACTCGATGGTCTTCAGGCCCCAGGCCTGGCCCTTCTTGCGCTCGGCCTCGGTCCAGGTGATCAGCGGCCAGTCGGGGGCCAGCACGAGGCGGGTGAGCGGGTTGCACAGCTCGATCCGGTTGCCGCCCGGCTCGTAGACGTAGAGGAAGAACGTCTGCTGGATGGCGTGCTTGTGCGGGCCGGTCTCGATGAACACCCCGGTGTCCAGGGCGAGGTCGGCCGCGCGCAGGATGTCCTCGCGGGTGTCGGTGGCGAAGGCGATGTGGTGCAGCCTGCCCTGCGAGCCGGTCCAGTCCTCGGTGTAGACGACGTCGTACGACTTGTTGGTGTACGTCAGCCACTTCGCGGCGATCCGGCCGTTGTCGAGGCGGATCTGCTCGGTGGGCCGGGCGCCCAGGACGTTCTGGTGGAAGTCGGCGTTGGCGGCCACGTCGGCGCCGAGGAAGTTGACGTGGTCCAGGCGCCGTACGCCCACCCCGTGGCCCGGTTTGGCCTGCGGCTGGTTCTTGAGGCCGGGGGTGAGGTGCTCGGGGGCCCGGTAGTACTCGGACTCCCAGTAGAGGGCGATCTCGTGCCCGTCGGGGTCGGCGGTGGCGTAGATCCGGCCGAGGCCGGGTTCGTCCTCGGTCCAGCGGCCCTGGTGGCCGGCCGCCTCCAGCTCCTTCACCCGGCGGCGCAGCGCCTCCTCGCTGGAGGTGCGCAGCGCGGTGCGGCGCATGCCGGCCTTCTCGTGGGCGACGAGGACCAGGCTGTGGTGCTCGTAGTCGTCGAAGGTGCGGAGGTAGACCTTGTCGCCCTCCTGCCCGTTGACGGTCAGGCCGAGGTAGTCGGTGAAGAAGGCGAGGCTGGCGTCGAGGTCGGGGGTGAGCAGTTCGACGTGCCCGAGGTGGGCGATGTCTCCCAGCGGCGGAGTCATCCGTTTTCTCCTTGTGCGTGGCGGACGGGGGCGGTGCCGGCGGACCGGGGGAACACCGTGCCGTCGAAGATCTTGCGGGCGGTGCGGACGACGGCGGTGCGCCGGGCCACCGGGCGGGCGCCCTCGGCGCCGTCGGCGACGCTGGTCTCGATGTCGAGGAAGCCGGTGGGGTGCTCGATGCGCAGCCGGTCCCCGTCGGGCAGCCGGGCCAGGTCGTGGCCGACGGCGCCCTCGATGCGCAGTCCGGCGCCGACGCTGGCGGCGCCGAGCACACCGATGGAGGTGTGGCAGCGCACCGGGATGAAGGTCCGGGTGGTCACGGCGCCGCCGTCGCGGGGCGGGGCGAGCAGCGTCATCTTGGGCACGGTGGTGTGCTCCACGTCGCCGAGCCCCATCAGCCGCCCCGCCGTCAGGCGGATCTCCCGCAGCCGGTCGGCGAGGGCGAGGTCCTCCTCCAGGTCCTTGGGGGCCTCGTAGCCGGTGATCTTCAGGTCGGAGGCGGCGAGCAGGACCGTCGGCATGCCGTTGTCGACGCAGGTGACCTCGGTGCCGGCGATCGTGTCCCGGACGTTGCCGGTGGGCAGCAGGGGGCTGCCGCCCGGCGGGAACTCGATCACCACGGCCGCCGCGGTGCCGGGGACGCCGGAGATCTCGGCGTCGCCGGTGTAGTCGACGCGGCCGCCGGGGGTCGGGAAGGTCGCGGTGGCGAGGTCGTCGCTGTTGACCATGCGGATGCGGACCGAGGTCTCCGCCTCCCCGGCGGGCACGAGTCCGCGTTCGACGGCGAAGGGGCCGACGCCGGCGAGCAGGTTGCCGCAGTTCTGCCGGTCGGACACCTCGGGGGCGTCCACGCCGACCTGGAGGAACAGGTAGTCGACGTCCGCCTCGGGGTGCTCGGAGGCGGAGACGACGGCGACCTTGCTGGTCAGCGGGTGTGCGCCGCCCATGCCGTCGATCTGCCGGGGGTCGGGGCTGCCCATGACGCGCAGTAGCAGGTCGTCCCGCGCGGCCGGGTCGGCGGGGAGATCGCCGGCGAGGAAGTAGGCGCCCTTGGAGGTGCCGCCGCGCATGAGCATGCAGCGGAGTTCGTCGTGACCGGTCATGCTCCCTCCCCCGTACGGACGTACTCCTCGTACTCCTCGTGGGACTGGTAGCGCACCCCGAGCCGCGCGAGGGTCTCGCGCAGCCCGTAGCGGTCGAGCCCGAGCTGTCCCTCCTGGAACGCGGCGCGGGAGGCGGCCTCCTTGCGTTCACGGGCCTCGGACGCCTCGGCGGTCTGCCGGGCGCGCTCGCGCGGTACGCACACCACGCCGTCGTCGTCGGCGAGGACGACGTCGCCGGGGCGTACCACCTGGCCGCCGATGGCGACGAGGACGTTGACGGAGCCGCCGGTGGCCTTGACGGTGCCCTGCGGGCTGACGGCGGCGGACCAGGCGGGGAAGCCCATGGCGCGCAGTTCGGCGGTGTCGCGGATGCCGGCGTTGATGACCAGGCCGCGCACCCCGCGCCGCTGGAGCGCGGTGGCGAACAGCTCGCCGAACATGCCGTCGGTGGACGGCGAGGTGGTGGTGACGACCAGCAGGTCGCCCTCGCCGCACTGTTCGACCGCCGCGTGGATCATGAGGTTGTCGCCGGGCCACGAGAGCACCGTCACGGCGGTGCCCGCGACCCGGGTGTCCTGCTGGATGGGGCGCAGGTGGGTGCCGAGCAGACCGGTGCGGCCCATCGCCTCGTGCACGGTGGCGACGCCGTACCCGGCGAGCGCGTCGACGTCCTTCGCCGCGGCCTTCGGCGGCCCGGTGACGATCACTCCACTCATGCCGCCTCCCCCGTGCCACGGGCGCGGACCGTCCCGGCGGGGGCGGTGGAGCGGGGAGCGGCGGGCGCGTTGCCGTCGGTCATGCTGCAGTCTCCTTGGTGGACAGGTGGGCGCCCGCCCCCCGGCGTCAGTCGTGGCGGTAGGCCTCGATCACGCTGCTGAGGTGGGCGCGGACGGCCGCGTCGGCCGCCTTCGGGTCCCTGGCCCGGATCGCCTTGACCATGGCCAGGTGCTCGTTCAGGGACTGCTGCGGACGCCCGGGGCGCAGCGCCAGCTGGAAGCGGTGCCTCACCAGCTGGGCGTTGAGCCTGTCCAGCAGTTCGACGGCCACCTGCTGGCCGGAGATCTGCCGGATGCGGCTGTGCAGTTCGGCGTTGAGCTCCGAGTAGGTCAGGGGCTCGCCGGCGGCGACGGCCTTGGTCATCGCCTCGCCCAGCTCGGCCAGTTCGCCGAGCTGTTCGTCGGTGGCCATGACGGCCGCCTTGGCCGCGCACAGCCCCTCCAGCACCATCCGGCACTCGGTGATGGCGACGGCCTCCTCGACCGACACCACCCGCACCCGGGACCCGCGGTTGCGGATCCGTTCGACGAGGCCCTCCGAGGCCAGATCGATCAGTGCCGCCCGGATGCTGGCCCGGGTGACCCCGAACTCCTCGGCCAGTTCGTTCTCCACCAGCCGCTGTGCCGGAGCCATCTCGCCGCGCAGGATCGCCTGCCGCAGCTTCGTCAGCGCGAGCTGTTTGGCCTGCTCCCCGGTGCCCGGCCGGGCCTCGTTCGGCATGTGCCCTCCCTGAATGAGTGCCTGTCGAACGTAAATCTATCCAAACAAGATTGTCAACAATTTTGTTTGACAGGTTGCGGCCACCGACGACCCCGTCCGCCCGCGACGACTCGCCCGCTCAGGCCCCCTTCGCGACTCCCCGCGCCCACCACACCAACGGCACCTGCACCGGCAGCCGGCCGAGGGCCGCGGCCCGCAGCGGACCCGGCCTGTCGCGCCAGTCGACGGCCATCTTCACGTTGGCCGGAAACACCCCCACGAAGAACGCGGCCGTCACCAGCGCCGCACGCCGCCGGGTCCGCGGCAGCGCCACCCCGGCCGCCAGCGCCAGCTCCGCCGCACCGCTGGCGTACGTCCAGGCCCGGGCCGGTCCCGGCAGGGCGCGGGGGACGATCGCGTCGAAGTTCCGGGGCCGGGCGAAGTGGGCGGCTCCGGCGGTGGCCAGCAGTCCGGCGAGCAGCAGCGGCGAGCGGTGGGACACGGTTCCTCCTACGGGACGCGAGTGGTTACCCGAGAGTAAAGGAACGGTCGCGGCGAAATTGGTCGCCGCATACGCGGATGCACCACCGGGAAGTTGAGCGGACACTGACACAGAACAAGACCATGGTTTCCGGAGAAAGGCGGCGCCCCTATGGCACAGCGAACATCCGGGCGGGGACTGGCGGGTGAACTGGCCGCGGAGTTCCTGGGCACCCTGATCCTCATCCTCTTCGGCTGCGGCGTGGTCGCGCAGGTGGTGGCCGGAGGACTCGGCGATCACGACAGCATCGCCTGGGCGTGGGGCCTCGGCGTCACGCTGGGCGTCTACGTGGCCGCCAGACTCAGCGGTGCTCATCTCAACCCGGCCGTGACAGTGGCCCTGGCCTGCTTCAAGGGCTTCTCCTGGCGCAAGGTCATCCCCTACTCCCTCGCCCAGACGCTGGGCGCGTTCATCGCCGCGCTGCTCGTGCGGTGGAACTTCACGGAGATCCTCGGCAAGGCCGACCCCGGTCACACCCTCAAGACGCAGATCGTGTTCTCGACCCTGCCCGGCAACGGCACGTTCCCGGTGAGCGAGTGGGGGGCGCTGCGGGACCAGATCATCGGCACCGCCATCCTGTTGCTCCTGATCTTCGCCATCACCGACCTGCTGAACACGCCCCCGGGCGCCAACATGGCCCCGTTCATCATCGGTCTCGTGGTCGTGGCGATCGGCATGGCCTGGGGCACCGACGCCGGATACGCCATCAACCCCGCCCGTGACCTGGGCCCCCGTCTGGCCAGCTACCTCACCGGCTACGGCTCGGCCTGGCGGGATCAGTACGGCAACCTCTATTTCTGGGTGCCCATCGTCGGGCCGCTGATCGGTGGCGTCCTGGGTGCCGCCGTCTACCGGTACATGATCACGCCGTTCCTGCCCGCGGCGGAGGAACAGGAACCCGGCCGGGTGCCGGCACCGGAGGAGTGAGGAAACCGGGCGGGGCCCGCCACGGGCGGCCCCGCCCGCCGCATCCCGGTGCGCCGCCCGACGGGGCGCTCAGCGCGGCAGGTCCTCGCCCCGGATGATCTTCTCCGCGATCTCCCGCAGCTTGATGTTGAGGTCCTGGGAGGTCCGCTTCAGCACCGCGAACGCCTGGTCCTGCCCCAGGTTGAACCGCTCCCGGACGATGCCGATCGCCTGGCCGATCTCGTCCCGCGACTGGAGCGCCGTCTGCAACTGGTCCTCGGTACGGGCGTGCGCGAAGGCGACCGCGGCGTGCGAGGCGAGCAGCCAGCCCACGTGCTCGTCCTGGTGGGTGAAGGCGTTCGGCCGATACGAGTACACGTTCAGCGCGCCCAGTGTGTTGTGCCGGTCGAACAGCCGGAACCCCATGGCACTGCGCAGCCCCAGCTCGACGGCGCGCGGCGCGTAACGGGGCCACGAATCCCCCGCCTCCCGCAGATCGGGGATGTGCTGCACGGAGCCCTCGAGGGTGACGGCGTCGAAGCAGGGCCCCTCGCGCAGTTCGCCCTGCACGGCGTCGGAGGCGCGCACCACGTCGTCCGTGGCGGAGACCGTCCGTACGGCCCTGCGCCGCAGGGTGAGGATGCCGGCCGCGTCGCAGCCGTCGATCAGCGCCACCGCGTGGTCGGAGATACGGTCGACGGTGTCCTGCACGGACTCCTGCGCCAGCAGGTCCCGTGCCATCGCCGCGAGCCGGTCGGCGAGCTTCGGCCAGCCGCCGTCCGCCGCCTGCGGGGAGACATCGCCCACGCCATGACCTCCCTGGACGTTCCTTCTCCGGTCAGATTACTGCACCGGTCCCGGCGGCGAAGCCGGACACAAAACGTGGCACAGGTCACACCGCAGCCTTCCCGGATACCGGAACCCTGGCCAATGGTTTACCGTTCACCAACATGTGGCCCCGGCCACCACGAACGGCCTCGGCTGGTCTCCCCCGTCCAGCCGAGGCTTCCCCCTTTTCCCGGGCTTCCTTGGCCGTGTTTCCTGTCCGTGCGGATGTCTCGGCCGTGCGGGCGTCCCCTCAGCCCTGCGTGCGCCGTACGCACTCCGCGACCACGTCGCCCAGGCTGCCTTTCTCCTCCAGCAGCCTGCGCTGCACCACCGCGCCGTTCCCCTCCCGCAGCACCCCCGCCGCCGCCTGGCGGGCCCGTTCCGCGTCGCCCGTCTCCTCCAGGGCCGCGCCCACGTGGTCGAGCAGCGCACCCACCACGTCCGCCACCGGCCGCGGCCGCATCGTCACCGGGTCGAGCAGTTCGCCCTCGGCGCCCGACCGCGCGGCCCGCCATGCCGCCAGCCGCATCAGACTCACGTCGTGCGGCACCGGCTCCACCCCCGCGGCCGCCTCCCGCGCCGCCGTCTCGACCAGCCCGCGCGCCAGCGTGGCGACGAGCACGGTCGTGGACGCGTCCAGGCAGACGTCCGACACCCGGATCTCCACCGTGGGATACGTCCGGGAGAGCCGGGCGTCGAAGTAGACCATCCCCTCGTCCCGCAGCACCCCGGTGGCGACCATGTCGCCGACCAGCCGGTGGTACCGCTCGGCGGAGCCGAACAGCGCGGTGGGCCCCGCCATGGGCCAGCGCGCCCACACCCGGCTGCGGTAGCTGGCGTAGCGGCTGTCCTTGCCCTGCCAGAAGGGCGAGTTGGCGCTCAGCGCGGTCAGCACGGGCAGCCACGGCCGGACGCGGTCGAGGACCGCGACCGCCTCGCCGTCGGAGTCGACGGACACATGCACATGGCAGCCGCACACGAGCTGTTCCCGGGGCAGCAGCCCGAACTCCTCCGCCATCCACTGGTAGCGGCTCTCCACGGTGAGCTGCGGGGTGACCGGCAGCGGTGACGTCGCCAGTGCGGCGACCACCGCGCCCACGTCCCCGGCGTGCCGGGCCGCCTCCTTGCGGCAGCGCAGGATCTCCGCGCCGAGCGCCTCCATGTCGGACTGCGGGTGCGTGGCGAACTCCAGCATCTGGGACTGGAGTTCCTTCTCGAAGACGTCGTCACCGCCACCGGCGCCGTGCGCGGCGCGGGCCAGCACCGCGGCCGCAAGGGCGCGCGGCTCCCCGCTCTCCGGATCCACCAGGAGGAGCTCCTCCTCCACGCCGACGGTACGCACGTCGCTGTTCTCCCTCCCTGCACCGGGTTGCGCGACGGCCGGCGCCGTCCCCACGGGTTGCCCCGCGAGTGCCCCGCCGCCCGCCCGCGGAAACCGGCGCCCGGATCAGCGCCTGCTCCCGGAACGCTTTGTTGCCCTGCGGGAAAGTGGGTTAGCCTGCCGCGTATTTCTCATGAGGCGGATCGCCGGTACGGCGGGGAACCCTCGGGAGCCGGACGGGCGATCCCCACCCCGGCCCCCGCTGCGTTCGTACGCCGTGACCGGTGGCTCCTGGAGAGCGGGACGAGGGTGGGCATGAGCAGGGCGACGGACGAGGCCAAGAGCCGTGGCTCGGGCGACCAGGAGCTGCGCCGGCTCCTCGCCGGCCTGACGGCGGTCCGGGACGGCGACTTCGGCACCCGGCTGCCGGACGACGGCGGAGGGCTGCTCGGCGAGATCGCCACCGTCTTCAACGGGATGGTGGACCAGTTGTCCCTGTTCACCTCCGAGGTCACCCGGGTGGCCCGCGAGGTGGGCACCGAGGGCACGCTCGGCGGCCAGGCGGAGGTGCCCGGCGTCTCGGGCACGTGGGCGGACCTGACCGACTCCGTGAACGCGATGGCCGGCAATCTGACCACCCAGGTCCGCGACATCGCCCAGGTCGCCACGGCGGTGGCCAGGGGCGACCTGTCGCAGAAGATCGACGTGCCGGCCCGCGGGGAGATCCTGGAGCTGAAGGAGACCGTCAACACGATGGTCGACCAGCTCTCCGCCTTCGCCGACGAGGTCACCCGCGTCGCCCGCGAGGTCGGCAGCGAGGGCCGCCTCGGCGGCCAGGCGCAGGTGCCGGGAGTCGGCGGGGTGTGGCGGGACCTGACCGACTCCGTCAACCACATGGCCGGCAATCTCACCTCGCAGGTGCGTTCGATCGCCCAGGTGACGACGGCGGTGGCACGCGGCGATCTGTCGAAGAAGATCGACGTGGACGCGCGGGGCGAGATCCTGGAGCTCAAGAGCACCATCAACACGATGGTCGACCAGCTCTCCTCGTTCGCCGCCGAGGTCACCCGGGTCGCCCGCGAGGTCGGCACCGACGGGCGGCTCGGCGGCCAGGCGGACGTCAAGGACGTACGGGGCACCTGGCGGGACCTCACCGACTCGGTGAACTCCATGGCCGGGAACCTGACCGACCAGGTGCGCTCGATCGCCCAGGTCGCCACCGCCGTCGCCAAGGGCGACCTGTCGCAGAAGATCACCGTGGACGCGCGGGGCGAGATCCTGGCCCTGAAGGACACCATCAACACGATGGTCGAGCAGCTCTCCGCCTTCGCCGACGAGGTCACCCGCGTCGCCCGCGAGGTCGGCACGGCCGGCAACCTGGGCGGCCAGGCGCAGGTGCGGGGCGTGTCGGGGACGTGGAAGGACCTCACCGACAACGTCAACGTGATGGCGTCGAACCTCACCGGACAGGTCCGCTCGATCGCCCAGGTGGCCACCGCGGTCGCCAAGGGCGATCTGTCGCAGAAGATCACGGTCGAGGCCAAGGGCGAGGTCGCGGCGCTCGCCGACACCATCAACACGATGGTGGACACGCTCTCCGCGTTCGCCGGTGAGGTCACCCGGGTCGCCCGCGAGGTCGGCACCGAGGGGCGGCTCGGCGGGCAGGCGCACGTCCCGAACGTGGCCGGCACCTGGAAGGACCTGACCGACAACGTCAACTCCATGGCGAACAACCTGACCGGTCAGGTCCGCAACATCGCCCTGGTGACGACCGCCGTGGCCAACGGCGACCTGTCGAAGAAGATCGACGTGGACGCGCGGGGCGAGATCCTGGAGCTGAAGACGACCATCAACACGATGGTCGACCAGCTCTCCTCGTTCGCCGCCGAGGTCACACGTGTCGCCCGCGAGGTCGGCAGCGAGGGCCGGCTCGGCGGGCAGGCCGAGGTGGAGGGTGTCTCCGGCACCTGGAAGCGGCTCACCGAGAACGTCAACGAACTGGCGGGCAACCTCACCCGTCAGGTGCGGGCCATCGCCGAGGTGACCAGCGCGGTCGCCGAGGGCGATCTGACCCGGTCGATCACCGTGGACGCCTCCGGCGAGGTCGCCGACCTCAAGGACAACATCAACTCCATGGTCGGCTCGCTGCGCGAGACCACGCGGGCCAACCAGGAGCAGGACTGGCTCAAGACCAACCTGGCCCGGATCTCCGGGCTCATGCAGGGCCACCGGGACCTCGCCGTCGTCGCCGAGCTGATCATGGACGAGCTGACGCCGCTGGTCTCCGCCCAGTACGGCGCGTTCTACCTCGCGGAGGAGACGGCGAGCGGCACCGAGCTGCGGCTGATCGGCTCCTACGGCTACCCGGCCGACGACGGCCGCCCCGCGCGGATCCCGCTCGGACGGTCCCTGGTCGGGCAGGCCGCGCGCAACCGGCGCGCGATCACCGTGGACGCGCTGCCGTCCGCGTACGTGACGATCTCCTCCGGGCTCGGGAGCACCGAGCCGACCGCGCTGCGGGTGCTGCCGATCGTGGTGGAGGAGCAGGTGCTCGGCGTCATCGAGCTGGCCTCGGTGACCCGGTTCACGCAGATCCACGAGGACTTCCTCGAACAGCTGATGGAGACGGTCGGCGTCAACGTCAACACGATCGTCGCCAACGCCCGTACGGACGAACTGCTTCTGGAGTCGCAGCGGCTCACCACCGAACTGCAGGCACGCTCCGAGGAGTTGCAGGTCCAGCAGGACGAACTGCAGCGCTCCAACGCGGAGCTGGAGGAGAAGGCCACGCTGCTGGCCGAGCAGAACCGGGACATCGAGACGAAGAACCTGGAGATCGAGCAGGCCCGGCAGGAGCTGGAGACCCGCGCGCAGGAGCTCTCCCTCGCCTCGAAGTACAAGTCGGAGTTCCTGGCCAACATGAGCCACGAGCTGCGCACCCCGCTCAACAGCCTGCTCATCCTCGCCCAGTTGCTGGCGCAGAACCCCTCGCACAACCTCACGCCGAAGCAGGTGGAGTACGCCGGGATCATCCACTCCGCCGGTTCGGACCTGCTCCAGCTGATCAACGACATCCTCGATCTGTCCAAGGTCGAGGCGGGCAAGATGGACATCAGCCCCGAGCGGGTGCCGCTGCGCCGGCTGCTCGACTACGTCGAGGCCACGTTCCGCCCGATGACGAGCCAGAAGAGCCTGGAGTTCACCGTCTCCACCGCGCCCGGTGTGCCGGTGGACCTGCTGACCGACGACTCCCGGCTGCGGCAGGTGCTGCGCAACCTGCTGTCCAACGCGGTGAAGTTCACCGAGCGGGGCAGCGTGGAGCTGCGCATCGAACCGGCGCAGGCCCAGGACGTGCCGGCCGCCGTGCACCGCGAGGGCGCCGTGGTGGCGTTCCACGTCAAGGACTCCGGCATCGGCATCGCCGCGCACCAGCTGGAGACCATCTTCGGCGCGTTCCAGCAGGCGGACGGCACCACCAGCCGCAAGTACGGCGGCACGGGCCTCGGGCTGTCCATCACCCGGGAGATCGCCCATCTGCTGGGCGGCGCGGTGACGGTGGAGAGCACGCCGGGGCAGGGCAGCACGTTCACCCTGTATCTGCCGGTCGCCCGGGCCGACTTCGAGGAGCTGAACCGGGCGCCGCAGCCGGCGGCGCTGCCGGCCGGGTCCGGCGAGGCGTCCGAGGCGCCGCCCGCCCCGGTCGCGGCCACGCCGCCGGCCGCGCGGCGGCGCCGGCTGCTCATCCTGGAGGAGCGGCCGCGCGGGCTGCTGACGCTGGTCGCCGAGAGCACCGTCGCCAATCTGTCGCGGGGGCACGGCGGAACCGATCCGCGCGAGGTCATCGACATCATCACCACCGTCGACGCGCAGGAGGCGGCCGGGGCGCTGGCCGCCGAGCCGTGCCACTGCGTGGTGCTCGACCTCGGCATGGGCGACGACGAGGCGTCCCGCTTCCTGGACGCGCTCGACGGGGACCCGGCGCCGGCCTCCGTGCCGGTACTGGTCCACAACGGCCGGCGCGTCGACGTCGACCGGGACCCGGTGCTGCGCGGACGCACCGAGAGCGGCGCCCTGGAAATCCTCTCCAGCCTGGACGAGCTGCGCGAGCGCATCGCCCTGCACCTGTCGGCCGAGGAGCCCGGCGACGTACTGCCGCTGGTGCGCACGGAGAAGCCGCAGCCGGAGTCGCCGGTGGTGGACGGCTCCTTCACCGGCCGCACGGTCCTCGTCGTCGACGACGACGCCCGCAACCTGTTCGCCCTCAGCGGCATCCTGGAGCTGCACGGCTTCCGGGTGCTGCACGCGGAGAACGGCCGCAAGGGGGTGGACGCGCTGCTCGCCCACCCGGAGGTCTGCCTGGTCCTGATGGACGTGATGATGCCGGAGATGGACGGCTACGCGGCCACCGCGGAGATCCGCGGCCTGCCGCGCTACGCCGATCTGCCGATCATCGCGGTCACCGCGAAGGCGATGCCCGGGGACCGGGAGAAGAGCCTGCTGTCCGGCGCGAGCGACTACGTGACCAAACCGGTCGACGCCAATGATCTGATCGCCTGCGTCCGCCGCTGGCTGACCGGCTGAGGCCGGGCGGTGCCCGCACCGCCCCCTCCCGCCGCACGGACCTCTCCGACCGCCAGCCGAGGAGCACGACCGCAGTGACCACACCCCACGGACCCGACGGGGCCCCGGACGAAGGCCGCGAGCCCCCGGTCCCGGACGCGCCCGCGCCCCCGGACGACACGTCCGGCCACCCCGGCGCCCGGCCTCCCGCCGCGCGACCGCCCGGCACGGGCGCCGGACCGTCCACCAAGCCGTCGCCCGGCACGGGCCCCGGACCGACCGACGGCACTGGGGCCCGTGCGGCCACGCCTCCGGCCGACGAGGCCGCATCCGGTCCGGGCCCCACCGGGGCCGGCCGCACCGGGTCCGCCCTGGGCGGCGAAGCCGCATCCGACGCCACCGCCGCGGCCGCGACCACCGGCCCCATCCCG
Source organism: Streptomyces sp. NBC_00670 (assembly GCF_036226765.1). NCBI lineage: Bacteria > Bacillati > Actinomycetota > Actinomycetes > Kitasatosporales > Streptomycetaceae > Streptomyces > Streptomyces sp. NBC_00670. The sequence continues at coordinate 763,202 of NZ_CP109017.1, forward strand.
GCGGACGCCGCCGCGCCACCGGCGCCCACCGCCGGCTCCGGCACGGACGTGGCGGTACCGCCCGGCGGCCCCGGCCGGCCCGCCGACGCCCCGGCCGCCGGTGGTACCGGCTCCGCACGCACCACCGCCGGCTCCGGCGCGGGCCCCGGCCCGCTGTCGGGCGAAACCGGCGGTGTGCCGGAGGCGGATGCGGACGGTGATGGGCTCCCGGTGCTGTCCGGCGTCGACGGCGATGCCGGCATCGCCGTCGGTACCGGCGACGGCGGCACGCGGTCCGCCGTGGGGCGGCTCGCGGCGACCGTGCGGCGGTTGCGGCAGGAGGTGTGGGCCGCGCAGGCCGCCGCCGACGGGCGGGCCCTGGTCGACCTGGCGCGCGGCATCCTCATCGAGCGGCTCGGCCTCGGCCCCGTCGAGGCCGCCCGGCATCTCACCGCCCTCGCCGAGCAGGCCGGCGTGGAGCCCCTGGAACTGGCCGTCGACGTCATCAACCAGGCGGCCCGCGACCGCCTCTCCGAGGTCGCCGCGGAGTTCGTCGCCGAAGCCACCGAGGCGCCCGGCACCCCGGCCGGCCCCCGTACGGCCTCCTCCGCGGTGGTCCGGCTGCGCACGGCGGAGAGCGGCGCGCTGGCCGCCGCCGACACCCAGGCCGTCGCCGACTCCCTCCTCCAGCACGCCCTCGCCCCGCTGGGCGCCTGCGCGGTCGCCGTGTGGGCGGCCCGCTCCGACGGCTCCCTGGCGCTGGCCGGCAGCGCCGGCTTCTCCGCCGCTGAGGCGGAGCGCTGGTGCTACGTCCCGCCGGGCGTCGCCACCGTCGCCCGGTGCGCGCTCACCGAGCGCGGCACCCAGTGGTACTCCTCGCTCGACGAGGCCGGTGTCCCCACCATCGGGCACACCGAGTTCCCGTACGGCGGCCGGGTCGCCGTGCCCGCCGGCACCGGCGGCCGCATCCACGGCGTCCTGGAGATCGGCTGGGCCTCGCCGCTCGCCCCGCAGCCCCCGCAGATCGTCCGCCAGGTCGAGGCGCTGGCCGAGCTGTGCGCGCACACCCTGGAGACCCACACCCCGCCCGCCGTCACCCCCGGCGAGCCGCCCGCCCAGCCCGGCGTCTCCGAACTCGTCCACCTCGCCGAAGGCCTGCACGACCCGGCACTGGTACTCGTCCCCTGCTTCGACGACGACGGCCACCTCGTCGACTTCCGCATCCACTACGTCAACTCCCGCTTCCTCGACCCGGCCGGCCGGCCGCGCGGTGCCGTGACCGGGGCGCTGCTCCTGGAGGCCTATCCGATGGCCGCCGGGGAGAGCGAGCTGTTCCAGCAGATCGAACGGGTGTACGCCACGGGCGAGCCGTTCCGCGCCCAGCGGATGACGCTCACCGCGCTGGTCGAGCAGGTCGCGCTGTCCGCCGTGGCGGACGTGCACGTCAGCCGGCACGGCAGCAGTCTGCTGTTCATCTGGCGGATCGAGGACGAGGCGGCCCGGCTCGCCAGCCTGCTCCAACACGCCCAGCGGCTCGGCCGGATCGGCGGCTTCGAGGAGAACCTCCTCACCGACGGCGTCACCTGGAACAGCCAGCTCTACGGCCTCTTCGGCCGCCCCTCCTACGCCGTCCCGGTCCGGCTCCAGGATCTGCCCGCGCACGCCCACCCCGACGACGCCGTGGCCCTCGGCCGCTTCCTGCGGACCGTGCTGCACAACCGGCGCCCCGCCTCCGTCGCCTTCCGGCTCCAGCGCCCGGACGGCGTCACCCGGCACATGCGGGTGGTGGCCGAGCCGGTGCTCGACGCCGACGACGGGCTGCTCGCCGTGCGCGGGGCGTACCAGGACATCTCCGCCCAGCACTGGACGGAGGTCGCGCTGGCCGCCACCCGCGACCAGCTCGCCCACACCGAGCAGCAGTCCGCCGAACGCAACCGGCTGGCGCTGCAGTTGCAGCACGCGATCATGCCGCCCACACAGGCGCCGCTGGAGATCCCCCAGTTGCAGCTCGCCGTGCGCTACCGGCCCGCCGAGACCGAGCAGCTGGTCGGCGGCGACTGGTACGACGCGGTCGTCCTGCCGTCGAAGAAGGTGCTGCTGTGCGTGGGCGACGTCGCGGGTCACGGCATCGACGCGGCGACCAGCATGGTCGTGCTGCGCAACGCGCTGCGGGGCCTCGCGGTCACCGGCGCGGGTCCGGCCCAGCTGCTGTCCTGGCTGAACATAGTGGCGCACCACCTCACCGGCGCCGTCACCGCCACCGCCGTGTGCGGCCTGTACGACCCCGTCACCCGCTCCCTGCGCTGGGCGAGGGCGGGCCACCTCCCGCCGGTACTGGTGCGGGACGCGGAGGCCACCGCGCTGCCGCTGGTACGGGGTCTGCTGCTCGGCGCGGTGTCGGAGACGACGTACGAGGAGGCCGAGGTGCGGCTCGCCCCGGACGACACGCTGCTGATGTACACCGACGGTCTGATCGAGCGCCGCGACCTGCCGGTGGAGGAGTCGCTGGCGCACCTGCTGACCACGGCCGGCACGGCCGGCACGCCCGCCTCACCGCTGCCGCAGCAGCTGGACCGGCTGCTGACGTACAGCAGATCGGACACCGACGACGACACCTGCATCGTCGGCATACGCGTGCTGTGACCGGCGACGGGGAAGCCTTCGCACGAGAGAGCGAAAAGGACGGTGTGAAGATCGGCAAGGGGGGTACTGAAGCGTGGCCCATGCCAACCCCAGTGAATGAGGGTGAATGAGATGACAGCCGTGGCCGCCCACGCCGCAGCCCGTACGACGCACGTGACGCCAGCTCCGGACACCGTCGCCGATCCCCAGAGCGTGAGCCCCAAGGACGCGCGGGAGCTGTCCCGGCACTTCTTCGCCCGGCTGGCCACCCTGGAGGAGGGCACGCCCGACTTCCAGTACGTGCGCAACACCCTGATCGAGATGAACCTCTCGCTCGTCCGGTACGCGGCCTCGCGGTTCCGCAGCCGGGGCGCGGACGAGATGGAGGACATCGTCCAGGTCGGCACGATCGGTCTGATCAAGGCGATCGACCGGTTCGAGCTGACGCGGGAGGTGGAGTTCACCTCGTTCGCGGTGCCGTACATCGTGGGTGAGATCAAGCGGTTCTTCCGGGACACCAGCTGGGCCGTGCACGTGCCGCGCCGGCTCCAGGAGGCGCGGGTGGAACTGGCCCGCGCCACGGAGGAGTTGAGCCGCCGCACCGGCAGGCAGCCGACGGTGCGGGAGCTGTCGGCGCTGATGTCGTTGCCGGAGGAGGAGGTCATCGAGGCCCGCAAGGCGTCGAACGCGTACCGCAGTTCGTCGCTGGACGCGTCACTGAGCGGGGACGGCGCGCTGGACGGCGAGACCGCCCTCGCCGACTTCATCGGCGTGGAGGAGCGCGGCCTGGAACTGGTCGAGGACCTGCACTCCCTGGCCCCCCTGGTCGCCGGCCTCCCCGAACGCGACCGCACGATCCTGCACCTGCGCTTCGTCGAGGAACTCACCCAGGCCCAGATCGGCGAACAGCTCGGCATCTCCCAAATGCACGTCTCCCGCCTCCTCAACCGCATCGTCACCACGCTGCGCCAGGGATTGCTGGGCACCTCCTGAACCCAGGAAGAAGGGGCGCGGGGAACTGCGCGGTCTTTTGACGGGGGTCCGGGGCCGAGCCCCCGGGGGACGGGAAGAGCAGGGGCGGTGGGGGCGAAAAACCCTCCCGCCCCCACCCCACCCCGCGTTTCACGCGATCCCCCCGTGGCACCCGGCAGTCACCGCCCGCCCCGCCCAGGGGCGGACCGAGACGCACAGACAGGAGGGGCCCATGGCCACCGGAGAGACCGGCTTCAGCGACGTCGTCTTCGACCTCATCTCCGTCCAGTACCACTCCCTGAAGGCCGGCCACGACTACGGCCAGTACGTCCGCGACGCGGAGAACGCCGGCAAGAAGGACATCGCCGACTTCTTCCGCTCCGTCATGGAGCAGGACTCCGAGCGGGCCGCCCAGTGCCACCGCTTCCTCGGCGAACTCCGCGGCCCCGAGGACGCCCAGCCCAAGGGCTGACCCCCTCGGCCGCACGCCGAGCGCGCCCGGGCCCGCCGCACACGAGACACGTGCGCCGGGCCCGGGCGCGTTCGGGTTCCGCCGCACCTCCAGGCATGCCCCGCCTCTCCCCGGGTAGACGGGCCCTGCTCGCCACGGCCCGCCCGCCCCGCGGCGAGACGTTGATCACTGCCAAGGGGCGCGTCCGCGGCGCATCCGGACGCCGCCCCGGGGTAGGCAGGCTCTCGTAGGAAGTGCTTCGTGGAGGACGATGTGTCGACTGAACAAGCCCCCCTTTCCATCGACGTGACCCTGCCCCGGGAGGATGTCGCGCTGGTCACCGTGAAGGGATTCCTCGACGTCGACACGGCGACCGAGCTGCATCACCACCTGGCCAACCAGGTGCACCACGGCCGGCACCATCTGCTGCTCGACCTGTCCGCCGTGCCGTTCATGGACTCCTCCGGCATCAACATCATTCTCAAGGCGTACAAGGAGACGCGGCAGGTCGACGGCAGCGTGCGCCTGGTGGATCCGGCCCCCGCCGTCCAGCGCATCCTGGACCTGACCGGCGTGAGCCTGACGGTCCCGTCCGCCAAGACCGTGGACGACGCACTCGCCGACCTGAACAGCACGACCCCCGGCGGCACGGCCGCCACGGGCGGCTGACGACCGCCCCGCCCGCGCACGGCTTCGGTCTCCGACGGCAGGAGGCCCCTTTCGCCGTGTGCGGGAAGACCCGGTCGTACCCTTTCGGCCGGAAGCCCACCGGCAGCCCACCGGCAGCCCGTGACCTCGAAGGAGACAGGAAACGTGACGGACCAGGAGCCGGCAGTGGCCGTGGACAAGGGCGCGTCGGCACGAGCCGTCGGCGACTTCCTGTTGCGCCGCCGTGAACAGATCGCCCAGCGCTGGGCGGACGAGACCCTGTTCCGCACGGTCTTCACGGTCTCCCGGGACGAGGCCGTGGAGGTGGCCAGGAGCGTCGTCGAGGCGCTCGCCTCGGTGGCCGCCTCCGGCCAGGTGGAGAGCGTGAGCGCGGCCGGCTTCGCCGGGGTGCGCGAGCAGCTCGGCCGGATGGCGTCGTCCCGGGCGCGCTCGGGGGCCACGGCCGCGGGCATCGCCGCCGAGGTGGCGGCACTGCGCCCCTCCGTCGTCGAGCAGCTGACGGCGGACCTGGCGGAGGCGGACGGCGCGGCCCGCGAGGAGTGCATGGTGACGCTCACCGTGCTCCTCGGGACCCTGCGCGTGCTGGTCATGGAGACGGCCCTCACCGCGGGCGAGGAGCTCCTGGAGCGGCAGCGGATGCAGCTCCTGGAGGTGGCCACGCCGGTGATCAAGCTGTGGAGCGGCATCGTCGCCGTCCCGCTGATCGGCACGCTCGACAGCGCCCGCAGCCAGGTGGTGATGGAGAGCCTGCTGGAGGCCGTCGTCCAGCAGCAGGCCCGGTTCGCCATCCTGGACATCACCGGGGTGCCGACGGTCGACTCGCTGGTCGCCCAGCATCTGATGAAGACGGTGGCGGCGGCCCGGCTGATGGGCGCGGAGTGCATCGTCTCGGGCATCCGGCCGGCGATCGCGCAGACCATCGTGCACCTGGGGATCGACCTCGGTTCGGTGCTGACCCGGGCGACCCTGGCGGACGCCCTCGGGTACGCCCTGCACCGCCAGGGCGCCATGATCGTCGACCAGTCGAGCGCGGGAGGCGACCCGCGGTGATCAGCGGTGGCCCGGACCCGCTGGGCAGCCATGTGCCCGTCCTCAAGCTCGGCGACGTCCTGCTGGTGACGTTGCAGGGCGATCTCCACGACCACGCGGCCGAGAAGCTGCAGCAGGACATCGTGGAGGCGATCGCGCGCAGTTCCGTCACCGGTGTCGTCATCGACGTCTCGGGCGTGGAGATCGTCGACTCGTTCCTCGGCCGGGTGTTCGCGGAGATCGCCGCCACCGCCCGGCTGCTGGCGGCGCAGACCGTCGTGGCCGGGATGCGGCCTGCGGTGGCGATCACCCTGGTCGAGCTGGGGCTCACCCTGCCCGGGCTGCGCACGGCGCTGGACACCCAGGAAGCCCTGCGCATGCTGACGGAAGCGTCCGCCGCCCTCCCGCGCGGTGCCGAACGCCGGGAGAGCGCGTGACCGAGACCTCCGGCCGGGTGGCCGCCCGGCTGCCGATCCGCTCGGACATGGATCTGGCGTGGGTACGGCAGCATGTGCGACAGGCCGCCGCCGAACTCGGCTTCGGCCTGGTGGAACAGACCAAACTGGTCACCGCGGCCAGCGAACTCGCCCGCAACACCCTGGTCCACGGCGGCGGCGGACACGTCGACTGCGTCCCCCTCGACGACGGCCGCACCCGGGGCCTGAAGCTGACGTTCTCCGACGAGGGCCCGGGCATCCCCGACGTGGAGCTGGCGCTGAGCGACGGCTACACCTCCGGCGGCGGGCTCGGCCTCGGCCTGGGCGGCGCGCGCCGGCTGGTGCACGAGTTCTCCCTGGACAGCCGGCCCGGCGAGGGCACCTCGGTGACGGTGATCTGCTGGGCGGCGGCCCCGCCGCACCCGCGCGGGGGCGTCCGGTGACCCGCGTCTGGGACGTGCCGGTGCACGACTCGACCCGGGTGCGGGACGCCCGGGTGGCCGCGGAGAGCGCGGCGGACCACCTCGGGTTCGACGAGGCCCGCCGGGCGGTGGCGGCGCTGGTCGCCACCGAGCTGGCCACCAATCTGCTCAAGCACGCGGGCGGCGGCCAGATCCTGGTCGAGACGGTGGACGCCGCCGACACCGCGCCGGCACCGCTCGGCCCCGGCGCGGCCCCCGGCGTCCGGGGACCGCTTCCCGCCGGGGATCAGGGCCGGCTGGTGCAGATCGTCGCGCTCGACCACGGCCCCGGCATCCCCGATCTGCCGGCCGCCCTCAGCGACGGCTGGTCGACGACGCACTCGCTGGGCGCCGGGCTCGGCACCTGTCTGCGCGTCGCCCACGACTTCGACGTGCACAGCGCTCCCGGGCGGGGCACGGTGGCGCTCGCCCGGATCGGCGCGGTCGCCCGGGGCCGGGCCCCGGTGCCCGGCGCGCGTCCGGCGTCGGCGGCGGTCCGGGCCGGCGGGATCAACATCCCCTTCGCGGCGGCCGAGCAGTCCGGGGACGCGTGGGCGTGCGTGCGCGCCGCCGACCGGGTCACCCTGCTCCTGGCCGACGGCCTCGGGCACGGCGCCGGCGCCGCCCTGGCCTCGGACGCGGCCGTACGGCGGGTGCGCGAGTGCGCGCATCTGCCGCCGCCGGAGCTGCTCGGGCAGCTGCACACCGCGCTGCGCCGCACCCGCGGTGCCGCCGTCGCCGTCGCCCAAGTGGACCTGGCCGCCGGGGAGCTGGGCTTCTCGGGGCTCGGCAACATCGGCGCCCGACTGCGCTCGGGGAACGACTGGCGGCCACTGCTGTCGCACCCCGGGATAGTCGGCGCGCACTCCCCCGCCCGGCTGCCGCACCACCGGCTGCCGTGGACGTCCGACAGCGTGCTGGTGCTGCACAGCGACGGTCTGCCCAGCCGCTGGGCGCCCGCCGCCGACGCCGTCTCCGCCGCGCAGGACCCCGCGGTGACCGCGGCCGTGCTCGTGCGCGACGCCAGCAGCTCCGCGCGGCCCGCGCGCGACGACACCACGGTGGCGGTGCTGACCGGCCCGCCGCCCAAGGGACCGTGAGCCCTTCATGACCGACACCTGGCAGATCACCGACGCCGTCGACGCCGCCCGGGCCCGGACGGCCGCCGCCCGCGCCGCGGCCGCGCACGGGGTGTCCGTGGTCGAGCGGGCCCGGCTGGTCGGCGCGCTGTCGGCGCAGCTGCGGCAGTGCCTGACCAAGGGCGCCACGTGCCGGCTGGTCCTGAAGACGGAGGCGCCCGCCGACGGCGCGGGGCGGGCCCGGCTGTGGGCCGTCGTCGTGCCCGACGCGGGCGACGGCGCCGGTACCGGGGAGCCGCCGGCCTGGCAGACCTCCGTCGACCTGCCCGGCCCCGCGGACCTCGGGGGCGCCCCCGAGGGCGTCGGCCCCTCGTCGGTGCGCCCCGGCCCCGGCGAGGTCGCCGAGGCGCTGCTCGGCGCCGACGAGGACGCCTCCCACCTCCTGGAGCGGCTGGCCGAGCAGGAGGCGCTGGTCGCCTTCCACCGCGAGGAGCTGCACCAGACCAACCAGGGCGTGCTGGCGCTGCACGCGGAGCTGGACGCCGCCGGGCAGGCCCAGCGCGAGCTGTTCGCGGCCGAGCGGGCGGCCCGCACGGAGGCGGAGGAGGCGCGCCGCCGGCTGACGTTCCTGGCGGACGCGAACGCGGCGCTGACCTCCTCCCTCAACCACGAGGAGATCCTGCGGCTGCTGACCGGGCTGCTCGTCCCGGCGTACGCGGGCAGCGCCGACGTGTGGCTGTTCACCAACGGGGAGCGGGAGCGGCGGCGGGCCGTGCGGCCCGCGGCGGCGGTGGTCGCCGCCCGCACCGGCCGTCCGCAGTACGCGGCGGACCATCCGGGCGGGCTGCCGGGGGTCGACGACCGGCCGCCGTCCGCACTGTGCCCGGACCGGCCGCCGTCCGCACTGTGCCCGGACCGGCCGCTGCTCTGCGTCCCGCTGGTCTCCCGGCGCACGACGCTGGGAGTGCTGACCCTGACACCGCCCGGGGAGCGCTGGGACCCGGACGACGCGGTGATGCTGATCGAGCTGGCCCGCCGGGCGGGCACGGCCATCGACAACGCGCAGCGCTTCGAGCACAACCGGGACATCGCGGAGACGCTGCAACGGGCGCTGCTGACCGAGTTGCCCACGACGCCCGGGCTGCGGCTGGCCGCCCGCTATCTGCCGGCCACGCACGGGCTGAACATCGGCGGCGACTGGTACGACGCCTTCCGGCAGCCCGACGGCTCTCTGATCACGGTGGTCGGCGACGTGACGGGCCACGGGCTGCACGCGGCGGTGATGATGAGTCAGCTGCGCACCGCGCTGCGCGCGTACGCGGTGGACGGTGGCAGCCCCGGGCAGCTGCTGACCCGGCTGCACGTGTTCCTGCACCACCTCCAGCCGGATCTGTACGCCACCGCCGTGATCGCCCGGTTCCGTCCGGACGAGCCGGTGCTGACCTGGGCCGCCGCCGGGCATCCCCCGCCGGTGCTGCGCACCCCGGACGGCGCGGTGCGCACGCTGGACGCCAGGCCGGGCGCGATGCTGGGCATCCCGCTGCGCCAGGACATCGCCGATCACACGGTGGAGCTGCCGCCGGGGTCGACGCTCGCGTTGTACACCGACGGTCTGGTGGAGCGGCGGGCGCTCGGCATAGACCCGGGGATCGGGCGGCTGACCGAGGCGCTGGCGGCGCTGCCGGAGACCGCGCTGGACGGGGCGGAGGGGGATCTGACGGGCGCCGCCGACCGGATCCTCACGCCGATGCTGCACGACTCCGAGCGCGACGACGACGTGTGTCTGCTGCTGTGCCGCACGGGGGACGCGGCGGCGCCCGGCCCCGTCGTGGCGCGCGGCGGCTCGTCCGGATGTGCGACGACGGACGGGGCCGGACCGGATGCGTAGGCACACGCGCCGACGGGCAGCCGTCGCTCAGGAGGTGAGAGGCCGGGCAGGAAGGGAAACCGGAAGCGGTGACACCGCAGGCGAGGACGGGGTGAGATGGCAACCGGGCCACGTTGGGACGACAGGCTTTCTATAGACATGGTCGATAACCTCACCGCCTCTTTCGAGGGCGAGCTGCACAACGTGACGGACGCACGGTTCGCCGCGGAGGACTTCCTGCGTGCTCTGGCGGACGTTTCCCCGCCCCAGAGTCCGGAGTGCTGGAACGACATCCTGCTGGTGGTCAACGAGCTGGCCGCCAACGCCGTCCAGTACGCGCCGGGCCCGTTCGAGCTGCGGATGCGCCCGACCTTCGACGGCGTCCATGTGACGCTGCACGACACCAATCCCACGCCGCCGGCCCCGCGGCCGTTCCATCCCAGTACGGGCGGGGGCGGCATCGGCTGGCATCTGGTGCACACCCTGTGCCACCAGGTGAGCGTGGTGTCCCAGCCGGACGGCAAGGACGTGCACGTCTTCCTGCCCTGGTGACCGGTCCCGCGTACCGCGACGGCCGCCGCCACCGTTCCCTCGGTGGCGGCGGCCGCTGTCCGCCCCCGGCTACTCCGCGGACCGGGCCGGCAGACTCCGGTAGTACGCGTCGACGCGGTCGAGATACTCGGGGTCGAGGGTCTCGCTGTCCGTGCGGAACACGGGCGCGGACTTCACCTCGTCCTTGGTGCAGGCCAGGGTCACCCGACGGGCCTCGCCGTCGATGGCGGTGACCAGACCGGCCGGTATCAGCATGCTCTTGCCGAACACCCACACCCCGGTGTCCACGATCAGATGCCGCATGCCGTCCCGCTCGACCTGCCGGTCCACGTGCCCGATGGTCCCGTCGGCCGCGGCGACGGAGAACCCCGTGAGCACCTGTCCCTCCGTGTGGCCGCTGTCCGGTGCGTACGCCCATGGTCTGTCGATGGTCATGGCGCTTCCCCCTTCATGTCCGCGTGCTGTGTGGTGCTGTGTCGTTCCGCGAGGCCGTGCGGTCGGGCGGGTCAGGCCGCCAGGCGGGTCTCGCGGGCGAGGCGGGCGGTCCGCCGGGCGCAGCAGGCCCTCGCCAGTGCGGCGTCGGCGGCCTCGATCGCCTCGCGTATCCCCTGGGTGCCGGTCGCCGCGCACAGCTGGCGGCTGACCTCCCGCAGGGTTCTTCGTAGTTCCTGGGTGTCCCGTTCGGCGAGTGCGATGCGCACGGTCGCGTAGCGGGTGAGCAGTTCACGCAGGCGCGTGGGGCTGGGCGTCGTCACGGCAGGGCTCCTTTGCGGGCTGTCCTGCTCATATCCCGTTTCGCCGCGCGCACACCCCGGCCGGGCGGTGACGGGGGCCGTGTGCGGTGTTCAGGAGGCGGGTGCGGGGCGGGCGGCGCGGGGAATCTCGATCTCGGCGGTGACCTCCTTGCCGCGGCCCGCCGTGAGCGACTCCACGGTCAGCGCCCTGCTGACCGCCTCGACGATCTCCAGCCCGTGCCCGCCGACCCGGCCGCCGTTGCGCGGCTGGGCCACCGGCACGTCGGCCGAGGTGTCCCACACGGCGACGCGCACGGCGTGGCCGTCCGGCGGCATCTCCACCCGCAGCCCGCAGGCGCCCGGGGCGTGCCGGAGGGCGTTGGTGACCAGCTCGCTCACGACGAGCTGGACGTCGTCGCGGGTACGGTCCGGCAGGGGGGTACGTCCGTCGCCGACCTCGGTCAGGAAGGCGAGGGCGGCCTCGCGGGCCTGGGCGGCGGTCACCGAGCCGGCTTCCCAGGTGACGTGTCGCAGCCGTGCCGCTCGCGCGCCCGGGCCGGTTCCCTCCGACAGCTGCTGCCTCAGCGGAATGACCATGGGATGATAAGCCTTACGCGGTAGGATTTGTTACTTTCTGTCCCGATCGATACTTCTTCCGACTACCCTCCGCCCCGAAGAGTATGAGAGCTCCTTCCTCCCTTCGTGTGCCCGAATCGGGCGGTACCCCCACGGGTGCACCCACCGTGTCGCCGATGTCGCTCAACGAAAGGGAATTGCGGCCGGATTCATGGCCAACGGTGGTCCGCGTCGGCTAGATTCGAGCCCCGCCGGTCCCCTCTTGATCGGCGCCGGCAACAAGCAAGCACGTCGGGGGGCGGCGCATGCACAACTCCGGGCTCGCTCCATGGGACGCCCCCGTCATGACCGGCGGTCTCGCCGAAAGTGTCTTCGAGCTGGCCGCCCGGGATCCCGGTCGGCCCCAGCTCGCCCGCCGTGCGCCGGACGCCCCCGGCGGGTGGATCCACGTCAGCGCGGCCGAGCTGCGCGACGAGGTCGTCGACGTGGCCCGGGGGCTGGTCGCCTCCGGGATCTCGCCCGGCAACCGGATCGCCATCATGGCCCGCACCCGGTACGAGTGGACGGTCCTCAGCTGCGCCCTGTGGACGCTGGGCGCCGAGGTCGTCCCCCTCTACCCGACGTCCTCGCACGAACAGGTCGAGTGGATCCTGCGGGACGCCGACTGCGTGGGCGTCGTGGTCGAGGACGAGCAGGGCATCATGACCGTCGGCTCGGTCTGCGCCCGGCTCCCCCGGCTGCGGCACGTGTGGCAGCTGGACGCGGGCGGCCTGGAGCAACTGGTCGAACGCGGCCGCCCGGTGCCGACGGCGACGGTCGACTCACTGCGCCGGATCGTGCTGCCCGACTCCACCGCCGTCGTCGCCTACACCTCCGGCACCAGCGGCCGGCCCCGCGGCTGCGCGCTCTCCCACCGCAGCCTGGCCGGCCCCTGCGACACCCTCCTCGAGGGCTGGCGTCACACCGCGGCCCCGCCCGGGGAGCAGCCGGCCGTCCTGGTCTTCCTGCCGTTCTCCCACGTCTACGGGCTGATGATCCAGGGGCTGTGCCTGCGCGGCGGCTTCCTCATGGCGCACGAACCCGATCTGCGCCCGGAGCCCCTGGCCGCCGCCCTGCTCTCCTTCCGCCCCACCTATCTGCACGGCGTGCCCTCGGTCTTCGAGCGGGTCTACAAGAGCTTCCTGGCCTCCGCCGAGCGGGCCGGCCGGGGCGCGCTGTTCGAGCGTGCGGCGCGGACGGCGCGGGACCACGCCGAAGCCATGGAGCGGCAGCGGCTGGGCACCGGCTCCGGGCCCGGACTCGATCTGCGGCTCCAGCACGCCCTGTACGAGAAGAGCGTCTACCGCAAGCTGCGCGAGTCCCTCGGCGGCCGGCTGTGCGGGGCCGTGTCCGGTGGCTCCTCCCTCAACCGCGAACTCGCCCTGTTCTTCGCCGGCATCGGCATCCTCGTGCACGACGGCTACGGGCTGACCGAGACCAGCGGCGGGGTCACCATGCAGCCGCTGGGCCGGGAGAAGTTCGGCACGGTGGGCAGACCGCTGCCCGGCATCGACGTCCACGTCGCCCAGGACGGCGAGATCCTGGTCCGCGGCCCGTCCCTGTTCCAGGGGTACATCAACGACGAGGCCGGCACCCAGGAGGTGCTCCAGGAGGGCTGGCTCGCCACCGGCGACCTCGGCCGGCTCGACTCCGAGGGCTATCTGACGCTCACCGGCCGCAAGAAGGACATCATCGTCACCAGCGGCGGCAAGAGCGTGGCCCCGGCGCCCCTGGAGGAGCGGCTGCGGATGCACCCGCTGATCCACCAGGCCGTGGTGGTCGGCGACAACCGCCCGTGCGTGGGCGCGCTGATCACCCTCGACCCGGAGTACCTGCCCCACTGGCGCACGGTGCTGGCCGGCCAGGGCGAGGGACAGTCCCGCGAGGCGCGGGAGGAGAACGCGCTGCGGCAGGAGGTGACCCGGGCGGTCGCCGCGGCCAACAGCGCGGTCTCGCGCTCGGAGTCCATCCGCGTCTTCCGCGTCCTGTCCGAACCCTTCGACCAGGCCAACGGCCTGCTCACCCCGTCCATGAAGCTGCGCAGGGACGAGATCACCCGCCGGTACGCCACGGAGATCGAGGCGATGTACCAGTCCTCGTACGAGGCCCCGCCGCGCCCCCGCGACCCGGCCCCCGCCCTGGAGGCGGCGACCGGCTGGGAGGAGGCGGAGGACGACGTCTTCCGCCGCGTGCGCTGACGCGCGTCCGGCCGGCCCCGTCCGTGACCGGGCCGGCCGTCCAGGTGGCGGTGGGCCGCACGAAGTCGGCCCGGCCGAAGGTCTGATCGACGGCGACGGCGGTGTGCCGCGTCGGCCGCGAGGCGGCACACCGCCGCCGCCGGCGACGACCCTCCGGTGGTCGCCGCTTCTCCCGCGTCCCCGACGCACTCGCCCCCGGGCTCCGCGAGGCCGAGGCCCGCGCGGCCCCGGGCGGTCTGTCCCGTCCGGCGCCGAACGGCCATGCTGAGCCCGGACGTCGGACGATCACCGGGAGGCCGAAACACATGACGACGCAGACGGACCGGACGGAGCACGGCATCCGGGACTTCGAGATACGGCCGGTCGCGGGGCACACCGGGGCCGAGATCCACGGCGTGGACCTGGCCGCGCCGCTCGACGACACGGTGGTCGCGGCGATCCGCGCGGCGCTGCTGCGGTGGAAGGTCCTCTTCTTCCGCGACCAGCGCCTGGACCACGCCGGCCACGTGGCCCTCGCCCGCCGCTTCGGCACGCCCGTACGGCTGGGCCGCCGCGGCGGCGCCTCGCCGAAGGACGTGCCCGAGGTGGAGACGACCGCCGACCGGCTGGAGCTGGGCGGGCGCTTCGGCATGGAGCACGAGGAGTGGCTGCGCCGGCGCCGGCACTCGCTGCTGCGCGGCTGGCACTGCGACCACGGCGCCCGGATCGACCCGCCCGCGGCGACCATCCTGCGCGCCGAGACCGTACCGCCGTACGGCGGCGACACCACCTGGTCCAACCTGGCCGCCGCGTACGCCGGACTCTCCCGGCCGGTACGCGAGTTCGTCGACGGCCTGCGGGCCGAGCACCGGCTCGGCGTCGGCTACCAGCCGCGCCCCGGCGACGACGCCTACCTGCGCCATCTGCTGGACCACCAGGTCGCCACCGAGCACCCACTGGTCCGGGTGCACCCCGAGAGCGGGGAGCGGCTGCTGTACGTCAACGGCTACTACGTCGAGCAGATCAGCGACGTCTCGCGGGCGGAGAGCGCGGCGCTCCTGGACATGCTCCTCGAGCAGGCGGTACGGCCCGAGTACACCGTCCGGTTCCGCTGGGAGCCGGGCAGCGTGGCGTTCTGGGACAACCGGGCCACCATTCACCTCGCCCCCGGCGACACCGCCCACCTCGGGCATCCGCGCGTGATGCACCGGGTGATGCTGGCGGGCGAGGTACCGGTCGGCGTCGACGGCCGCCCGTCGACGCCGCTCACGGGCACGGAACCGGGCCGCTGGTGAGCGGACCGGCGTGACCCGCGAAGGCCTCCGGGCTCAGCCCTGACCCCGCTCCGCCTCCTGGCGCAGATAGTTGCTGACCTGTCCGGCGAGGTCGGCCGCGCCGGCGTCGGCGCGGGCGGCGGCGGAGTCGGCCGGGCCCGCGGGGAGGGTCAGGTCGGCCGACCACAGGTGCCGGTCGGTCCATTCCTCGTCCATCCGCACATGCACCTGGATGTCGACCCGGTTCAGGGAGGCGTCCGCGGCGGCCGCGTAGAGCACGGCCGTGGCCCGCCGCAGCGGATAGACGTCGTACCCCTCGATGAACTGCGAGTTCCGCCAGTCCAGGAAGGCGCTCTCGCCGTCGGCACCGGTACGCACGTCGAGTTGCCCGTCCTCGAGGTGGACGCCGACCGGGGCGCCGCCACGGTTCTCGACGGTCACCCGGAACCGGAAGTAGGTGAGCCCCTCGGCGGCGTCCTCACGGCCCCGTGGGGGTTCCGCCTTCTCCAGACCGTGGACGCGCACGCGCAGACCGCTCCGGTCCTGGTCGTACTCCTGCCAGTCCCCGATCACATTGGGCTCGCGCACGTTTCACCTCTCCACTTCCGCGATGCTTCCTATCCGCGCGCGGAACAGAGTGTCAAATGCACGGAACCCGTCACGGCCTGCCCGTTTGCCCCACTTGATCACCGATCAAGCCGTGCGCAGCCACGATCGGTCCCCGAGCGGCCACGACACGCCCTTCACACGTGTCACACATCACGTGCGGGAGGGCTGTATAGGGGCGCGGGGAACTGCGCGATCCTTTGGGGTCCGGGGGCTTGCCCCCGGGGACGGGAAGGGTGGGGGCGGCGGGGCGAAAAAACCCCGGCGCACCCCCGGCGCTGGCAGACTGCACGCCATGGCCCCGCTCACCCCCGCCCGCGCCCTCCTCCTGCTCGTCACCGGCCTCGTCTGCCTGACGACAGCGAGCGGCGCCCTGATCGGCGCCCTCTTCGGCGGCCCGGCCACCACTCTCGTCACCGCCGCCTGCGCAGGCACCACCGGCCTCGCCACCGCCCTCTTCGCCCGCCGCCGTGCCCTCACCCACTTCGCCGCCGCCCAACGCCGGGCAGGCGCCCAGGGGTACGCCGAGGGCATCGCCCACGGCGTCCTCGCGCACATCACGGCGTACGAGGCCGCCGTCTTCCCGTGGACGGGCCCGGACGGGGTCACCCCGCAGGAGCGGGTGGCCCGCCGGACCGTCGCCTACCGCACGGCCGCGCTGGACGAGGTACCGCAACCGGTCCGCGAGGCCGCCGCCGACGCGCTCGCCGTACTCGACGAGGCCGACCGCCCGGCCGCACGGGACGCCCTGGCACGGCTCGCGGCACTGGTACGGCAGGAGTACGCGCGGCCGTGAAGGGGCGCGGGGCCCCGCCCCGTTGAGCGCCCGGCCCGCCACAGCCGTAAGCCAGGACATGCCCACCTTCCTGCCCGTCCGCCGCCCGCGCGAGGCCGCCCCTCCCCCGGCGCCACGTGGCCGCACGGCGCTCGCGTGGCACCGCCACGGCCGGTGGCTCACGGCTGCCGCCGTGCTCGCCCTGCTGGCCCAGATGGCCGTCGGCATGCTCACCGCCGCCACGCAGCAGACCCCCACCATCGACGAGCCCGTCTACGCCGGCACCGCTCTGGTCTACGTGCGCGAGCACAGCCTGCGCTTCAACCCCGAACACCCGCCCCTGGGCAAGCTGATCGTCGCGAGCGGCGAGGTGTTCGCCCGGCCCCACCTGACGCCCGGCTTCGACGGCGACCAGGGCGCCCTCGGACGGCGGCTCCTGTACGAGTCGGGGAACGACCCGTGGCGGGTGATGTTCTGGGCGCGGCTGCCGGTGATCGTGCTGACGCTGCTGTTCGGCCTGGTCGTGTTCGCCTTCGCCCGCGATCTCACCGGCTCCGTCGGCGGGCTGGCGGCGCTGGCGCTGTACGCGTTCTCGCCGGACCTGATCGCCCACGGTTCGCTCGCCACACTGGACGTGCCGGCGGTGGGCTTCGTGCTGGTGTCGGTGTGGGCGGTGTGGCGGGCACGGGACCGTCCGCTGCCGTATCTGCCCCTCGCCGGGCCGGCGTTGGGCGCGGCGCTGGCGACGAAGATGAACACGCTGCCCGCGCTCCCGGTGGTGCTGGGCCTGGCCGCGTGGTCGTACGCCACGGCCCGGCGTCCCTCCGCTCAAGCGCCCCCGGTCACCGGCCCTCGGGCCCGGCTGCGGCCGCTGCTGCGGGCGGCCGGGGCGGCGGTGGGGGTGGGGCTGCTCGCGGTGGCCGTCGTCTGGGCGGCCTACCTCGCGGTCGACCCCGGGCTGCGGCGGCCGGCGGCCCACGGGGTGCCGGAGGTGCACGGCCTGCGCGGGCTGCTGGTGCGGGCGCTGCCGTTCCCGGAGCCGTACCGGGACGGGATGCGGATCCAGTTCGGCTTCGAGGACAAGCCCTGGCAGGGGTTTCTGTTCGGGCACGTCTACACCGGCAACCGCTGGTACTACCTGCCGGCCGCGCTGCTGGTGAAGACCCCGCTCGGCATGCTCGCCCTGTGGCTGCTGGGCGCTGCGGCGATGCTCGTGGTCCCCCGGCTGCGGGCTGCGGCGCCGTACGTGCTGCTGCCCCCGGCCGTGCTGCTGGTGGTGGCGATGGACGGGGCGCGGGACTTCGGCACCCGGTACGCGCTGTTCATGCCACTCTTCCTGGCCGTCGCGGGGGCGTGCGTGCTCGCGACGCGGCGGCGGTGGGCGTACGGGGCGGTGGCGGTGCTGGTCGCCTTCGTGGCGGTCAGCTCGCTGCGGACGTACCCCTTCTATCTGCCGTACTCCAACGAGGCGTTCGGGGGTCCGGCGAAGACGCGGCTGCGGCTGCACGACGCGAACGTCGACTGGGGGCAGGACCTGGGGCGGCTGGCCGACCGGCTGCGGGAGCGGTATCCCGGCGAGAGGGTGTGGCTGGTCTACAAGGGCAGCGGGGTGCCGTCCTGGTACGGCATCGACGCCGCCGATCCGCGGAAGGTACGGCCGGCTCGGGTGCGAGGGCTGCTGGTGATGTCCGACTCGTCGGTCGCGAAGGCACGGGGGCGCCTCGCGCTGCTGCTGCGCAGCAGCCGGGAGGTGGACGAGGTCGGGCACTCGATCACCCTCTTCCGGCGGTGAGCGCGGGCGGACCGGTGCCCGGCGTGTACCGGCCCGGCGGGCGCAGGCGCGTCCGCCGTTCGGGGGGTTCGGGCGGTGCGGGGGCGTGGCGGCGGGCGGGGGTGTCGACAACTGTGCCGTGGAGCTGCCGCTGATCGCCCCGATGCTCGCCACCCCCGGCTCGCTACCGCCCGCCCGGCAGGACGCGCAGTGGGCGTACGAGACCAAGCAGGACGGCCAGCGTGTCGTGCTCTATCTGCCCGGCGACGGACGGATCGAACTGCGGGCCCGCTCGGGACAGGTCATCACCGGCGCCTATCCGGAACTGGCCGCGCTGGGCGCGGCGCTCGGCGGCACCCCCGCCGTGCTCGACGGAGAGGTGGTCGTCCTGGACGAGCAGGGGCGGGGGAACTTCCAGCTGCTGCAGTCACGGATGGGGCTGGCGCACGCGCCGGCACAGGCGGCCCGGCGGGCGGCGCTCACGCCCGCGCACCTGGTGCTGTTCGACGTCATGCACCTCGGCGGCGAGTCACTGACCGGCCTGTCGTACGCGCGGCGGCGGACCCGGCTGGAGGGGCTCGGGCTGTCCGGGACGCACTGGTCGACACCGGCCGCGCTGGTGGGCCACGGGGAGCGGGCGCTGGCCGCGACCCGGGAGAACGGGCTGGAGGGCCTGGTGTGCAAGCGGCTCGACTCGGTGTACGAGCCGGGGGTGCGCTCGCGGGCGTGGGTCAAGATCCGCAATCTGCGGGTGGTGGATGTGATCGTCGGCGGATGGCTTCCGGGACGGGGGCGGCTCGCGGGGCTGCCGGGGGCGGTCCTCGTGGGGCAGTGGGACGAGGAGGGGCGGCTGCGGTACGTGGGGAGTGTGGGGACGGGGTGGAGCGAGGCGGAGCGGCGGGAGCTGGCGGGGTTGATGGCGGCGGGGGCGTCGGGGGTGTGCCCGTTCGATCCCGCGCCGCGGGTGGTGGGGGCGCGGTGGGTGGTGCCGGGGATGGTGGGGGAGGTGCGGTACGGGGAGCGGACACGGGCGGGCATGCTGCGACAGCCGGCGTGGGTCCGGCTGCGGCCGGACCTGACACCGGAGGAGTCGGCGGCGCGGCTGCCGTGAGGGCGTCCCCCGTGCCCCTCGCGGGGCGCGGGGGAGGCCGCCCTCACACGTGGCCGAGGCCTCCGCTGCCGAAGGAGCCGCTGGACCCCGGGTCCCAACGGCGGCGGTGCTGGTCCTCCGCGTGCCGCGTCGAGGCGCGGTGCATGTCGTGCGGGAGGAGGCGGTCCTCGCCCTCGCCGCATTGGTGGACCTCGTCCGCCTCCCTCATCTCGCTCTCCTCACGGATGGCCCCGCCGTCCGGGAGGTGTGGTTGTTCGTCCGGCCGCGGCGGGCCCGGTTCCCGGGTGCGTACCGTGATGCCGAAGGTGACGGCCCAGATCAGCAGCCCCGCGATGACGAGACCGCCGACGAAGGCGCCGACGAGATTGAACGCGTGGCTCGATGCGGCCAGCAGAAGGATGTTTTCCGTACCCATACATTGACCGTACTCCGGTACAAAACGGAATTCGAGGGAGGAAGTCCCTCTCCTCCCCGGCCAGTCGGACCCGTCGGACCCGTCAGACCCGATAGTTCCGCAGCGCCGGTGTCACCGCCGCCAGCAGCAGCGTTCCCGCGACGACCAGCAGGCCGCCGCCCGCGACGGCCGCCCGTGCCCCGAAGAGGGAGCCACCCGTGCCGTGCAGTACGTCGGCCAGGCGGGGGCCGCCCGCGACGACCACCGTGAAGACGCCCTGCATGCGCCCGCGCATCTCGTCCGTGGCCGCGGAGAGCAGGATCGCGCCGCGGAAGACCATGGAGACCATGTCGGCGACGCCGGCCACGGCGAGGCAGGCCACCGCGACCCACAGATTGCCGCTGAGCCCGAAGCCGGTCACGGCCGCGCCCCAGGCCGCGACGGCGACGATCACCATGAGGCCGTGCCGACGGGCGCGGGAGAAGGTGCCGGACATCAGTCCTCCGAGCACCGCGCCGATGGGGATGGCCGCGAACAGCAGCCCCAGCGCGAGCCCCTCCCCGTAGCCCCCGTAGGTCTCCGCGGCGAGCTGCGGGAACAGGGCCCGGGGCATGCCGAAGACCATGGCGATGATGTCCGCGAGGAACGACAGCAGCAGGACCTTGTGGAGCGAGATGTAGCGGAAGCCCTCCGCTATCGCGCCCAGCCCGGCGCGTCCGGCGGCCTTCGCGGTCGCCGTCAGCGGGGGCAGCGCGGGGAGCCGTACGACCGCCCACACGGTGACGCACAGGGCGAGCGCGTCGATGAGGTACAGCTCCGAGAGGCCGATGACCGGGATGAGCACGCCGGCCAGCAGCGGGCCGACCACGAGGCCGGTCTGCATCACGGTGGAGCCCAGCGCGTTGGCCGCGGGGAGTTCGTCCTCGGGCACCAGCCGGGCGATGGAGGCGTTGCGGGCCGGGGAGTTGAGGCCGAAGAAGGCCTGCTGGAGGGCGAGCAGCACCATCAGCACGGCCACCGAGTCGAGCCCGGTGACCGCCTGCGCCCAGAACAGCACGGAGGTGACGGCGATGCCGGAGTTGGTGAGCAGCAGCAGCTTGCGGCGGTCCATGCTGTCGGCGATCGCGCCGCCCCACAGCGCGAAGACGATCAGCGGGAGCAGTCCGGCGAGGCTGGCGTAGCCGACCCAGGCGGAGGAGCCGGTGATGTCGTAGATCTGTTTGGGTACGGCGACCGCGGTGAGCTGGCTGCCGACCGCCGTGACGATGGTGGAGGACCACAGCCGGCGGAACGCGGGGTGGCGCAACGGCCGGGTGTCCATCGCGAAACGGCGCCAGCCCCGGCGGGTGCCGTCCGCGCCCGGTTCGGCGGCGGGCGGTGCGGCGGCGGGCGGTGCGGCGGCGGGCGGTGCGGCGGTCCCGGGGTCGGGGGCCGCCGTGGGGCTGTCGTTCTCCGGTTCTGCCGTACTGCTCTCGCTGGTGTCCACGGAATCCCTGGATGCTCGGTACATCTTTTTGGTCAGGGTTCACTATCGCTCATCCGGGCGATTCCCCCGCCGGACGGTGACCGAACGCGAGCAAGGTCACGCGCCGGCGAGGAGCAGGGTGCCCATGGTGAGCATGGTCGCCGCGACCAGGCCGTCGAGCACCCGCCAGGCGGACGGCCGGGTCAGGAACCGGCCGAGTGGACGCGCCCCGAAGCCGAGCGCGGCGAACCAGCACAGGCTGGCGAGGGCCGCGCCGGCCCCGAAGCTCCAGCGGAGGTCGCCGCGGTGGGCGGCGACCGAGCCGAGCAGGAAGACGGTGTCGAGGTAGACGTGCGGGTTGAGCCAGGTCATCGCCAGGCAGGTGAGGACCGCGCGCCGCCGTGAGCGCTCCGGTGCGCCCTCCACCTCCATCGCCCCGGGGCGCAGTACCCGGCGGGCGGCCAGGGCCCCGTAGCCGAGCAGGAAGAGTCCGCCGACCACGCCGACCGCGGTGAGCACGCCGGGCCGGGCGACCACGACCGCGCCCATGCCGCCCACCCCGAGCGCGATGAGCACCGCGTCGGAGAGGGCGCAGATGCCGACGATGGTGAGCACGGCCTCCCGGCGGATGCCCTGGCGCAGGACGAAGGCGTTCTGGGCGCCGATGGCGACGATGAGGGAGAGGCCGGTGCCGAATCCGGCGGCAGCGGCGGTCAGGGCCTGTGCGTGGTTCATACGGCAGACCGTAAGAAGAATCGGATCAGCAGTACAGCTAATGATTCTTAGGTAGCTTTAGCTGATATGAAGACGAGCGGGGGTGGAGAGACGGGCGGGCGCGGGCTGGCGGAGCTGCCCCTGGACCAGGTGCGGACGCTGCTCGCGGTGGTCGACGAGGGCACGTTCGACGCGGCCGCCGCCGTCCTGCATGTGACGCCGTCGGCGGTCAGCCAGCGGGTGAAGGCGCTGGAGCAGCGCACCGGGCGGGTACTGCTGATGCGCACCAAACCGGTGCGGCCCACCGAGTCCGGCGAGGTGGTGGTGCGGTTCGCCCGGCAGCTGGCCCGGCTGGAGAAGGACGCGCGCGACGAGCTCGGGATGACCGCCGACGCCGAGCCGACCCGGGTGTCGGTCGCGGTGAACGCCGACTCGCTGGCCACCTGGTTCCTGCCGGCGCTCGAACAGGTACCCGGGGAGCTGCGGCTGAGCTACGAACTGCGCCGGGAGGACGAGAGCCACACCGCCGCGCTGCTGCGGGAGGGACGGGTGATGGCGGCGGTGACGTCGTCGCCGGACGCGGTGACGGGGTGCTCGGTGCGGGCGCTGGGGCGGATGCGCTACGTGGCGGCGGCCGCGCCGGAGTGCGCGGCGCGGTGGTTCGGTGACGCGGACGGGCGGGGGCACGGCGACGGGGACGCGCGGGAAACCGGCACGGGGCGGGCCGCGGCGGCGGCCTTCGCCGCCGCCCCGGTGATCGTCTTCGACCGGCGGGACGACTTCCAGGACATGTTCGTACGGCGGCTGGGCGGCCGGGGCGCCGGTGCCTGGCGGCACTACGTGCCGACGTCGGAGGGGTTCCTCGACGCGGTGGCCGCCGGCCTGGGGTGGGGCATGGTGCCGGTGACGCAGGCCGGGGAACTGCTGCGGACCGGTGTGCTGACGGAACTGGCGCCGGGCCGGCCGCTGGACGTCCCGCTGTACTGGCAGCAGTGGAAGCTGGACTCCCCCGCGCTCGCGGCGGTCGCGGAGGCCGTGGTCGCGGGGGCGGCCCGGGCGCTGCGGGGCGCGGGGTGAGCCGGGGCCGGGCGGGACGAGGCGGCAGGTGGGCGCGGGCGGGATTGTTGCCGTACGCGGACATGCGCGATGTTGGCGGAAGCATGGGTTCCGGGCCACGATGCGCACATGAAGGGTGACCTCTTTTCCAGTGACCACGTCGTACAGCCCGCCGTCGCGCCCGGGATGAGCGTGGAGAACGCCAAGTGCCTGCGCTATGTGGTGCACGGCGACATGCTCGCGCGGCAGGGCGCCATGGTGGCCTACCGCGGCAATCTGCAGTTCGAGCGCAAGGGCCAGGGTGTCGGCGGCATGCTCAAGCGGGCGGTCACCGGGGAGGGGCTGCCGCTGATGACCGTGCGCGGGCAGGGCGAGGCCTGGTTCGCGCACGAGGCGCAGAACTGTTTCGTCGTGGACGTCGAGCCCGGTGATCTGTTCACCGTCAACGGGCGCAATGTGCTCTGCTTCGACTCGACGCTGCAGTACGAGATCAAGACCGTGAAGGGCTCCGGCATCGCGGGCGGCGGCCTGTTCAACAGCGTCTTCTCCGGGCACGGCAGGCTCGGTCTGGTGTGCGAGGGCAACCCGCTGGTCATCCCGGTCTCCTCGCAGCAGCCGGTGTTCGTGGACACGGACGCGGTGGTCGGCTGGAGCGCCCATCTGGCGACCTCGCTGCACCGTTCGCAGTCGGTCGGCTCGATGCTGCGCGGCGGCTCCGGCGAGGCCGTCCAACTGCGGCTGGACGGCGAGGGGTTCGTGGTGGTCCGGCCGAGCGAGCAGAAGCCGCAGCAGGACCACTGACGGTTCGCGGGGAACGAGGGGCCCGGCGCGGGTGCGGCGGGCCCCTCGTCGTACCCGCGCCGGTGCGCATACCGGCTTCTGCACATATGTTCGAATGCCGGGTAGGCTGGTCGTATGTCCACGCACCTCCAGGGCTCCCTGTTCGACCAGACCGACGACCTCCGGCTCGGCCCGCTGGAGGGGCTGCGCCGTACCCGGCTGGACGGCGGGGCCTGGATCGATCTGCTGCCGGGCTGGCTCACCGGGGCCGACATCCTGTTCGAACGGCTCGCCGTCGACGTGCCGTGGCGGGCCGAACGGCGCCGGATGTACGACCAGACCGTCGACGTACCCCGGCTGCTCCGCTTCTACGGCGCCGGCGCCCCGCTCCCCCATCCGCTGCTCGCCGAGGCACGCGAGGCGCTGTCCGCGCACTACGCCGACGAGCTGGGCGAGCCGTTCGTCACGGCGGGGCTCTGCTACTACCGCGACGGCCGGGACAGTGTGGCCTGGCACGGCGACCGGATCGGGCGGAGCGCGCACGAGGACACGATGATCGCCATCCTCTCGGTGGGCGCGCCCCGCGATCTGGCACTGCGGCCGCGCGGCGGCGGGCCCGTCCTGCGCCGTCCGCTCGGGCACGGCGACCTGATCGTGATGGGCGGCTCCTGCCAGCGGACCTGGGAGCACGCGATCCCCAAGACCGGCCGGGCGGCCGGGCCCCGGATCAGCGTCCAGTTCCGGACCCGCGGCGTGCGCTGAGGCCACGCCCCCGCCGGCTCAGCGGGGCTCCAGCTGCGCCTGCACCGCCGGGGCGTACCGGTCGACGATCTCCTCGACGTCGGCGCCACGCACCCGCACCCCGCGCGCGATGCCGTAGACCACGCCGAGCCCGAGCAGCATGCCGACGGCCAGTTCGGCGCGCAGTCCGGCGTCGGGGCCGGTCAGCCGGGCGGCGAGCCGGTCGGCGACCTGGGTGCGGAAGTTGGCCCGCAGGATGTCGCCCTGTGCGCCCTGGAGCGGGGCGAAGACGAGGCGCAGCAGCGGGTCGGCGCCGCGCTCGGACTGGCTGACCAGCAGATGGCGGACCATGTGACGGCCCAGTCCGGCGAGCGGCGCGTCCAGCAGCGCGTCGACGTCGGCCTCGAAGGACATCACCTGCGAGAAGAGGGTGTCCTTGTTGCCGAAGTACTTCAGGATCAGCGGCGGGCTGACCCCGGCCCGGTCGGCGACCGCCTTGAGGGTGATGTCGGCGTGCGCGTGCCGGGCCAGCAGGTAGCGGGCGGCCCGCAGGATCTCCGCCCGGGTGGCCCGGGCGTCCCGCCGGGCGGGCGGCGCGGGCGTCCGCTGCGTGGTCACCGGCGTCACGCTCCTTCCAGCGCCCCGTCCTCGGGGGCCTGCTCCCGTACGGCCCTGCCCCCTCCCCCGTCGCGGCGGCCGGCGGGCGAGCCGGGGATGGCGAGGGCGACGGCGCAGGCCACCAGGGCGACCGTACCCGCCATCGCGAACGACAGCAGATAGCCGTGCAGCGTGGGCACCGGGGCGCCGCCGACGGCACGGGTGTGGTGGACGAGTACGGCGGCGACGGCCGCGCTGCACGTGGCCTGCCCGATCGTGCGCATCAGGACGTTGACGCCGTTCGCGGACGCCGTCTGCCCGGCCGGCACCGCGCGCAGGATCAGCGTGGGCAGGGCCGAGTAGGAGAGCGTGGTGCCGAGGGACACCACCGCCGACCCCACGATGATCATCCACAGGTCGGTGCTGTCCGCGATCCGCATGACATAGCCGACGACGATGACGCCGGCGCCGAGGGCGAGTGTCACCCGGGGGCCGCGCGCGGTGGAGATACGGGCCGAGACCGGCGAGAACAGCAGCATGATCACCCCGCTGGGCAGCAGGCACAGGCCGCTGGCCACGATGGACAGCCCGAGCCCGTATCCGGTTTCCTTCGGCGCCTGGACGAGCTGGGCGGTGACGAGCGAGTTGGCGTAGAAGCCGAAACCGACCAGGAGCGCGGTGAGGTGCGGCAGCGCCACGCGCGGCCGGACGGCGAGGCGCAGATCGACCAACGGCCTTGCGGCACGCCGCTGTTGGACCCACCACAGGGTCATCACCAGCACGGCGACGCCGAACAGGCCGAGGATGCGCGGGCTGGTCCAGCCCCAGGTGCCGCCCTGCGACACCGCGAGGAGCAGCGCGGCGAGCCCCGCGGCCAGGCCGAGCGCGCCGAGGACGTCGAAGCGTCCGGGTTCGCGCACCGGCGACTCGCGCACCGCCCACCAGGCCAGCGCGATGCCGCTCGCGCCCAGTGCGCTGGTCACCCAGAACATCACGTGCCAGTCGGCGTACTGCACGATCAGCGCGGTGAGCGGCAGCCCGAGCGCGGCGCCGATGCCCACGGTGGAGCTCATGAGCGCCACCGCCGAGCCGGTCCGCTCCGGCGGCAGTTCGTCCCGCAGGATGCTGATCGACAGCGGGACGACGGCGGCGGCCGCGCCCTGCAACGCCCGGGCCGCGATGAGGACGCCGATCGTCGAGGTCAGGGCGCACATGACGGAGCCGAGCGTCATCAGCGCGAGGGCGCCGAGCAGTACCCGCCGCTTGCCGTACATGTCGCCGGCGCGGCCCAGCACGGGGGTGAGGACGGCGCCGGACAGCAGGGTCGCGGTGACCGTCCAGGAGACGGCGCCCGGCGAGGAGCCGGTGAGCCGGGGCAGGTCGGGCAGCAGCGGCACGACGACCGTCTGCATCACCGCCATGAGGATGCCGCCGTAGGCCAGCGCCGGAATGGTCATCCGCTCCCGCAGCCCCGCCCGTCCGCCGGGCTCCGGGGGTGTGCCGGGGCCGGTGGACGGGACGGGTATCGGGGCCACGGGCACTCCAGGCTGCGGTGCGGCGCGGCGGGGCCGCGCGGAAAGCGGGTGAATGGTCATTCACCTTACCGAGTGAATCGCCATTCACCCCAATCGGGCACCCGGCAACCGGCCCGGCTCAGCGCGGCGTTCGGGCGGCGTGCACGGTGCGGGCCAGCCGCGGGCCGAGCCAGCGCTTCAGCCGGCGCAGCGCCTCGACCTGTCCCGCCGCCCGGTCCAGGTGGTAGTAGAGCTGCGGCGGCACGTAGGGCAGCAGCGGGGAGTGCCGTTGGCCGAGCAGTGCGAACATCCGCTCGGGCGGCAGGTCGATGTAGCGCGTGAGGTTCTCGTACCACTGGGCGCTGTGCCGGGCGGCGCTCTGCACGTGCAGCAGCTCGCTCCGGCGCCGGCGCTCGTACGCGGCGAGCGCGGCGGGCAGCGCGGTGCGGTCGCCGCCGGCGCCGTGCGCGTGCAGCGACTCGGCCAGGGCGCAGGCGTCCTCCAGGGCGAGGGTGGTGCCGGCGCCGATGGAGTAGTGGGTGGTGTGGGCGGCGTCGCCGAGCAGGACGGTGTTGCCGCGGTGCCAGGTGCGGTTGGTGAGGGTGCGGAAGGTGAGCCACGGGGCGGCGCCGTCGGGCCGGGGGCGGCCAAGGAGCGGGTGGCCGTCGAGCACGTCGGCGAACAGCTTCTCCAGCAGGGCGCGGCCGTCGGCCTCGCTCGCCCGGTCCAGGCCGAGTCCGGCCCAGGTCTCGGGGGCGCACTCGACGACGACGGTGCTGCGGTCGGCGGCGTAGGCGTAGCCGTAGCACCAGATCCAGCCGTGGTCGGTCTCGACGAAGGCGAAGGTGAAGGAGTCGAAGGCCTTGGTGGTGCCGAGCCAGATGTAGCGGTTGCGGCCGTGGGTGAGGTCGCTGCCGTAGTGGTCCGGGTGGCGGGTGCGGACGGCGCTGTGGACGCCGTCGCCCGCGACGACGAGGTCGGCGTCGGGGAGCGGGCCGTCGGCGGGGATCTCGTCCTCGTACGCGATCGTGACGCCGAGGGCGGTGGCACGGGCGGCGAGGAGGTCGAGGAGACGGTGGCGACCGATGCCGAAGCCCTCGTCGCCGTGGTGGACGGTGGTGCGGCCGCGGAGGTGGGCGGTGCCGTCGCTCCAGCGGACGGAGTGGGTGCGGAGGGTGTCGGCGGAGACGGGGTCGTGGGTGCGGAGGCGGTCGAGGAGGGGGGACCAGTAGGTGACGCCCCAGCCGTAGGTGGAGCCGGCGGGGTCGCGTTCGTGGACGGTGACGTGGTGGGACGGGTCCTGGAGTTTCATCAGGATCGCGAAGTAGAGGTTCGCGGGGCCGCCGCCGATGCACGTGATCTTCACGCGGGTCCTTCTGGGGTTGCGGTACGGGTGCGATCGGTTGCGGAGCGTAGCAGTACGGGTGCGCGTCAAGACCCTTTTCCGCCCCCGCCGCCCCTACCCTTCCCGTCCTTTCAAGGGGGCTCCGCCCCCTTGGACCCCGAGGGTGCGTTGTCCGGTGCGGGTGGGTGGGGGTGCGCCGCGCAGTTCCCCGCGCCCCTGAAGGAGCGCGGGGCTGTGTCGATCTGCGGCTACCGCCGCGCGGGCGCGACAAGCCACGACGCACCCGCGGCCGCGTCACCGGTCCGAGCGTTCCACCCCGGGGCGGAGCCCCTGGATCACGTCGCGTTGCGACACTCCGGGTGGCCCCAGCCCTTGTCGTTCTTGGCGATGTCCTCGCCCGCTCCGTAGGAGCGGCCGCACACGCACCGGCCGGGGAACTTCGCCTTGATCGTGCGGGCGGTGCCCCGGGAAGCCGTTCGCTTCCGGGGAGCCGTACCCGCGCCCCGCGCCGCCACCGGCGCGGACGACGGCGCCGGCTCCGGGGAGCCCAGCTCGCTGCCCGCCGGCTCCTGCACCACCGCCGCCTGGCTCGCCGCCCGGTCCGCGAAGTCGTTGAGCCGGTCGCCGTCCACCTGGTGGGCCGGCACATACCGGAACTCGACCTCGCGGCCGTCGAGGAGCGCGTCGATCCGCTCGACCAGTTCCTGGTTGGCGACCGGCTTGCCCGCCGCCGTCTTCCAGCCCTTGCGCTTCCACCCCGGCAGCCACTTCGTGACCGCGTTCATCGCGTACTGGGAGTCCATCCGGATCTCCAGCGGCACGTCCGGGTCCACCGCCGACAACAGCCGCTCCAACGCGGTCAGTTCGGCGACGTTGTTGGTCGCCTTCCCCAGCGGCCCGGCTTCCCAGCGGGCCGGGATCTCGGCGTCGTCCGCGACGACCCAGGCCCAGCCCGCGGGCCCGGGGTTTCCCTTCGACGCCCCGTCACAGGCGGCCACCACACGTTCCAGCATGCCCCCGATCATGCCACGCCCGGCCGGCCGCCCCGTACGGCCGGCCACTCCCCCCGGCGGGCGGTGCTACGGCACGGCGCCCGGCGCTACGACACGTCCGACAGCTCCGGCATCTCCCCCTCGCGCTTCGTCATGTCGATCACGGTGAACGCCGCCCCCTGCGGATCGCTCAGCGCGGCGAACCGCCCGAACGGGCTGTCCATCGGGCCGAACCGCAGCACGCCCCCGCGGCTCGTGGCGCGCCGGACCGCCTCGTCGCAGTCGTCCACCGCGAAGTAGACGTTGACGTACGAGGGAACCTCCGGCGGGAAGTCGTCGGTCATCCGCATCCGGCCGAGCACCGGATCGCCGCCCTCGCCGTGACGGAAGACCAGGAAGTCGACGGCGCCGTCCGCCATCCGCTGCGCGCGGTAGGGGAAGACGGCGGTGAAGAACGGGTCGGACTTCTCCGGTGCGCGGGTGAAGACCTCGGCCCAGCAGTACGCGCCGGGCACACCGGTGGCCTCGAAGCCCTCGTGGGTGCCGCCCTGCCAGACGCCGAAGACGGCGCCGCTCGGGTCGCGGGCGAGCGCCATGGTGCCGAAGTCGCCGACCCGCATCGGCTCCAGCAGTATCTCGCCGCCGTTGTCCCGGATCCGGCCGGCGGTCGCGGCGGCGTCGGACGAGGCCAGGTACAGGCACCACGCGGAGTGCCCCTCCTGCCCCGGCATCGGCGGTACGACGGCGGCGACCGCCTTGCCGTCGGAGTACGCCTGCGTGTAGTTGCCGTACTCGCTGGACGTCTCGCCGAACGTCCAGCCGAGCACGTCGCCGTAGAAGCTCTTGGCTCCCTCCACGTCGCTGAACATCGCGTCCGCCCAGACGGGCGTTCCCTCGGCTGGTGCGGCCATGTCGATCACCTTTCCCGGTTCGCTTGCGGACGGTTCCGTCGCTCATTCCTCACGCTAGTCAGGGTGGGTGCGGGCCGCCCCCCGAGCGG
Organism: Streptomyces sp. NBC_00670; assembly: GCF_036226765.1. Classification (NCBI taxonomy): domain Bacteria; kingdom Bacillati; phylum Actinomycetota; class Actinomycetes; order Kitasatosporales; family Streptomycetaceae; genus Streptomyces; species Streptomyces sp. NBC_00670. The sequence goes on from NZ_CP109017.1 coordinate 792,981, forward strand.
CCCGCACCGCTCTCCGTGGGCCGCCGGAACCCCGGCGGCCGGGCCCGCTACTCCCCCGCGTACGCCTTCTCCAGCGGCGCGATGTCCAGCTTGGACATCGAGAGCATCACCTGTACGACCCGGTCCGCCCTCTCCCGGTCCTGGTCGGCGGCCATGTCGAGGAGCCGGCGCGGGACGACCTGCCAGGAGACGCCGAACCGGTCCTTGAGCCAGCCGCAGGGGCCGTGCTCCCCGCCGCCCTCGGTGAGCCGGTTCCAGTAGTGGTCGACGTCCTCCTGGTCGTCGCACATGACCTGGAAGGAGACCGCCTCGTTGAAGGTGAACTGCGGTCCGCCGTTGAGCGCCACGAACTCCTGGCCGTTGGCCGTGAACTCCACGGTCAGGACCGAGCCGGTGGGTCCGGGGCCGTTCTCGGTGCAGGTGACCGTGCGGCCGAGCCGGGAGTTCTTGAACACCGACACGTAGAAGTCGGCCGCCTCCTCCGCCCGGCCGTCGAACCACAGACATGTGATGAATCCGTCGCCGGCCATGGGTTCCTCCTCGGGTCGCGCTTCGTCGCGCTTCGGTTCTGGTCCCGTCCTCGCCGTGTACGAGGACCGTCACCCCCTACGACCGATCCTGGCCCGGAAACTCATCGGTGGCCCGCCGCAAGCCATCGGTGCCCCGCCGCGACTCATCGGTGGCCCGCCGCACGAGGGGGCCGGGGTCTGGCGGCCGGCGGCCTCCGCTCTGCCCGTGGCGAATTCGCCGACGGCCGAGAACGCGACTGCGAGGGCCCCGCGCGGCCGACAGTGAAGGCAGTACGAGCACGCCGCACCGAGGAGGAACCATGGCTCCACCGCTCACGTTCGCGCCCCGTGCCGGGGAGGGCGACACCCCGCCGAACCGCTTCGACGACCAGCTCGCCGCGCAGCTGCTCAACCAGCGGATCGTCTTCCTGGGCACCCAGGTCGACGAGGTCTCCGCCAACCGGATCTGCGCACAGCTGCTCCTGCTGTCCGCGGAGGACCCGCGCACCGACATCGGCCTCTACATCAACAGCCCGGGGGGCTCGGTCACGGCCGGGCTCGCCATCTACGACACCATGCGGCTGATCCCGAACGACGTCTCGACGCTGGTGATGGGATTCGCGGCCAGCATGGGGCAGTTCCTGCTCACCGTCGGCACGCACGGCAAGCGGCTGGCGCTGCCGAACGCGCGGATCATGATGCACCAGCCGTCGGCCGGGATCGGCGGGACCACGGCGGACATCGAGATCCAGGCGGAGAACCTGGAGTTCACCAAGAAGGCCATCGAGCGGATCACCGCCGAGCACACCGGGCAGAGCGAGGAGACGATCTCCCGCGACGGCGACCGGGACCGCTGGTTCACCGCCGAACAGGCCAGGGAGTACGGAATCGTGGACCGGGTGGTGGAGTCGCTCGCCGACGTCCGCCCGGCCGCCTCGCGACGGAAGATGGGGTTGTGACCATGGGTTCGTACACGGTGCCGTACGTCGTCGAGCGGACCGCGCAGGGCGAGCGGTCGTACGACGTCTTCAGCCGGCTGCTCAGCGAGCGGATCGTCTTCCTGGGCACGGAGATCGACGACGGGGTCGCCAATGTGGTGATCGCGCAGCTGCTGCACCTGGAGTCCGCCAACCCGGAGCAGGAGATCTCGGTCTACCTCAACTCCCCCGGCGGCTCCTTCACCTCCCTCATGGCGATCTACGACACGATGACGTTCGTGCGGGCACCGATCTCCACGTTCTGCGTCGGACAGGCGGCGTCGACGGCGGCGGTGCTGCTCGCGGGCGGCGATCCGGGGCGGCGGTTCGTCCTGGAGCACGCGCGGGTGCTGCTGGGGCAGCCGGCCTCGGGCGGGTCGCAGGGCACGGTCTCGGACCTCGCCGTGCGGGCCAAGGAGATGGTGCGGATCCGTTCCCAGGTGGAGGAGGTGCTCTCCCGGCACACCCACCACGACGTGGCGACGCTGCGGGCGGACATGGACCGGGACAAGATCTTCACCGCGGAGGAGGCGGTCGCCTACGGGCTGGCCGACGAGGTGCTGAGCCGCAGGCTGGTGTCCGTCTGACACGGCCCTCGCGACAGCGCCCCCGCCGCCGGATGCCGTCCGGGCGGGGGCACTGCCGTGCGTCCGCTCAGGCGGCCAGGCAGAGACCGCCGTGGGAGGCGGTCGGCGCCGCCGCGGACCGGGGATACCGGTTCAGCTCGCTGTGGGCCAGGGAGAGCAGGTCACCGAGCCCGAGCCCGAGGGCCCGCGCGGCGGCCGCGAGCACCTCCGAGGAGGCCTCCTTGCGGCCGCGCTCCAGCTCGGACAGATACGGCATCGAGATCCGCGCCGCCTCCGCCACGTCCTTGAGCGTCCGCTCCTGCGCAAGCCGCTCCCGCCGCAGCACACCCCCGACAAGATCCCGCCACAACGGCTCCCGCCCACCCGGCGCCCGCACCGGGGCGTCCGGCACCGAAGAGGGAACGGAACGAAGAGGAAGGACACGGACCTGACGGTCGGCACGAGGGCTCATCGGCTGCATCCCCCCAGCCTAGGGATGACCGGCGGCGGGGGAAGCCCACGGCGTTCCGCCCTGGGAGAAGTCGACCGGCTCCAGCGCCGGCTGCTTCGCGCTGCCGAACGCGAGATCGGTCGGCGGGCGGTACCGGAGGCCGCGGGCCGAGCCACTGATCGGCGTCCCGGGTGCAAAACCGCTCCGCCTCGGCGAACCCGGCTTCGCCGGGAGGCGCATCGAGCCCACGTCGGCGGTCTGGGTGGCGAGCACCACCGGCTCACCGGGAAGGACGGTCTCGGACCAGCCGAGTGCCGCCGCGCACGATTCGGCGGCGTAGCCGAAACCCCGGGCCCGCGGCAGGAACAGGTAGCCGAGATCGACCTTCCCCGGGGCAGCCGGGCGGTGGTGCTCCGGTGCTCTCCCGAGCAGGATCCGGCCGATCATCGCTCCGTCGAGATCGACGACGAAGCTCCCGGGCCACCTCGCATGCACCGCGGGCAACTCGCGCTCGAGTTCGTCACGCCGACGGGGTGCACCAAGGTAGGTGTGCACTCGCTCGTACGGCAGGACGTGCGCCCACCGCCCCGTTCTCCGCCCGCCTGCTTGCATGCCCGGGTGATCGAACTCGTGCGTTGTGTCCTTGCCGCGGTGCTCGTCGGGTGGCTGGTGCGTCGGAGGCGGCAGCGGAGGGCGGACGTCGTGGCCGGTCTTGTCCGGAAGCCCGCGTTCGGCAGGCGGGAGGTCGCGTTGCCGGGCGGGTTGCGGCGGGCCGGGGTTCGCGCGCCCTCGGTGCGGGAGGCGGTCGGTGTCGATCCGGGGTCCCGGATCGTGCCGTGCGTGTCGGCCGACGGGGAGATTCCCATCGCGGTCATGCCGGAGGAGCTGGATCACGTGATCAGGGCTGCGGAGAGCGCGTAGCCTGCTGCTGGGGGGCGCCAGAAAAAAATTCTCGCGTGGGGGGACATGCGATCCGGGATCCCGGGTATTCGCGCTGACACGACGCTCTGGACACGCCCGACCAGAGCCGAAAGTTTGAGTTCCGTGGGAGAGGTAGTAATGGAAACCGCCATGAGCAGGCCGACGGTCGCCGCGAGCACGACCGGCACCGCGACTGGTGAGGACCCGCTGCCCACCGTCGTCGAGCCGCGTGCGGTGGCTCCCCGTGACGCACGGGAGCTGTCCCGCCAGTTCTTCCAGCGCCTGCACACGCTGGAAGAGGGCACGCACGAGTACCAGTACGCGCGCAACACGCTGATCGAGATGAACATGTCGCTCGTGCGGTTCGCGGCGGGGCGCTTCCGCAACCGCGGTGACGACATGGAGGACATCGTCCAGGTCGGCATGATCGGTCTGATCAAGGCGATCGACCGGTTCGAGATCTCCCGCGAGGTGGAGTTCACCTCGTTCGCGCTGCCGTACATCGTCGGCGAGATCAAGCGGTTCTTCCGCGACACGACGTGGGCCGTGCACGTCCCGCGCCGGCTCCAGGAGCTGCGCGTGGAGCTGGCCAAGGCGCGCGAGGAGCTGTCCAGCCGGCTGGACCGCGACCCGACCGTCGCCGAGCTCGCCACGCTGATGAACCTGCCCGAGAAGGACGTCGTCGAGGCCCAGATCGCGGCCAACGGCTACAACTCCTCCTCGCTGGACGCCGCCCTCTCCGGTGAGGACCAGGACGGCGAGGCCGTGCTGGCGGACTTCATCGGCGAGGAGGACGAGGCGATGGGCCTCGTCGAGGACTTCCACACGCTGGCCCCGCTCGTCGCGGAGCTGAGCGAGCGCGACCGCCGGATCATCCACATGCGGTTCGTGGAGGAGGCCACGCAGGCCGACATCGGCGCGCAGCTGGGCTGCTCGCAGATGCACGTCTCGCGGCTGATCAAGCGGATCATCGAGCAGCTGCGCACCGGGATGCTGGCCGACGTCCAGCGGGTCGAGTCCGCCTGACGGGAGCTTTCGCGAGAACGCCTTCACGCGCGGGTGGTGCCGGTTCCTCATCGATCGTCGGATGAGGGGCCGGCACCACCCGCGTCCGCGTGCGCATCGCGCCCGGGCCGCTCAGTTCCGCGGCAGCTTCACCACCGACACGAAGAACTCGTCGATCTGGCGCACCGCCGCGATGAACTGGTTGAGGTCGACCGGCTTGGTGACGTAGGCGTTGGCGTGCAGCCGGTAGCTGCGCAGGATGTCCTCCTCGGCGGAGGAGGTGGTGAGGACCACCACGGGGATGTGGGCGAGTTCCTCGTCGGACTTGATCCGCTGGAGCACCTGCCGGCCGTCGTACTTGGGCAGGTTGAGGTCGAGCAGGATGAGGTCCGGACGGGGCGCGTCGCCGTACGTGCCGTTGCGGTAGAGGAAGTCGAGGGCCTCCTGGCCGTCCCGGACGACGTGCAGCGTGTTGTTGATCTTGTTGTCCTCGAACGCCTCGCGGGTCATCAGCTCGTCGCCGGGGTCGTCCTCGACGAGCAGTACCTGGATGGGTTCGACGGATGCGGTCACGGACGTGCTCCTTCGGTGCTCTTCGTCAGATGCAGGACAGCCATGTCGTCGGCGAGTCCGCCGTGGCCGGCAGTGCGGGTGGCGACCTCTTCGACGACGGCGTCGACGAAGGCGCGGCCGCGCAGCCCGGCGTGGGAGCGGGCCACGGCGAGCAGCCCGTCCTCGCCGAGCCGTCGGCCGGGGGCGACGACGCCCTCGAAGAGGCCGTCGGTGAACAGGGTCACCGCCTCGATGTCCGCGGCGGGCCGGGTCGTCTCCGGCCAGTGGACGTACCCGGGAACCACGCCGAGCGCGGGGCCCGGCGCCGGTTCGTAGAGTTCCGTCCCGGTGCCGGTGCGCACGAGCAGGCCGGGATGACCGGCGCGAAGGGTGTGCAGCCGGCGGTGGTCCGCGTCGAGCCGGAGCACGGTCACCGTGGCGAAGAGGTACTCCTCGCCGCGCTCGGCGCACAGGATCTCCTCCAGGAGGCGGACCAGTTCGATGCCGACGCAGCCGGTGAGCACGGCGGCCCGCCAGGCCACGCGCAGGCACACCCCGAGGGCGGCCTCGACGGCGCCGTGCCCGGAGACGTCGCCGATGACGGCGTGCAGGGTGCCGTCGGCGGTCTCGACGACGTCGAAGAAGTCCCCGCCGAGCAGCGCGTGGTCGCGGCCGGGGCTGTAGCGGGAGAAGACCTTCAGCCGGTCGGAGCGGAGCAGCGGGACGGGCAGCAGCCCGCGCTCCAGCCGGGCGTTCTCCCGGGCGAGCAGCCGGCCGGCCTGGACCTCGGCGGCGGAGCGTTCGACCTGTTTGCGTTGCAGGGCGTAGCGCACGGCGCGGCCGAGGGCCTCCGGGCCGAGGCCGTCCTTGGCGAGGAAGTCCTGCGCGCCCGCGGCGACCGCGGCGAGCCCGGCCTCGTTCTCGGCGAGCCCGGTGAGCACCACGACGGCGGCCTCGGAGTGGCCCTCGCGCACGAGCCGTACGGCGTCCACGCCCTGGGTGTCCGGCAGGTGCAGGTCGAGCAGGACGCAGACGGGCGACGGACGGCGCCGCTCCAGGAAGGCGCGCGCCTCGGCGAGGGTCCTGCACCAGGTGACGTCCATCGACAGCCCGCTGTCGGCGAGCGTCTCGCGCACCAGCAGGGCGTCCCCGGCGTCGTCCTCGACCAGCAGCAGAGCGGCCGTGGGGTCCAGTACCCACACGGGATCCGCCGTGCCCACCCGTAACCCGCCGTGCGGCAGCGGACGGTCCGCCACGCTCACTCCCTCGGACGGCCGGCGCCCTGTGCCGGCGCCTCCTGTCGATGACGTGAGCATACTGGTCGGACGGTCGGGTGGTCGGATCAACGGCGCAGTGCGACGACGGCCCTGACGCACTTTCCGACCGGTACCCGTTCCGCGGTCACCCGGGCGGCGACGGCGTGCACGATCTCCAGTCCGTGCATGCCCACGCGTGCGGGGTCCCGGGGGAAGCGGCGGGGCAGGGCGGCGCTGCTGTCGTAGACCGCGACGGTCACGTCGGAGTCGGTGCCCTCCAGTTCGAGGATGTACGGGCCGTGGCTGTGCCGGTCCGCGTTGGTGACGAGTTCGCTCACCACCAGGAGCAGGTCGCCGACCGCCCGCTTGTCGACCGGTGCGCACCATTCGGAGCGGAGCTGTCCGAGGAACTGCTCGGCGAAGGTCCGGGCCTCGGCGATGGAGCCCGGTTCTCCCGAGTAGTGCGCGGCCCGTCGCAGCGGCTCGACGGGCATGTCGAAGTCAGTCGGTATCACCGCTCCGTCCAGATACTCGGTCATTCGGTTCTCTCTCGCCGGGCCTGTTCCGTGCCGTGCGGCACCCGCGTCCACAGGCGCCGCACGAGTGCTCGTACCCAGCGATCGGCGGGGCAGTCCCACCAGTAATGCCGTGTACGTCACGTCCTGGCACGGCGTGCCGCGTCCGTGGCGCATCGGGCGGCCCGGGCGGGGCAGACGCACTGTGACGCGTCCGGCCGGCGGGTGCCGGGCCGGGGTGAGGAAGGTGCGCGATGGGCTGGTGGGTGTGGCTGGTCGTCGCGGTCGTGGCCGTGGCGGTGTTCTCCGGGCTCCTCCTGTGGCTGCAGGCGAGCCGGCGGTCGGGGACCGTCATCGCGGTGCAGCGGGGGCGCCGGGGCGGGAGGTGGGGCGTGCGATGAGCGCGCTGATGGAGGCGGGACGGCTGTCCGGGCGTCCGGTGGTGACGCTGGGCGGGGACGCGGTCGCCCAGGTGAAGGACACGGTCTTCGACGGCCCGGCCGGACGGGTCACGGGGTTCACGCTCAGCGGCCGGGGGCTGCTGGCGGGGCCGCTGCGGCAGAGTCTGCCGTGGACGGCGGTGCACGCGCTCGGCCCGCACGCGGTGATGATCCGCGGCCGGGAGGTGCTCGCCGAGCCGGCCGCCGTGGTGGCGCGCAAGGAGGCGGCGCGGGGACGGGTGCTGGGCGCGCGGGTGCTCACGGACACCGGCGCGGAGGTCGGGGTGGTGCTGGACGTGGTGGTCGAGGGCGGAATCAGCGGACGGGTCGTCGGCTTCCGGGTGTCGGCGCGGGACGCGGTGGTGCCGGGGTCGCGGCGGCGCCGGCGCAAGGTGTACCTGCCGCGCGGGGAGACCCTCGCGGTGTCCGGGCGCGCGCTGGTGATCCCGGCCGACGCGACCCGCTTCGTGGCGGACGACCTCGCGGAGTTCGCGGACCAGGTGGCGGCGTACCGGGTGCGGGACGGGAAGGAGATCCATCCGTGATTCTGTACTCCGGGGTGGTCGGGCTGCCGGTGGTCACACTGGGCGAGGCGGCGGAGCTCGGCACGGTGGCGGGGCTCGACGTGGACGTGGCGCGGGGCGGGATCGCGGGGGTGCGGGTCTCGGGGCGCGGGCGGGGGACGACGGTGCTGCCGTGGACGGCGTTGCACGCGGTGGGGGCGGACGCGGTGCTGGTGGAGTCCGGGGCGGGCGCGGAGGGCGAACGGTGGCGGGGGGCCGTGCCGAAGCCGGTGGGGCTGCGGGTGCTGTCGGAGGAGGGGGAGGAACGGGGCGTGGTGACGGACGTCGCGTTCGACGCGGTGACCGGCCGCCTGGAGAAGCTCCTCACGGACCTGGGCGAGGTCCCGGCGGGGGCGGTGCGGGGGCTGGGCGACTACGCGTGGGTGATCGCGGCCGGCTGATTCCGGCGGGGGCGAGGAAAGCCGACGCGCGCCACCCGTCCCCCGCACATACCGTGACCCCGTGCCCACCCCCCTCCGTCACTGGCTGCACGCCCTCGCCGCCGTCCTCGGCGCGCTCCTCGCCATGGCCGTCACCGCCGCCCTCGGTCTCGCGGCGGCCGGCGCGACCGGGCTGCCCGCCGGCGCCTACCCGCGCGTCGTCGAGGCCGCCGTGGTGGCCGCGGTGGGCGGCGCCCTCACCCTCGACGGCCACGCCGGCGACCTGGCCGGCTCCCGCGCCGGGCTCACCCTGATGCCGCTCTCGGTCACCCTCGTCGGCGCCCTCGTCCTCGGCACCGCGTTCTGTCGCCACGCCCGTACGGCACCCCCCGCCGCCCACGCCGCCCGTATCGCCGTCCTCTGGCTGCCCGCTCTGCTCGCCCTCGCCCTCACCGCGCACCACACCTTCGAGGTCCCCCTCGGCGAGGGCACCCTCGGTGACCTGGGCGAACTGTTCGGCCTCACCCCCGAGGCCGGCTTCACGACGGACGTGCCGGTGACCGTGCTGTTCGGGATGCTCTGGCTCGCGGGCGTCCTCGTCCTCGCCGTCGCCGTGTCCCGTGCGGTGCCGCTGCCGCGCCCTTGCGAAGGGGCGCGCCCGGCGGCGTACACGATGGTGGGGCTGCTGCTCGCGTGCGTCGCGCTCGGCGCCGTGATCGCCCTGGTCGTGGCCGGCACCCGCGGTCACCCCGCCCGCACCCTCGCCGTGATCCTGCTGGGGCTGCCGAACGTCGTATGGCCGGTCTTCACTCTCGGCCTCGGCGCGACCTGGCACGGCAGGGTGGACGGACCCTTCGGACTGCCGATGCCGCGCCTCCTCGACGAGGTGCTGCGCACCCCCGACGTCTCCACCCTGAACCTCACCACCCTGGCCCGGCACGACGGACGCGTCTGGTGGCTGGTCGTGGTGGACGCGGTACTGGTGCTGTCCGCCGCGTACGCGGCCGCCGTCCGCTCCCCCGCCCGGACCCCGCTGTGGCGGCACGCGGTACGGACGGCGGTCGCGCTGGCGCTCACGGTCCTCGCCGTCTGTCTGATGGCCCGGATCTCGGCACACTACGGACTGTCACTGATCGGGATCGGCGACCTCGGCGGCGGGCTCTCCGGTGTCCTGTTCCTGCGCCCCGAGCTGTGGCCCGCGGTCGGCCTCGCGCTGGGGTGGGGGCTGGTCGCGGGCCTGCTGGGCGGGCTCGCGGCCCGGCGGGTGCGCGGGCGCCGTTCCACGTGAGCGGAGCGGCCCCGGTCAGGCCGCCGGCGTCGACAGCGCGGAGGCGAAGCGCTGGATGCGCAGGGCGTCGACGGACTCGGCCAGCAGCTCGTACTCGGTGGTGTCGTCGCTGGTGGCGATCCGGACGAGGTGCCCGGCGGCCAGCTCGTCGGCGGCGAGTTCCTGCTGGCCGTCGTCGCCGCACCAGCCGCGCAGCAGGGTAGGGACGTCGGGGACGGTCTCGCCGACCGGGGCGATGGCGTTGGGCGGATAGAGGGGGTTGTCGGGGTGCGGATCGAGACGTTCGGCGATCCATAACGCCCGGTCGCGCATCCACCACAGGGCCAACGCCAGGGTGGGGGCCCGGTAGGTGCCCAGTGGCACTCCGACCCGCCTGCCGCCGCAGATGCCGTAGGCGGTCACATGGCACAGGAATTCGTCGTGCACGTTCGTTCCCCCAGTGCGGCGCTCACTGCCGGGTCAGGCCCGTCGTTCCCTCGTCTTCGCTCGCTGTGCACCCAGGGCCTGTGCGGGCCGACGGTGAAAAGCCGCAGCGCGTTCCGATCGTCGCCGAATTGCCCTGAGTTCGAGTATCGTCACTCCTGACTCACTGTCACCATGCGGTTTCGGCCAGTCTCCTGACATATTCCGCGGCGGCGATGGCCGAAAAGCGGCGGGAGGGGCGCCGCCCCCTCCCGCCGCTGGTCAACTCATCGGCCCGCGACGGTTTTTCGGGCCTTCAGCCCTTGACGAGTTCGTCGATCCGGGCGAGTTCCTCCGCGTCGAAGTCGAGCGCGCGCGTGGCCGCCACGCTGTCCTCCAGCTGCCGTGCGCTGCTCGCGCCGACCAGCGCCGAGGTGACGCGGCCGCCGCGCAGCACCCACGCGAGCGCGAGCTGCGCGAGGCTCTGGCCGCGGTCGCGGGCGAGTCCGTCGAGCGCGCGCAGCCGGTTCACCAGGTCCTCGGTGACCTTGTCGGCGGTGAGGAACGGGCTGTCGCCCGCGGCGCGGGAGTCCTCCGGGATGCCGTCCAGGTAGCGGCTGGTGAGCAGGCCCTGCTCCAGCGGCGAGTAGGCGATGGAGCCGACGCCCAGCTCGTCCAGCGTGTCCAGGAGCCCCTCGTCCTCGGGGCGCCGGTCGAGCATGGAGTAGCGCGGCTGGTGGATGAGGAGCGGGGTGCCCAGCTCGCCGAGGATGCGGGCGGCCTCGCGGGTCTGCTCCGGGGAGTAGTTGGAGACGCCGACGTAGAGCGCCTTGCCCTGCCGCACGGCGGAGTGCAGCGCGCCCATCGTCTCCTCCAGGGGAGTCTCCGGGTCGGGGCGGTGCGAGTAGAAGATGTCGACGTACTCCAGGCCCATCCGCGTGAGGCTCTGGTCGAGCGAGGACAGCAGGTACTTGCGCGAGCCCCATTCGCCGTACGGGCCCGGCCACATCAGATAGCCGGCCTTGGTGGAGATCACCAGCTCGTCGCGGTACGGCGTGAAGTCCGCCTTCAGGGCCTCGCCGAGCGCGGACTCGGCGGCGCCGGGCGGCGGGCCGTAGTTGTTGGCGAGGTCGAAGTGCGTGACGCCGAGGTCGAAGGCGCGGCGCAGGATCTGCCGCTGGGTCTCCACGGGCCGGTCGGGGCCGAAGTTGTGCCACAGGCCGAGCGAGAGCGCGGGCAGCTTCAGGCCGCTGCGCCCGGTGCGGCGGTAGGGCATGGCCTCGTAGCGTGCGGGATCTGCCGTGTACACGTGCACTCCAGGAAGGCTGTCTGTCTCGTCATGGGTCCGGCGCGGGGTGGGCACCGGGGCGCGCTCCACTCTCGTCCGCCGACGGCCAGCGGTCCAACAGAAGAATCGGATGGAACTCAGCGGCTACGCTTCTCAATCATGGAACTGCGCCATCTGCGGCACTTCGTGGCCGTCGCCGAGGACCGGCACTTCACCCGCGCGGCGGACCGGCTGCTGGTCTCGCAGTCGGGTCTGTCCGCCTCCGTACGGGCACTGGAGCGGGAGCTGCAGGCGCCGCTGTTCGTGCGCACCACCCGCAGTGTGACGCTCACCGAGGCGGGGCGGGCACTGTACGCCGAGGCGGTCCGCATCCTGGACCGGGTGCGGGCGGCCCAGGAGGCGGTGGCGGCGGTGCAGGGCGTGCTGCGCGGCACGCTGTGCGTGGGGACGGAGCAGTGCATCGCGGGGGTGCGGGTGGCGCGGCTGCTCGCCGGGTTCCGGCGGCGCCATCCGGACGTGGAGATACGGCTGCGGCAGGCGGGGTCGGGGGCGCTGGCGGAGGAGGTCGCGGCGGGCGGGGTCGATCTGGCGTTCGCGGTACGGACGCCGGTGGCCGGGGACCAGCTGCGGTCGGTGCCGTTGGCGGCGGAGCCGATGACGGTGCTGTGCCATCCGGCGCACCGGCTGGCCGGGGGTGGGCCGGTGACGCCGGAGGAGCTGGGCGGGGAGGAGTTCGTGGACTTCCATCCGGACTGGGGGCCGCGGCGGACGACGGACGCGGTGTTCGGGGAGGCGGGGGTGCGGCGGACGGTGGCACTGGAGGTGAGCGACGTGCACAGTCTGCTGGAGTTGGTGCAGGAGGGGTTGGGGGTGGCGGTGGTGCCGCGGCACTTCGGGGCGAAGCGGGAGGCCGGGGGGCTGGTGTCGTTGGCGTTGAAGGGGGTGGGTGAGCGGGCGTACGAGACGGTGGCGTTGTTGCCGGCGGAGGCGGCGACGAGTCCCGCCGCGCGGGCGCTGATGGGGTTGTTGGAGGGGAGTGGGAACGAGACCCCCGGCGGGGGTGGCTGAGTGGGGGGGCGGGACGGGCTTTTTTCGCCCCCGCCGCCCTTACCCGTCCCATCCCTTCAAGGGGCTCCGCCCCTTGGACCCCGGGAGAGCTCAGGTGGGTGGGGTTGTGTGGGGGCTGCGGGTGAGGGGTGGTTGCTCGCGCAGTTCCCCGCGCCCCTTTCGGGGGCGCCGATGGTCGCGTCGCGTACCCGGATGGGTCATGGTGGACGTATGCATGCGAAGGACATTCTCATCGACGCGTACAGCCGCATCCGGGAAGAGGTCCACGCCGCCGTTGACGGCCTCTCCCCCGACACCCTGAACGCGCCCCCCGCCGACTCCACCAACTCCATCGCCTGGCTCGTCTGGCATCTCACCCGCGTCCAGGACGACCACGTCGCCGAGGTCGCCGGACGCGAGCAGGTCTGGCTCTGCGCGGACTGGCAGAAGCGGTTCGCCCTCGGCCTCCCCGCCCAGGACACCGGCTACGGCCACACCCCGGCGAAGGTCGCCAAGGTGCGGGTCGACTCGGCCGACCTGCTCACCGGCTACTACGACGCCGTCCACGAACAGACCCTGGCCTACCTGCACGGCATCGGTGCCCAGGACTTGGACCGGATCGTGGACGAGCGCTGGGACCCGCCCGTCACGCTGGGTGCGCGCCTGGTGAGCGTGGTCTCCGACGACCTCCAGCACGCCGGCCAGGCCGCCTACGTACGGGGGCTGCTGGAGGCCTCGGCGGGCTGAGGCGGTCAGGACCGGAGCACGGCCGCGTACCCCGGCAGCACCACGTCCTCGATGAGCGCGCGCCGCTCGTCGTACGGCAGGAACGCGCTCTCGAGCGCGTCGACCGTGACCGCCCGCAGGTCCGCGGCCGTCCAGCCGGCCTCCCGGACGAGCAGTTCCATCTCGCGGGTCATCGTCGTGCCCGACACCAGCCGGTTGTCGGTGTTGAGGGTGACCCGGAAGCCGAGGTCGCGCAGGGCCGTGATCGGGTGCCCGGCGATCGAGCCGGCCGCGCCGGTCTGGAGATTGGAGGTCGGGCACATCTCCAGGGCGACGCGGCGGTCGCGGATCCAGCTCGCGAGACGGCCGGGCCGGCCGTCCACGATGTCGTCCATGATGCGGACGCCGTGGCCGATGCGCTGGGCGCCGCACACCTGGAGCGCCTGGTGGATGCTGGGCAGTCCGTGGGCCTCACCGGCGTGGATGGTGAACGGCATGTTCTCGCGGCGCAGAAGGGCGAAGGCGTCGAGGTGGTCGGCGGGCGGGAAGCCGTCCTCGGCGCCGGCGATGTCGAAGCCGACGACGCCCGCGTCCCGGTACGCCACCGCCAGTTCGGCCACCTCGTGGCAGCGGTCGAACATGCGCATCCCGCAGAGCAGCGTGCCCACGCGGACCGGGGTGCCGTCGGCCGCCGCCTTCGCCATGCCGGCGGCGAGGCCCTCCTGCACGGTCTCCACGACCTCCGCGAGGCCCAGTCCCCCGTCGACCATCAGCTCCGGGGCGTAGCGGACCTCGCCGTAGACGACACCGTCCGCGGCGAGGTCGAGCACGTACTCCTCGGCGGCGCGCAGCAGGCCCTCGCGGGTCTGAAGGACGGCGAGGGTGTGTTCGAAGGTGGCTATGTACCGCACGAGGTCGCCGGAGCCCGCGGCCGCGCGGAACCAGTCGGCCAGGGCGGCCGGGTCGGTGGCGGGCAGGGGGTGGCCGACGCGTGCGGCCAGCTCGACGACGGTCGCGGGGCGCAGCCCGCCGTCGAGGTGGTCGTGCAGGACGGCCTTGGGGAGCCGGCGGAGGGTGGCGGTGTCGAGGGTGACGGGTTCGAGGGTGGTGGTCATGCCGGTCTGTACTGCCTGTCTCTGAGTGGTCGGTGAGGTCGTTGTTCAGGTGGTGGGGGTGGCGGGCTGGAGGAGGTCCCAGCGGTTGCCGTAGAGGTCCTGGAAGACGGCGACCGTGCCGTACGGCTCGTGCCGGGGCTCCTCCAGGAAGGTGACGCCGGCGGCGCGCATCCGGGCGTGGGCGCCGGCGAAGTCGTCGGTGTGCAGGAAGAGGCCCACGCGGCCGCCGGTCTGGTCGCCGACGCGAGCGCGCTGCGGGTCGTTCTTGGCGCGGGCGAGCAGCAGCCCGGTGCCGCCGGCGGGCGTCCCGGCGGGTTCGACGACGACCCAGCGGGAGCCGTCGGGGCGGGGCGCGTCCTCGACGAGCCGGAAGCCGAGGGCGTCGGTGTAGAAGCGGATCGCCTCGTCGTAGTCGGCTACGACGAGGGTGACCAGGGCGATGCGGTTCATGGGCACAGGTTATACGTAACACGGTGCGAGTGCGTGGCATGGTTGAAGATCACGCCGGGGCGTGCGGTCCCGGCGCCCGCAGCGAAGGCGTCCTTCACCGCCTCCCCCCACAGGAGTTGAGCACGTTGTCCGAACTGCCGAAGTCCACCGGGGCCCCCGCCCATCAGAACGTGACCTTCCCGAGCGCCGGTACGACGGCCCACGGGTATCTGGCCCTCCCGCCGTCCGGGCGGGGGCCCGGGGTCGTCGTCATCCAGGAGTGGTGGGGGCTGACCGACCACATCGCCGACGTCACCCGCCGGCTGGCCGCGGAGGGATTCGTGGCCCTCGCCCCCGATCTGTACGGCGGCAATGTCGCCCACGACAGCGACGAAGCCCTGCGGATGATGCGGGCGCTGCCGGTGGCGCGCGGGGTGGAGCTGCTGTCCGGGGCGGTCGACCATCTGCTGGGGCTCCCGGAGGTGACCTCCGGGACGGTCGGGTCGGTCGGGTTCTGCATGGGCGGCGGGTTCGTGCTGTACCAGGCGGCGGCGGACCCGCGGGTGAGCGCGGCGGTGCCGTTCTACGGCGTCATCCAGGGGGAGATGCCGGACTTCTCCGGGCTGCGGGCGGAGGTGCTGGGGCACTACGGGGAGCGGGACGAAAGCATTCCGCGGGAGCGGCTGGAGGAGCTGGCGGAGGCGATCCGGCGGGGCGCGGGCGTCGAGCCGGATCTGCGGGTGTACCCCGCGGGTCACGCGTTCTTCAACGACGGCCGGCCGGAGGCGTACGACGCGGAGGCGTCGGGGGCGGCGTGGGACAGCACGCTCGCGTTCCTCCGACGCCGGCTGGGGTAGTCCCCGGCGGGCGGGGGTGGGGCGGTCACGTGCGCGTGCGTCACGGCCGTGCGGGCCCCGGGACCGAGCCCCGCATCGGTGCGGCCCCGGTCGCACCGCCGGAACGCGCCCGGATCGGCGGCCTGCCGACGGTCGTCCCGCACGCGCAGGACAGCGGCGGGCGGTCGCACCTGACCGCCCGCGCATCACGCCCGCGTCACGGATACACGTACGTGTTCAGGGTGTTCACCGCGGCCGCCGGATCGCCGAGGTCGTAGCGGTCCACGGCGAGGTACGTGGGCTTCTTGCGGGCGGCCGGCTGGCAGAACCGCCGGGCGCGGTCGGCGAGTTTGGTGTTGTCGGTGCGGGCGGTGGAGGTGATCGTGGCGTCCCGGAAGTGGTTCATGACGAACAGCGGGCGGAAGCCGGGTTCGGTGCGGGTGAGCGGGAGCGTGGTGCCCGCGTCGTACCAGCGGCTGTAGCAGGACCAGTCGGAGGAGCCGATCCCGGACCCCATGGACCAGTAGTTCTCCACCGTCCATTCCCGCTGGTACATCACCCCGAAGCTGTCCCGGGTGAGTCCGGCGGACTCGTCGGCGGCGCGGCTGTGGTCGGTGAAGAGCAGCAGCCGGTGACCGGCGGCGACGAGGTCGGCCATGCGGGGCCAGCCGTTCTGCCGCACGCCCGTCCGGTCGGGGCGGTAGAGGACGTCGGACAGGCCCTGCACGCGGGCGAGTTCGGCGCGCAGGACGCCGGGGTCGACGTAGTCCTCCATGAAGACGGTGACGAACTGGTCGGGGTGGGCGGCGAGGAAGTCCACCATGCGCTGAAGGTCCACCCAGAGGGCGACCGGCCGGCTGACCAGGGTGCAGCTGTCGTGGCAGAGGATCGCGCCGTCCGGGGTCTGGTGCAGGTCGAGCATGAAGCCCCGTACGCCGTCGGCGAGTTGCTGGTCGATGCCGCGGGTCTGGTTGGGCACGAGGTTGACGAAGGGCGGGGCGAAGCCGCCGTCGACGCCGTTGGCGTAAGCGTTGTGCGCGGTGAGGAAGGTGACCTGGTCCAGGGTGCGCTGGTCGGCGGGCGGCATGGGGCGGGTGGGTGAGGTGACCGGGGTGAGGTACCAGGAGGCCAGTTCGCCGGAGGCGCCGAGGGCGAGCGGGGCCGGATAGTTCGCGCCGGCGGGCTTGGCGGCGACGGTGAGGTACCGCTCGGTGCCGGGCGCCTTGAGGGTGTATGTGTCATCGTCGGCCGGGGTGATCTCCCAGGCGGCGTCGGCGCTCGTACAGGCGACGGTTCTCGCCGCGTCGCCCGCGCGCCCCAGGCAACTGCCCGCGGTGTCGGTGCTCTCGAGGCGGTACGCGGAGCCGTCGGCGCGCAGGGTCCACTGCTGGTGGTCCTCGTCGCCCCGCGGGTTGTGCTGGGCGACGGTGCCGGAGGCGTCGGCGGCGGCGAGTCCGGTGGTGGCGCTCTGGACGTAGTAGGTGCCGGCGGTGGGGACGGTGCCGGCGGGCAGGGAGGCGGCGGGCGTGGGGGCGGTGAGCAGCGCGGCCAGTGCGGCGGCGCCGGAGGTCGCGGCGAGTGCGACGGTGCGGGGGGTGCGCATGGCGGGGCCCTTCGGCGGGGCGGTGCATGACGGGGGGACCGGAGCCGGCGGGACCGGATCCGGTGGGATCGGATCCGGTGGGATCGGATCCGGGGCGTCAGATCAGGTACATGACACCATGCGAGAGGGGCGTCCGTCAGCGGTACGGACGCCCCTCCCCCCTGTCCGGGTCACGCCGGTCGCTGCTCGTCCTCCGCCGCGGGGACCACCACGAGGAACGCGTCCTGTTCGAGGTCCATCACCACGGTCGCCGCCTCGCCCTCGGCGCGGCGCTGGGCGGCGAACTCCTCCGCCGGCCACGATCCGCGCGGGGCCCCTGCGGGGAAACACTCCAGCACCTTCGCGCTCATCGCGGATGCCACCTCCGATTCGACTTCCGTTTCCTGCCGTCCACCCTCGTATTCCTCCGCTTGCCCCGGTTCCGCCTGGACATGTGCGGGTCACGACGGCCTTCGTCCTCGGTTGCTGACGGAGGGTCGGAGGCAGGGGCTGGGCCTCAGCCCGGGAAGCGGCCGGTGGCGCGCAGCTCCCAGCGGCGCTCCGCGTAGGCGAGGTCGTCGCGCCACAGCCGTCCGGAGGCGGCGCGCATCAGCGGCCGTACGACGGGAGCGGCGCGGCGGGCGAGGGCGAAGCCCGGCCGGTCGGAGACGGCGACGACGGCCTCGACGACGGCGGTGCGCGGGCGGCCCCGGGCGTCGGTGCCGAGCGGGGTGGCGTGCGTCTCGACGACGGAGCCCGCGCCCTCTCCCTCGGTGATGCGCATGACGACGGTGCGGGGTCCGGGCGCGGTGAACACGGCGCGGACCGGCACGACGAGCCGTCCGGCCACCTTGAACGCCACGTCCACGACCAGTCCGTCGTCCGGGTCCGCGCTCCTGGCGTCGGGCACGGAGACGACGGTGAGGTCGACGAACGAGTAGGGGTGGAACCAGGCCCCGTGCCAGGGGTCGAGCCGGTTGGCGACGACGTCCTCCGGCTCGCAGGTGCCGGCGGCGACGTGGACGGCGGCCAGCGCGCGGGCGGTGGCGGGGCGGGGCGGCACGAGCGGGGCGGGCAGCGGGTCCTCGCCGCCGGCGTCGTCCAGGCGTACCCAGACCAGGACGCCGTCGTCGTGCGCGGGGTACGGCTGCCAGCCCGCGCGGGCGGTGCCGTCCAGGGCCAGCCCGTGCCAGCGGCACACCAGGGTGCCGCAGCGGACGGGGCCCTCGCGCAGGGGGGCGCCCAGGTGCGGGCAGCTGCCCGGGCCGCCCACGAGGGCGCCCTCGGCGTCGCGCCACAGGACCACCTCGTGTCCGGCGACGGTACGGGCGAGGGGGCGGTCGGCGGGGACGTCCCGGGAGGCGCCGACGACGAACCAGTTGCCGGCGGGGCGGGCGAGCGCCTCCTTCAGCAGCCCGCCGATCAGCGCGGGTTTGGCGTCCTGCCAGGTGGGCCGCTGCGCCGCCCAGGCGGGGGCGTGGCGCCGCAGCCGCAGCGGAAGCCGGGCGGCACGGGGCGGACGGCTCCCGCCGCCCGGGGCGGGGGTCATACGGTCTCCTTCTCTCTGGGCTCCTCGGATGCGGGGGCCACGAGGGCGGGGTACGGGATGCCGTCGGAGCCGGTGCCGGTACGGCGGGCACGGCGGGCGCGCAGCCGGGCGTTCGTCACCCGGGTCAGGCCGTCGACGGCCACGGCGAGCCGGCGGCGCCGGGGGACGACGGCCCGGCGGTGCAGCACGGCGTGGCCGTCCTGGGCGACGGCGTCCAGGATGCCGCCGTAGAGCACGCACGCGGTCCTGATGCACGGCCGCGCCACCGGGTCGAGCAGGGCGAGCCCGGGCACCGCCTGCCGGTAGACGCCCCGGGTGAGGTCCTCGGCGGCGCGCAGCGCGGCGGTGATGCGGGGGTCGCGGCGGCCGGTGTCCCTGCTCCAGCGCAGCAGGACGCGGTCGACGCCGTGGGCGGCCAGCAGGTCGGCGGGGAGGTAGATGCGGCCCCGGTCGAGGTCCTCGCCCACGTCCCGCAGGAAGTTGGTGAGCTGGAAGGCGAGGCCGAGCGCGGCGGCGTACGGCTCGGCCTCCGCGCGCGGGACGACGGTGCCGAGGACCGGCACCATCTGCAGCCCGATCACGGCCGCCGAACCGTGCATGTAGCCGCGCAGGTCGTCGTAGGTGGGGTAGTCGGTGACGGTCAGATCGCTGCGCATGGACGCCATGAAGTCGGTGAAGTGCCGGTGGTCGATGGCGTAGCGCCCGGCGGTGTCGGCGAGGGCGCGGACCACGGGTTCGTCGCTGTCGCCGCCGCGCAGCCCGGCCACCAGACGCTGTTCGAGCCGGTCCAGGGCGGCCGCGCTGCCCGCGAGGCCGGTGGCCGGGTCGGGGAGATCGACGAGGTCGTCGGCCCAGCGGGCGAACCCGTACAGCGCGTGCACGGCGGGCCGGCGCTCGGCGGGCAGCAGCCGGGTGGCGAGGAAGTACGTACGGCCGTGGCGGGCGTTGAGCTCCCGGCAGGTGGCGTACGCGGCGCGCAGCGCGGGGTCGGTGATGCCGGCCGCGTCCAGCTCGCGCCGGGTCACGGGGTGGTCCCCTGTCCGGCGGGGCGCGGACGGCGGCGGGCCGGTACGGTGCGGCCGCCCGTGCGGCGCTCGGCGGTGACGCCCGTGACGCGTTCGGCGGCGAGCCGGCCGGAGACGAGGACCGTCGGGACGCCGACGCCGGGAGTCGTGCCGCAGCCGGCGAGGACGGCGTTGTCGGTGCCGCGCACGAGGTTGCGGGGCCGGAACGGGCCGGTCTGGGCGAAGGTGTGCGCGGCGGAGAACGGGGTGCCGGCCGCGTGCCCGCCGGCCGTCCAGTCGGCCGGGGTGACCAGGCACTCCTCTTCCAGGGCGGCGCCGAGGCCGGGCAGTCCCCGGCGTTCGAGCTCGGTGAGGAGCCGGTCGCGGTAGCGGGGGGCGAGGTCGCTCCACTCGGCGGCGGTGGGGCCGAGGTCGGTGTTGGGGCAGGGGGCGAGGACGTAGTGGACGTGACGTCCGGGCGGGGCGAGCCCGGGATCGGTGGCGGTGGGGCGGGTGATCAGCAGCGACGGGTCGGACATCAGCTCTCCGGTGCGGGTGATCTGACGGAAGGTGCCCTCCCAGGCGTGGCCGAAGGAGAGGGTGTGGTGGCCGAGTCCGGGCCAGGTGCGGTCGGTTCCGGTGTGCAGGACGACGGCGGAGGGCGCGTGCCGCAGCCGCAGCGGGCGGCGGGGGGTGCGGCCGAGGAGGCGGTAGGCGACGGGCAGGTCGGGGGTGAGGACGAGGGCGTCGCAGGGGATGCGGCCCTGGTCGGTGCGGACGGCGGTGACCCGGCTGCCGCTGCGCTCCAGCGCGGTGACGGTGTGTCCGTAGCGGAGGTCGGCGCCCGCGTCGGCGGCGGCGTCGGCCATGGCGCGGGGCAGGGCGTGCATGCCGCCGCGCGGGAAGTAGACCCCGGCGACGGTGTCCATGTAGGCGATGACGGCGTAGGCGGCGAGCGCGCGGGCGGGCGGCACACCGACGTAGAGGGCCTGGAAGGAGAAGACGCGGCGCAGCCGTTCGTCGTGCAGGAAGCGGCCGATGGCGGCGTCGAGCCGGCCGAAGCCGCCGAGGGCGGCGAGCCGGGCGAGGTCGGGGTGGAGGAGGTGCAGCGGGGAGTCGAAGTTGGCGTCGATGAAGCGGCGCATCTGGGCGCGGTAGAGCCGTTCGAGCCAGTGCCGCAGCCGCCGGTAGCCCGCCGCCTCGGCCGGTCCCGCGAACCGTTCGACCTCGGCCTCCATGGCGTCCGGCTCGGTGTGCACGTCGAGTCCGCTGCCGTCGGCGAAGCGGGCGCGGTAGGCGGGGTGCAGCGGGATCAGGTCGAGCCGGTCGCGCAGGGTCTCGCCGACGGCGGCGAAGGCGGCCTCGGCGAGGTGCGGCATGGTCAGCACGGTGGGCCCGGTGTCGAACCGGTATCCGCCGCGCTCCAGCAGCCCGGCCCGCCCGCCGGGCCCGTCCGCCCGCTCCACGACCGTCACCCGCCGCCCGGCGCCCAGGAGATGGAGCGCGGCGGACAGCCCGGCGAGCCCGGCCCCGACGACGACCACGTGGTCGGTGGGCCCGGGGACGGTGCGCACCGCGCCGCTCACCGGACGGCTCCGGCGGGCGGGCGGGGGGCGGCACGGTGGCGAAGTGTGGCGTGCCGGAGGGTGGGATGCATCGCGGTTCCTCTCGCGGGGGCGGAGGCGGGCTCGTGTCTCTGTGCGGGTCTTCGGTTCTCCATGAAGGTCTTCCGCACGAAGGGCCGTCACGGATGCGTACGGTCCCCACGTTCCGCCGATCCGCCGAACCGGGCCGGCCACCAGGCGCGCGCCCCGGCGTCCCGCACGAGCGCGGGAACGAGCAGCGAGCGCACGGCGAGCGTGTCCAGGAGCACGCCGAAGGCGACGATGAAGGCGACCTGGACGAGGAAGGCCAGCGGGATCACCCCGAGGGCGGCGAAGGTCGCGGCCAGCACGACCCCGGCGGAGGTGATCACCCCGCCGGTGGCGACCAGCGCCCGCAGCACCCCCTGCCGTACGCCGGCGCGGAGGGTCTCCTCGCGGGCCCGGGACATCAGGAAGATGTTGTAGTCCACGCCGAGTGCCACCAGGAACACGAATCCGTACAGCGGCACGGACGGATCGGTGCCGGTGAAGCCGAACACGTGCGTGAAGACCAGGGAGGACACCCCGAGCGTGGCGAGGAAGCTGAGCGCGACGGTGGCGACCAGCAGCACCGGCATCACCAGGGAGCGCAGCAGTCCCATGAGGATGACGAGGATGATCGCGAGGACGACCGGCACGATGAGCGTCCGGTCGTGCTCGGCGGTGCGCAGGGTGTCGTAGCGCTGGGCGGTGTAGCCGCCGACGATCGCGTCGGCGCCGGGCACGGCGTGGACGGCGTCGCGCAGCCGGGCGACCGTCCGCCGCGCGTCCTCGCCGTCGGCGGTGCCCTCCAGCGTGGCGTCGATCCGTACCCGGCCGTCGACGGTCCGGGGTTCCCCGCCGGGGCGGCCCGAGGCGCTCACTCCGGCGGCGGAGGCGACGCCGCGGGTGTGCCGGGCGGCGGCGAGGACGGCGTCGTACCGGCCGGCGTCCGCGATGATCACGGCGGGGTTGCCGGCGCCACCGGGGAAGTGCCGGCCGAGCGTCTGCTGGGCGGCGACGGAGGGCGCGTCGTTGACGAACGTCTCGTCGAGGGGGACGCCCTTGGAGGAGAGGGTCGGTGCGAACGCGGCACACGCGAGGAGCCCGGCCAGGGTGAGCGCCCAGACCCGGCGCGGCGCCCGGTCCACGAGCGCGGCGACCCGCGGCCACGGTCCGCGCCCGGCGTCGTCCTTCCCGCGGTGCGCCGCCCGCCCGCCGGGCCAGTAGGCGGCGCGGCCGAGGAGGGCGAGGACGGCGGGCAGGAACGTCAGGGCGCTGAGCAGCGCGCAGACGATGCCGACGGCGCCGACGGGGCCGAGCGCACGGTTGTTCGTCAGATCGCTGAGCAGCAGGGCGAGCAGCCCGAGGGCGACGGTCGCGCCGCTGGCGAGGATGGTCGTCCAGGACCGGCGCAGGGCGGCGCGCGCGGCGGCGAACCGGTCGTCGTGGGCGGCGAGTTCCTCCCGGAAGCGGGCGGTGAGCAGCAGCGCGTAGTCGGTGGCGGCGCCGATGACGAGGATGGAGAGGATGCCCTGCACCTGTCCGTCCACCCGGACGACGCCGTGGTCGGCGAGTGCGTAGACGACCGCGCAGGCCAGTCCCAGCGCGAAGACCGCGCCGACGATGATCACCAGGGGCAGCAGCACGCTGCGGTGCACCAGCAGCAGGATGACCAGGACGGTGACCAGGGCCACGCCGAGCAGCAGCCCGTCGATGCCGGAGAAGGCGTCGGAGAGGTCGGCCTGGGTCGCGGCCGGCCCGGCGAGCTGAACGGTGGTGCCGGGTACGCGCCCGGCGGCGTCGCGCACCCGGTCCAGGGCGGCGGGCAGCCGGTCGCCGAGGTCGGGCCGCAGCGGGACGACGCCCTGGAGCGCCCGCCCGTCCCCGGAGACGACGGCGGGCGACGGCCGGCCGGCCACGCCCGGCGCACCGGCGAGCCCGGCGAGGGCGCGGGTGGCGTCGGCCCGCCGGGACGCGACCGCGCCGTCGTCCTCGGCCGTCCACACGACGATCGCGGGAAGTGTCTCCTGCTGCTGGAAAGCCTTCTGCTCGGCGATGACCTCCGTCGACTCGGCGCTGCGCGGCAGGAACGCGGCCTGGTCGTTGGTGGCGACCTCGCCGAGCCGCCCGGCGAAGGGACCGAGGGCCCCGCCGACGCAGAGCCAGACGAGGACGATCAGCAGGACGGGAACGAGGCGGCGGACCCGCCGCACGGGGAACGACATCACTCTCCAGGCGCTTCGGCACGGGCGGCCGGAGCCGGCCGGGGGACGACCGTCGGCCACACGTCCGGCGGTACGGGATGCCTCCTCTTCTGCCCCGGACCGGCCACCGGATGCGGCAGGGGATCACCGGGCGGCCGGGGTCCGGTCCCCGGTCGACGGCGCGCGGGCGGCGCGGGCACCGCATCCGCCCGTCGGTCCGGGGCGGAAGGATGCGGTGGCGGGGCAGGAGTGCCGTCCGGACGTGGTGCCGGGTGACCGGACGCGGTGCCGGTGGCGGGCCTGATGCCGGGTGAGAGGACGTGGTGCCGGGTGAGAGGAGCCGACGGGATGAGTGCGGGGAACGGCGGGGACGAGGGGCCGCTCTGTCTGGTCACCGGTGCCACCGGGTACATCGGCGGCCGGCTGGTGCCCGAACTGCTCGACGCGGGGGCCCGGGTGCGGGCACTGGCGCGCTCCCCCGGCAAGCTGCGCGACCACCCCTGGGCGGGGGACGTCGAGGTGGTGCAGGGCGACGTCACCGACGCCGCGTCCGTCGCCGCCGCGCTGGACGGCGTCGACGTCGCCTACTACCTCGTCCACGCCCTCGGCACCGGCCGCGACTTCGAGCGCACCGACCGCGAGGCCGCCCGCACCTTCGGCGAACGGGCGCGCGCGGCCGGCGTACGGCGCCTCGTCTACCTGGGCGGTCTCACCCCCGCCGGGGTGCCCGAGGAGGAGCTGTCGCCGCACTTGCGGTCCCGCGCCGAGGTGGGCCGCATCCTGCTCGACTCGGGCGTGCCCACCACCGTGCTGCGGGCCGCGGTGATCCTCGGCTCCGGCTCGGCCTCGTTCGAGATGCTGCGGTACCTCACCGAGCGGCTGCCGGTCATGGTCACGCCGAGCTGGGTGCACACCCGAATCCAGCCGATCGGGGTACGGGACGTGCTGCGCGCGCTCGTCGCCGCCGGACGGATGCCCGCTGATGTCAGCCGCGCCTTCGACCTCGGCGGCCCGGACGTGCTGACGTACCGCGACATGATGCTGCGGTACGCGCGGATCGCCGGGCTGCCCCGCCGCCTCATCCTGCCGGTGCCGCTGCTCACGCCGGGGCTGTCCAGCCACTGGGTGGGGCTGGTGACACCCGTGCCGGCGGCCCTGGCGCGTCCGCTCACCGAGTCGCTGCGGCACGAGGTGGTGTGCCGGGAGCACGACATCGAACGGTATCTGCCGCCCGCCCCCGGCCGGCCCGTCGGCTTCGACGAGGCGGTACGGCTGGCCCTGCGGCGGATCCAGCAGGCCGAGGTCACCACCCGCTGGTCCTCCGCCTCGGTTCCCGGCGCCCCCAGCGATCCGCTGCCCACCGACCCCGACTGGGCCGGCGGCAGCCTCTACACCGACCGCAGGCAGCGGACCGTCGACGCCTCCCCCAAGGCGCTGTGGCGGGTGGTGGAGGGCATCGGCGGGGAGAACGGCTGGTACTCCTTCCCGCTCGCCTGGACCGTACGGGGCCTGCTGGACCGTCTCGTCGGCGGGGTCGGGCTGCGCCGGGGCCGGCGGGACGCGGCCCGGCTGCGGGCCGGGGACTCGCTCGACTTCTGGCGGGTGGAGGAGATCGAGCCGGGACGGTTGTTGCGACTGCGCGCCGAGATGCGGCTGCCGGGGCTCGCCTGGCTGGAGATGTACGTCGGCACGGACGACGCCGGCCGCACCCGCTACCGCCAGCAGGCCCTGTTCCATCCGCACGGGCTGCTGGGCCATCTGTACTGGTGGGGCGTCTCGCCCTTCCACGCGGTGGTGTTCGGCGGTATGGCCCGCAACATCGCGCGGGCGGCCGCCGGGGCCGCACCTGAACCCGACGGCCCGGAGCGGCCGGAGCAACGGCAGTGGCCGCGGCGACGGCGGCGGCCGCGGCGCCCCGGACCCCGCTGAGCACCGCACCCGTCCCCCGGCCCTCGTCTCCTTTGGAGTCCTCCATGCCCACCGCCGTCGTCCTCTTCACCGCCGACCTGCGGCTGCACGACCATCCGCCGCTGCGCGCCGCGCTGGACGGAGCGTCCGCCGTGGTGCCGTTGTTCGTGCGCGACCGCGCGGTGGACGCCGCCGGGTTCGCCGTGCCCAACCGGCTCGCCTTCCTCGCGGACTGCCTGCGCGATCTGGACGCCGGGCTGCGCGAGCGCGGCGGGCGGCTGGTGGTGCGCTCCGGGGACCTGGTGGAGGAGGTGTGCCGGGTGGCCGCCGAGGCGGACGCGCGCGAGGTGCACATGGCCGCCGACGTGAGCGCCCACGCGCGCCGGCGCGAGGACCGGCTGCGCACCGCGCTGGAGGCGGGAGGCAGACGGCTGCTGGTGCACGACACGGTGACCACCGTGCTGGCGCCGGGCGCGGTGACGCCGGGCGGCCGGGACCACTTCGCCGTCTTCACGCCGTACCTCCGGCGCTGGTCGGAACAGCGTCGGCGGCCCGTCCTCGGCGCCCCTCGCACGGTGCCGGTCCCGGACGGCGTCGGCTCCGAGGAGCCGCCCTCGCGCGGTGCCCTGTCCGGTCTGTCGCCGGGGCTCGCGTCCGGCGGTGAGCGGGCGGGGCGCAAGCGGCTCGCGGACTGGCTGCGCGGCGGCGTCGAGGACTACGAGGACCGGCACGACGACCTCGCGGGCGACGCGACCTCCCGGCTCTCCCCGCATCTGCACTTCGGCACCCTCTCCCCCGTCGAAGTGGTGCACAAGGCGGACGCCAGGGGCGGGCCGGGTGCCGAGGCGTTCGTACGGCAGCTCGCCTGGCGGGACTTCCACCGGCAGGTGCTGGCGGCCCGGCCCGCCGCCGCGCACGCCGACTACCGCACCCGGCACGACCGGTGGCGCACCGCCAGGGGCGCCCGCGAGGACGTCGAGGCGTGGCGGGAGGGCCGCACCGGCTACCCGGTCGTCGACGCGGCGATGCGCCAACTGCGGCACGAGGGCTGGATGCACAACCGGGGCCGGCTGCTGACCGCGAGCTTCCTGGCCAAGACGCTGTACGTGGACTGGCGGGTGGGCGCCCGGCACTTCCTGGACCTGCTGGTCGACGGCGACCTCGCCAACAACCAGCTGAACTGGCAGTGGGTGGCCGGTACGGGGACGGACAGCCGTCCCAACCGGGTGCTGAACCCGGTGGTGCAGGGCAGGCGGTTCGACCCGGACGGGGCGTACGTACGCCGCTGGGTGCCGGAGCTGGCTCAGGTGCGGGCGGGCGCGGTGCACGAGCCGTGGAAGCTGCGGGGCCGGGACCGGGAGGCGGCCCGCGACTATCCGGAGCGGGTCGTGGACCTCGCGGAGGGCCTGGAACGGTTCCGCAGGGCGCGCGCGTGAGGGTGCCGGGCGCCGGGGACGAGCGCGCTCAGCGCCTCCGGTGCCGCCGCCCGGTCAGGTCCTCGAGCACCTCGCGGGCGGCGCGGGCGCCGGAGGCGAGGGCGCCCTGGACCGAGCCGGTGGCCCGGTGGTCGCCGCACACGTAGCGGCCGGGAGCCACGCGGGAGGTGCGGCTCAGCGGCTGGGGCGGCGGCATCGCGGGAAGCGCGTCGCGGACGGTGCGGGCGGTGAGCAGGTCCCAGCCGGCGGTGTCGGTCTCGTACACCTCCTCCAGCGCCGACGTCACCGTCTTGCGCGCCTGCGGGTTGTCCTCGCCGAGGACGGAGGTGGCGATCAGGGCGTGCCCCGCGGGCGCGTAGGTGGGGGCGACCTCGCTGAGTACGCAGGTGTTGAGGAAGCGGAGCCGTGCGTCGGTGAGCAGGGTGGGTTCGGCGAGCGGTGGGCGCGGGGCGACGTGGTAGTACGTCGTCACGACGCGCCCGGCGGGTACGTCGAGGCCGGGCAGCAGGGCCGAGGCCGGTCCCTTGCCGGTGGCGACGACCACGGCCCGGGCGGCCAGCCGGTCGCCGTGGGCGGTCTGCACACCGTCGTCGGTGAGCAGGGCGACGGGGGTGTCGAGCAGGACGCTGCCGGCGGGCAGTGCGGTGACGAGCGCCGCGGGTACGGCGCCGATGCCGTCGGCGGGCAGGCACAGGGTGCCGCGGAGCATGCTGCGCCACACCATGTGGAAGAACCGGCTCGAGGTCTCCAGCTGGTCCTCCAGGAAGATCCCGGAGAGGAACGGCCGGAAGAACCGCTCCACGAACTCCTCGGAGAACCCGGCGGAGGCGAGCGCGGTGCGGGTGGTGCGGTCCTCGGCGCGCCTGAGCAGGACGGTCGGGCCGAGCATGTCGCGGGCCGACAGGGTGCCGAGCGCGAGCAGGTCCCGGGGGGCGGCGAGCCGGCCGCGCAGCAGGTCGGTGAGGGAGCGGGCGTCGCGGCTGGGGTCGGTCAGGCGGAGCCTGCCGTGGTCGGTGTGCGTGAGCACGCCGGGGGTGAAGGGGCGCAGGCGCAGGTCGCGGAGGTTCAGGCGGCGTTTGACCTGCGGGTAGGAAGTGTTGAAGACCTGGAAGCCGCGGTCGACGACGAAGCCGTCGAGACGGTCGGAGCGCATGCGGCCGCCCACGTCGTCGGAGGCCTCGACGACGAGGACGGAGCGGCCGGCAGCCGCGAGGTCCCGGGCACAGGCGAGCCCGGCGACGCCGGCTCCCACCACCAGGACGTCGGTGCGCTCGGGTGTCGCGGACATGCGCGCCTCCTCTCACCGGGCAGGGCCCGGCCCTCCGAGTCCCACGGATTTCCCGGCCCGAACCCCGGCAGCCGGGTGAACCCGACGGCTCGGACGTGTGGGAGGCAGCGGCGAAGCCCCGCACAC
Organism: Streptomyces sp. NBC_00670; assembly: GCF_036226765.1. Classification (NCBI taxonomy): domain Bacteria; kingdom Bacillati; phylum Actinomycetota; class Actinomycetes; order Kitasatosporales; family Streptomycetaceae; genus Streptomyces; species Streptomyces sp. NBC_00670. The sequence goes on from NZ_CP109017.1 coordinate 820,969, forward strand.
CTCTCGGGGGCGGGGGGCGAAGCCCCGGTCCAGGGGGAGGAGCCCCCTCGGGGGTGGGGCGTGAGCCCCGAGGCTGCCCCCGGGGGCGGAGCCCCGCACGGCTTCGGGACCGCGGGGCGACACTCGCGCCGCATGTCGCACGAAAACGCGCGAGCCCCCTCGCAGAATGGCGAGGGGCGACCTGGGTACACCGCAGTCGCCCATACGCCATACGAGGAGCCGCCGCCATGACCGCACCGCCGGTACCGGTCGAGGACGGGCCGGGGGACGAGGAGTTGGCCCGTGGTCTCGTCGAGGGGGACGAGGCGTGTCTCGCCGCGGCGTACCACCGCTGGTCGGCCCTGGTGCACGGACTCGCCGCACGCTCGCTCGGCGACGTGCGCGAGGCCGAGGACGTCACCCAGCAGGTGTTCCTCGGGGTGTGGCGCGGCCGGCACGGCTACCGTCCCGAGCGGGGGGCGATGGCGGGCTGGATCGTCGGCATCGCCCGGCGGAAGATCGCCGACGCCCTCACCGCCCGGACCCGCCGTCTGGACCTGCTCGCCTCCGTCGCCTCGGCCACCCCGCTCACCGCCCCCGGCGGTCACGCCGACGAGCCGTGCGAGGCGGTCCTGGACCGCGTGCTGGTCGGCCGCGCGCTCGCCGGACTGCCGTCCGCGCAGCAGCGGGTGCTGCGCCTGGCGTTCTACGAGGACCTGACCCAGGCCCAGATCGCCGAGCGCACCGGCTGGCCGCTCGGCACGGTCAAGAGCCACGCCCGGCGCGGACTGCGCCGGCTGCGGCACGGGCTGGGGGACGCGGAGGAGCGGCACGTCTGAGGGCGAAGGAGAACGCCGGCCGAAACTCCGGGTCCCCGCCCGCATCCGGAGGCGGCGCCCGGACGGAATCCCTGACGCGAGCGGTGCGGTACAAGCGGGACAGGCGACAAGGAGGCCCCGGGTGAACGACGCGGACGTGGTGATCGTCGGCGCGGGCGCCGCCGGCCTCTCCCTCGCCCTCCGGCTCTCCGCCCCCACCGCCGCACCGGCCGCCCGCCGCTGCGTACTGCTCCTCGACGCGCCCCCCGGCCCGCTGCGCCCCCCGCCCCGCACCTGGTGCTACTGGGAGCGCGGCCCGGGCCCGTACGACAGCGCCCTCACCGCCACCTGGCAGCGGCTGCGGGTGCACGGCCCGACGGGGCGGGCGACCGTCGGGGAGACCGTCCCGCTGCGCTACAAGATGCTGCGCTCCGACGCGTTCGAGGCGTTCGCGCAGGGGCGGCTCGCCGAGCGCCCCGCGGTCCGGCGCCGGGAGATGGCCGTGGAGACGGTGCGGAGCGTGCGCGGGGGCGCGGAGCTCCTCGGCACGGACGCGGGCGGCGCCCCCGTCACCGTCCGCGCCCGCTGGGTGTTCGACTCCCGGCCGCTCGCCGGCCTGCCCGCCGCCCGCACCACCCTGCTCCAGCACTTCCGCGGGTGGTTCGTCCGCACCGCCCGCCCCGTGTTCGACCCCACCGTGGTGGAGCTGATGGACTTCCGCGTCCCCCGCCCGGCGCACGGACTGGCGTTCGGTTACGTCCTGCCGACCGGGCCGCACGAAGCGCTGGTGGAGTACACCGAGTTCTCCCGCGCCGTCCTGTCCCGGGCGGCGTACGACGCGGCGCTGCGCGCGTACACCGAGGACGTGCTGCGGCTCGGCCCGCTGGAGGTGGTGGCGACGGAGTCCGGCGTCATCCCGATGACCGACGCGCCCTTCGCCCGCACGACCGGCGCGTCCGTCTTCCGCATCGGCGCCGCGGGCGGCGCGACCCGCCCGTCGACGGGGTACACGTTCGCCGCCGTGCAGCGGCAGACCCGCGCGATCGCCGCTGCCGTCCGCGCGGGCCGCCGGCCGCTGCCGCCGCCCGCGCACTCGGCCCGGTCCCGGGCGATGGACGCCGTGCTGCTGCGGGCGCTGGACACCGGCCGGGTGGACGGCGCGGAGTTCTTCAGCCGCCTGTTCGAACGGGTGCCGACGCCACGGCTGCTGCGCTTCCTCGACGGCGGCACCGGCCTGTACGAGGATCTCGCCGTCGGCCTGCACGCCCCCGTGCGCCCGATGCTGCGCACGGCGGCGGAACTGCCCCGCCTGGCCCGCCGCCCGTTTCCCGCCCCCTGACCCCGCTCCCCCACCCGCCGAGGAGTTCCCATGACCCTGTTGCGCGACGAGGCGCTGGCCGGCGCGTTCGACCGGGCCGCGCCCCGGTACGACGCGCTGGTCGCCCTCAATCCGGGCTACCACGCCCATCTGCGCCGCTCCGCCCGCCGCCTCGGCCTGCCCGACGGCGGGGCCGGGGCGCGCGTCCTCGACCTGGGCTGCGGCACGGGCGCGTCGACGGCGGCGCTGCGGGCCGTGCTGCCGCGGGCGGAGATCACCGCGGTGGACGCGTCGGCGGGGATGCTGGCCCGCGCCGCCGGCAAACCGTGGGCCGCCCCCGTCACGTTCGTCCACGCACCCGCCGAACGTCTGGCAGAGGAGGGCGTACGCGGACCGTTCGACGCGGTGTTCGCGGCGTACCTGCTGCGCAACGTGGCCGATCCGGACGCCGTACTCGCCGACGTGCGCGGCCTGTTGGCGCCGGGCGGGCGGCTCGCGGTGCACGAGTACGCGCTCAGCGGCCGGCGGGCGCACCGGCTGGTCTGGGACGCCGTGTGCCGGGGCCTCGTCGCCCCGCTCGGCAGCGCGTACGGCGACGGCGCCCTCTACCGCCATCTGTGGCGCAGCGTCGTCGGCTTCGACACGGCGGCCGCGTTCGGGAAGCGGCTCTCGCGGGCCGGCTTCGCGGAGGTGCGGGTGCTGCCGCTGCCGGGCTGGCAGACGGGGATCACCCACACGTTCGTGGGCCGGGTGCCCGCGTGAGGCCCCCGGCGGGCGCCGTCTCCCCGGGGCGCGGCCGGGACCGCCGGGCGGTCCGTCTCGATCCCGCGCCCGGCCGCCCCCGCGTCACCGGCGAGGCCCCGTCGGTCGCGGTGGTCGGCGGCGGCATCGCGGGGCTCGCGGCGGCGACCGGGCTGGCCGAACGGGGCGTGCGCGTCACGCTGTACGAACGCGAGCCGGCGCTCGGCGGCCGGCTGGCGGGACACCCGGTGGCGCTGGCGGACGGCAGCCGGGTCACGATGAGCCGCGGCTTCCACGCGTTCTTCCGTCAGTACTACAACCTGCGTGCCCTGTTGCGCCGGACGGACCCGGGGCTCGACCTGCTCACCGGCCTCCCCGACTACCCCCTCGTGCACGCCGACGGCCTGCGCGACGGCTTCCGGCACGTGCCGCGCACGCCCCCGTGGAGCGCGCTGGGCTTCGCCGCGCTCAGCCCCGCCTTCCGCGGCCGCGACCTGCTGCGGATGCGGCCGCGAGCCGCGCTGCCCCTGCTCGACGTGCGCGTGCCGGAGGTCTACGAGCGGCTGGACGGCGTCAGCGCCCGCGACTTCCTCGCCTCCATCCGCTTCCCGCCCGCCGCCCACCACCTGGCGTTCGAGGTGTTCTCGCGCAGCTTCTTCGCCGACCCGCGCGAGTTGTCGGCGGCCGAGATGGTGCTGATGTTCCACATCTACTTCCTCGGCTCCGCCGAGGGCCTCCTCTTCGACGTCCCCCGCGAGCCGTTCCCCACCGCGCTCTGGGAGCCGCTGGCCCGCCATCTGGCCGGCCTGGGCGTGGACATCCGTACCGGGACGGCGGTGGAGGGCGTGGATCCGGCGCCGGACGGCGGGTGCGTCGTCCGCGCGGCCGGGGGCCGCCCGGCGCGGTACGACGGGCTCGTGCTCGCGCTGGACACCGGCGGGCTGAAGGCGGTCGTCGAGGGGTCGCCGCGGCTGGTCACCGGGGAGTGGCGGGCGGGGATCGCCCGGCTGCGCACCGCGCCGCCGTTCCTGGTCAGCCGGCTGTGGCTGGACCGGCCGGTGACGCCGGACCGGCCGGGCTTCCTCGGCACCAGCGGGTACGGGTCGCTGGACAACGTCAGCGTGCTGGAGCGGTGGGAGGGCGAGGCGGCCCGGTGGGCGGCGCGGACCGGTGGCTCGGTCGTCGAACTGCACGCGTACGCGCTGCCCGGCGAGGGCGCCGGCCGGGAGGCCGAACAGCGGCGGCTGGTCGAGCAGTTGCACCGGGTGTACCCCGAGACACGGGACGCCCGGATCGTCGACGCGCGCCACGAATGGCGGGCGGACTGCCCGCTGTTCGCCGTCGGCACCCACGCCGGCCGGCCCACCGTGCGCACGCCCGACCCGGCCGTGGTGGTCGCCGGGGACCTGGTGCGCACGGCGCTGCCGGTCGCCCTGATGGAACGCGCCGCGACCACGGGCTTCCTCGCCGCGAGCGCGCTGCTGGCGCGATGGGGCGTACGCGGACACACACTCTGGACGGTGCCGCGCCGGGGCCGTACGCCCGTACTGCGCGCACTGGCCCGGCTCGCCGGACCGGAACGGATACTCCCCACCGACGCGGGCATGCGACTCCCTACAGGACTTCACAAGGAGGGGCAGAGATGGAGATCGCGGGCATCGTCAGCGCCATCGTGATCGGAATCGTCATCGGCGTACTGGGCCGCCTCGTCGTCCCGGGCCGCCAGCACATCGGCATCCTGCTGACCATCCTGGTCGGCATCGTCGCCGCACTCATCGGCTCCGCCCTCGCCGCGGCCCTCGGCGTCGCCGACACGAACGGCGTCGACTGGATCGAATGGCTGATCCAGATCGCCCTGGCGGCACTGGGAATCGCGGCCCTGGACCGCGGCATGGCGCGCCGCTGAGTTCCGGGGGCGCGGGTGCGTAGTGGCTGATCGCGCAGTTCCCCGCGCCCCAAAAAGGGGCGCGGGGCTGTGTCGACATGCGGCTCCGCCGCGTGGGCGCGCAACGGGACGGGTAGGGGCGGCGGGGGCGAGAAACCCGTTCCGCCATTGGGGCGGCCTTGGCCGCCCCCATGAATGACCCGTACACGACGGGGCAGGCGCGCCTGGTCCGTCCAACGTCCCCGCGCATGGGAGATGCGGTGCCCGACACCCCCCAGGCCCCCCACTCATCCCCACCCGTACCCACGCACCCCACCCCACAACCCCCACCACCCCACCCCGCGGAAGCCGGCGAACCCAAGGCCCCCACCAAGCCCACCCCCCGCAACCCCTTCTTCGACAACGCGAAATACCTCACCATCGTGCTGGTCGCCTGCGGCCACGCCTGGGAACCCCTCACCTACGGCAGCCGCACCGCACACGCCGCCTACCTCACCGTCTACGCCTTCCACATGCCCGCCTTCGCCCTGATCTCCGGCTACTTCTCGCGGAGCTTCGACATGGCCCCCGGCCGCCTCAAGCGGCTGATCACCGGCGTGGTGGTCCCCTACCTGATCTTCGAGACGGCGTACACGCTCTTCTACCGGTGGGCACAGGACGACCCGGGCTACCCGCTGAGCCTGCTGGACCCCTGGTACGTGATGTGGTTCCTGGTCGCGCTGTTCATCTGGCGGCTCACCACCCCCCTGTGGCTGATGCTGCGTCACCCGCTGCCCCTGGCCATGGCCCTGGCGATGCTCGCCGCCTGCTCCCCCGACCTCGGCGGCGATCTGTCGATACAGCGCGTCCTCGGCTTCCTGCCGTACTTCGTCCTCGGCCTCACCCTGCGCCCGGCGCACTTCGAACGGCTGCGCACCCGCCGGGCCCGGCTGCTGGCGCTGCCCGTGTTCGCGGCCGTCCTGGCGGTGGCGTACTGGGCGGCCCCGTCGTTCGACGCGGGCTGGCTGTACCACCGGGGCGCGGTCACCGGCCAGGGCGCCCCCGCCTGGGCGGGGCTGCTGACCACGCCCGCGCTGTTCGTGCTCGCGCTGGCGCTGACGGCGTGCTTCCTCGCCTGGGTGCCGCGCCGCCACATGTGGTTCACCACGCTGGGCGCGGGCACGATGTACGGCTATCTGCTGCACGGCTTCCTGATCAAGTCCTCGCGCTTCTGGGGCTGGTACGACCACCCCTGGCTGCACACGCCCGCCGGTGAGCTGCTGGTCACCGCGCTCGCGGTCGGCATGATCACCGCGCTGTGCTCGGCGCCGGTACGGGCCGCCTTCCGGCACGTCGTCGAGCCCCGGATGGACTGGGCGTTCGTCCCCCGCCCGGCGGCCGGCGGCACACCGCGGGACCGCCAGGAGCGCCGACCCGCACCGGACCCGTCCCGCGCGACCCGCTGACGTACACCCCGCCGACGTACGGCCCGCCGCCCCTCCCCCGTCGTCCGGAGGCGGCGCGGGCCCGGCCCGCCTATGGTGAGCCGGGGGCGGGCACGGCTCGAACAGGGGGAGTTCCCGGTGCGCAGCCGGGCGTACCGGGAGGCCGCATGCTGCCGATGTTCGGATGCCGGCCGGCCGCCGCGGCGGCGGTCACGGCGACGGCACTCGCCCTGCTGGGCCCGGCCGGCGCCCCGTCGGCCCCGGCGGCGGCCACCGGCCCGTCACCGACCACGACTCGCACCACCCCCTCTTCCCCTTCCTCTCCCGACCTCTCGCGCTTCTACCGGCAGCGCGTCGCCTGGTCCGTGTGCGAGGGCGACGGCATGCCGTCCGACCTGCAGTGCGGCAAGGTCACCGTGCCGCTCGACTACGCCCGCCCCGCCGCCGGCACGCTGGACCTGGCGATGGCCCGCTACCGCGCGTCGGGCCCGTCCCGGGGTTCGGTGCTGCTGAACTTCGGCGGTCCCGGCGGCCCGGGCGTCCCCCAGTTGGCCCTGGGCGGCAAGGACTTCATGGGTCTGACCGAGGGCTACGACGTGGTCACCTTCGACCCGCGCGGCGTCGGCCGCTCCTCCCCCGTGAGCTGCGGCGAGGGCACCGACGAGATGCTGGCGGCGACCGAGGACGGCGCCGTCGGACAGGATCCCGAAGCCGCGCTGAAGGCGCTGCGCTCGGCGGTGGCCCAGTGCACCGCGCACTCGGGGCCGGTGCTGCGGCACATCGGCACGGTGAACGCGGCCCGCGACCTGGACGTCATGCGCCAGGCGCTGGGCGACGACCGGCTCAACTACCTCGGCTTCTCCTACGGCACCCGGCTCGGGGCGGTGTACGCGGCACAGTTCCCGAAGAAGGTCGGGCGGATGGTGTTCGACGGCGTCGACACCCTCACGGAGCCGCTGGACGAGCAGGGCGTGGTGAGCGCGGCGGGACAGCAGCGGGCGCTGGAGGACTTCCTCGCCTGGTGCGTCCAGGACGTCGCCTGCCCGTTCGGACAGGACGCCCGCGCGGCCCGGGAGCAGGTGGTACGGCTGGTGGGGTCGCTGGACGAGGATCCGCTGCCGACCGACTTCGGCGGACGGTTCACCGGGCAGGACCTGGTCGCGGCCATCGGACAGGGGCTGTACAGCAAGGAGTTCTGGCCGGCGCTCGAACAGGCGCTCGCCGACCTGACGCAGGGCGGTGACGCCGGCCGCCTCACGGGCTTCACCGGCGGCGGCACGGTCGTACCACCCCGGACCGCCGCACCCGACGGCCCCGCCGCGCCGTCCCGCGCCACCGGCCCCGCCGCACCCCCCGCTCCCGTGGAGCCGCCCCGCCCCGGCCCGGTCCCCGGGTACGCGGACCTGACCGGCTCCCGCCCCGCGCCGGGGCGCGAGGACACTGCCCCCGCCGCCGGGGGCGCCCGGGCCGGCGGCGGGCTCGTCGACCCCGAGGACGTGCCGGCCGACAACCTCCCGGCCGCGCTGATGGCCGTCAACTGCGCCGACGACCCCGACCGGCGCACCGCCGCCCAGGTGGTCGGCGACCTCGGCCGGCTGCGCGCGCGGTACGAGGAGGCGTCGCCGGTCTTCGGCCGCTACCGGCTGGCCGAGGTGCTGATGTGCTACGGCCGCCCCCGGGGCACCGACTTCGTGCGCGAGGACGTGCGGAACGTGCCCGCGCCGAAGATGCTGCTGGTCGGCACGCGCGGCGACCCGGCCACCCCGTACCGCTGGACGGTGGAGACCGCGAAACGGCTCGGCCCTTCCGCCGTGGTGCTCGACAACAGGGGCGAGGGACACACCGGTTACGCCTCCTCGCCGTGCGTGCACCGCAAGGTCGACACCTTCCTGCTGTACGGCACCCTGCCCCCGGACGGCAGTTCGTGCGGGCCGGAGCAGGAGGACGGCTGATCTCCCCCTACGCGTCCCGGCCGCCTACGCTACGCCGAGGCGATGATCGTGAAGGGGTGTGCGGACGTGAGCGGGCTGTTGGGTGTCGCGGTACTGGGTGCGGGTCACATGGGGGCCGATCACATTCGCCGGCTCGACCGGGTGGTGAGCGGGGCGCGGGTGGTGGCGGTCGCCGACCCGGACACCGCGCGGGCCGAGGCGGCCGTGGCGGGCATCGAGGGCGCGTCGGCGCACGCCGAGGTGGCCGCCGCGCTGGACGCGCCGGGTGTCGAGGCGGTGCTGATCGCCTCGCCGGGTCCCGCGCACGAGGCCGCGCTGCACGAGGCGTTCGCCCGCGATCTGCCAGTACTGTGCGAGAAGCCGCTGGTACCCGACGCGGAGGGGGCGCTGCGGGTGGTCGAGGCGGAGGTGAAGCACGGCCGGCGGCTGGTCCAGGTCGGGTTCATGCGCCGCTACGACGCGGAGTACCTGCGGCTGAAGTCCCTGCTGGACGGGGGCGGGCTCGGACGCCCGCTGCTGCTGCACTGCGTCCACCGCAACGTCTCCTCACCGCCCGGCTTCACCTCCGCGATGCTGGTGGACAGTTCGGTGTCGCACGAGATCGACGCGGCCCGCTGGCTGCTCGGCCAGGAACCGGTCGCGGTGACCGTGCTGCGTCCGGGCAGCACGGGGCGGGCACCCGAAGGACTCGTCGACCCGCAGTTCGTGATCCTGGAGACCGACGGGGGCGTGCTGGTCGACGTGGAGATCTTCGTCAACACCGGCTTCGGCTACCAGGTGCGGTGCGAGGCGGTCTGCGAGGGCGGCAGCGCGCGGATCGGCGAGGAGCACGGCATGACGGTGACGGCACCGGGGCGGGAGTCCCGGGAGGTGCCGCAGGACTACCTCGTACGGTTCGCGGACGCGTACGACCGGGAGGTGCGGGCGTGGGTGGACGCGTGCCGGGCCGGCCGCGTCGGCGGCCCGAGTGCGTGGGACGGGTATGCGTCGTCGGCGGCTGCCGAGGCGGGCGTGCGGTCCGCGCGTACGGGGGCGCGTGTGGGGGTGGAGTTGGCCCCGCGGCCGGCGTTGTATGCGTGAGGTTGGGTGTGCGGGCGCCTAAGCGGTGGGGGAGTTCGGTTTGTTGGCGGGTGCGGGTCTGTTGTGGCTGGTCGCGCCCACGCGGCGGAGCCGCAGATTGATACAGCCCCGCGCCCCTTAAGGGCCCCTGCGGGGCCCCAGGGGCGCGGGGACAGTGTCATATGCCAGGCGCATCCACGGGTTCCATGTTGGCAAATCCCTTACAGCGTGCGACGCGCTGTGCGACAGTCGTAACGGTCCTTCTTCACCAGTCGGTCGCACTGTCACCCGGAGTACGCCATGTCGCCCCCTCCGTCCGCGGACCGCTCCGCCGCGCCGCCGCCCCGGCGCGGCGCGGTCGACGCGTTGCTCTCGCGGACCCGGCGGCTGCGCGGCGACATGGACGCCGTACGGCGCGAGGCGCCCGCGGACGGTGCGGATCCCGAGGCCCGCTGGCAGCGCGCTCTGTACGATCTGGCGCTGCACCAGCTCGCCGATCTGGACGCCCATCTGGCCCAGCTCCGTGACGGCCCCCCGCCCCTCACCGCCACCCACGCCCCCGCGACGGGCCCGCCGGCCGCCCCGCAGCCCCGGCCCCCCGGCGGGCCACTGCTCGGCCGGGTCGGGTCCGCCGAGTGGGATCTGCTGACCGACCGGGCCGCGTGGTCCGGCGAGCTGTACCGGATTCTCGGCCGCGACCCCGCGGCCCCCGCCCTCACCCTCGACGAACTCCCCTCCCTCGTGCACGAGGACGACCGCGCGCGGCTGACCACGATGGTCACGGACTGTCTCATCGACGCCCGCCCCATCGACGGGGAGTTCCGCGTCCTGCGCCCCGACGGCGCGGAGCGCACCGTGCACATGATGGGCGAACCCGTGCTCGACGCCGACGGCTCCACCGTCTCGATGTGGGCGGTGCTCAGGGACGTCAGCGAACTGCGCCGCCGGCGGCGCACCGTGCGCGAGACCCGTGACTCGCTGCACCAGCGCCGCCGGCTCGCGCAGACCGAGCACCGGGTCGCGGTCGAGCTGCAGGAGGCCGTGCTGCCGCCGTGGCGCGGTCCCCTGCGGCTCCCGCGCCAGGGCCCCGGCGCGCTGGACCTGGCCGCCCGCTATCTGCCGTCGTCCGCCGGCGCGCCGGTCGGGGGCGGCTGGTACGACGCGCTGGAACTCCCGGACGGGGGGACACTGTTGGGCGTGGGCGAGCTGGCCGGGCACGGTGTCGCGGCCACCTCCGGGGTGGCGATGCTGCTGGGTGCCGTCCGTGGCATGGCGGTGACGGGTGCGGAGCCGGGGGAACTCCTCGGCCGGCTCAACCAGTTGCTCGACGCCTCCCTCGCGCAGCCCGCGCTGGGCGGTGCGCTCTGCTGCCGGTACCGGCCCGCCTCGCGCACGCTGCGGTGGGCGCGCGCGGGACACCCCGCCCCGCTGCTGTTCCGCGACGGGACGGGGCGTGCGCTGACGGCGCCGGACGGCGTCCTGCTCGGGGCGACCGCCGGTGCCTCCTACGGCGCGGCCGAGGAGCCGTTGCACCCGGGTGACGTGCTGCTTCTGTACACCGGTGGGCTGGTCCCCCGGCACCCCGGCCCGGAGGCCGCCCGGCGGCTGCTCGGTCTGGCCGCACGGTTCGGCGCGGCCCGCGGCGCACAGGGCTGCGTACGGGCCGTCGTCGAGGAGTTCGGCGGGACCGAGCGCCAGGAGGACGCCTGCGTGCTGGTGGCCAGGGTCACCGGCTGACGTATCCGCCGCGGACGCGCGAGGGCGGACGGGGGGTCAGGCCCGGGCGGTCCTGCTGCCTCCCTTGCGTTTCCAGCCCGGCGGCATGGCCAGTTCGATCTCCTCGCGCAGGTTCTGCACGTTCGGACAACTGGAGTACTGGGCGGTGAGCCGGTACATCTCGCGCAGCCGGTCCCAGGTGCGGTGGGAGGAGTTCGACCCCATCGAGTTCAGGGCGAGCCGTGCGTAGCGGTCGGCCTGGTCGGGGTCGTCGGCGAGGAAGCACGCCGAGGCGAGCGTGAGGTGGTCGAAGATCTTCGACCGGTCGCGCCCGCTCTCCCGCAGGTGCAGCGCCTTCCTGGCGTGCTGCTGGGCGATGGCCGCCGCGTCAGGCTCGTGCTCGGCGAGGGTACGGTAGGCCAGGGCCTGCATGCCGTGCAGATCCGCCTCGTCGAACAGCTGCATCCAGCTCGGCGGGGGCACGTCCCCCTTGTCGGAGACGAAGAGTTCCTCCGCCTGTCCCAGTGTGCGCCGCATGGCCTGGCCGCGGCCCAGCGACGCGTGCGCCCAGGCCTCGATGGTGTGGAGCATGGCCCGGGTGCGCGGCAGCACCTCGTCGCCGGAGCCGGATTCGGCGAGCTTCATCAGGTCCAGGGCGTCGTCGGGCCGGCCCAGGTGCACCATCTGGCGGGCGGCGCGGGAGAGCGCCTCCCCGGCGCGGGGCCGGTCGCCGCCCTCCCGTGCGGCGTGGGCGGCGATGACGAAGTACTTCTGGGCCGTGGGTTCCAGGCCGACGTCGTGCGACATCCAGCCGGCCAGGACGGCGAGGTTGGCGGCGACGCCCCACAGGCGCCGCTGCAGATGGTCGGGGTGCCGGTAGGAGAGCATGCCTCCCACCTCGTTGAGCTGGCCCACCACCGCCTTGCGTTGCAGCCCGCCGCCGCGGGCCGCGTCCCAGGCGCGGAACACTTCGACCGAGCGCTCCAGTTCCTCGATCTCCTGCGTCCCGATGGGGGCGGCCTCATAGCGGTCGTACCCGGCGGGGTCGGCGTGCAGGGGGTGATCGAGGTCGGGGGCGTCGGCCGTGAGGGCCGGATCGGTGTGCAGCCAGTCGTGCATGGCGCTGCTGAGTGCGGAGCCCGCGGCGAGCGCGGCGCCCGCGCCCACCAAACCGCGTCGGTTGAGCATGAGGTCCATTCCCGTGAATTCGGTGAGGACCGCAGCGGTCTGCTCGGGCGCCCACGGCACTCCGTCGGGATGTTCCACGTCCCCGCCGCCCGGCCGTTTCCCCGTACGCCCGTGCCGGACCAGACCGAGGTCCTCGATGGTCACGACACGGCCGAGACGCTCGGTGAACAGGGCCGCCAGCACCCGTGGCACGGGATCGCGCGGGATCTCTCCCATGTCGATCCAGCGCCGAACGCGGGAGGTGTCGGTCGCCAGCTGGGGGTGGCCCATGGCCGCCGCCTGCCGGTTGACCAGCCTCGCGAGTTCTCCCTTGGACCATCCGGTCAGGCCGAAGAGGTCCGCCAGACGGGTGTTGGGTTGTCCGCTCACGTCAAGCCCCCAGGTACTCGGCTGAGTTGACAGTAGCCGCCTGTCAGTTGCTGCGGGACTATTCGCCAGGGTTCGCCAGGGTGCGCCAGATGGTGTGCCCACCGGTCCCGGGTGTCAGGTAGGAATGCGCCACCCCGACCCGGTCGCCCAGGGGCATTCCCCAGGGTGCGCCGCGGCGGCCGGGCCGGAGCGGCGCGGCAATTCACCGGCACACGAAGGGATCCGTGTTCACCCATGTACGCAGCATCGTCCTCCGTGTCCGCCCCGTCTCCGTCGCTGCGCACCCGCCGGCCGGGAGCGGGCGGCCCCTACCTCGACCCCGCGCGCCCCCAGCCCCCCGTGCACGGGGCCGGCCGGCCCCGGCGCGTGCCCGGACTGGCCGGCGCGCCCCTCAGCGGGAGGCTCGACCTGTCCGGCCCCCAGGGTGCGCAGCTGCGCACGGCGATCGCCTCCGTGCACCGCATCTGCCCGGAGTTCACCCCGGTGCAGGTGCTGCGCCGCAGCGGCCGCTCGGTGCTGCTGGTGGGCACGACAGGGCGCAGCACGGCCGTCGCCAAGTGTTTACTGGACCATTCGCCGATGTGGTCCGAGCGGACCCGGCACGAAATAGCGGCCTACCGCGCGTTCGTCCGGCACCGCCCGCCGGTGCGGGTGCCACGGCTGATCGCGGCGGACCCGGACAACTGCACGCTGGTGATCGAGCGGATGCCCGGTCGGGTCGCCGCGCTGCACCGGCACCCGGCGCAGGCCCCGCCACGCGCGGACGTACGGGCGGCGCTCGGCGCTATCTGCCGGCTGAACGCCTGGCGGCCGCCGGCGGGCACGTTCGACGCCCCGCTGGACTACGCGGAGCGCATCTCCCGCTTCCACGACCTCGGCCTCCTCACCGACCGGGACATGGGCGACCTGCAGAAGCTGCTGCACGGCATCGCGCACGCGGCGGGCCGCCAGGGCATGGGCCAGTTCTGCCACGGCGACGCACTGCTGTCCAACGTCCTGCTCTCCCCCGCGGGCCCGGTCCTGGTCGACTGGGAGCACGCGGGCTGGTACCTGCCGGGGTACGACCTGGCGACGCTGTGGACGGTCCTCGGGGATGCCCCGCTGGCACGGCGGCAGATCGCCCAGATCGCCCAGTCGGCCGGCCCGGCCTCGCGGGACGCGTTCCTGGTCAACCTGATGCTGGTACTGACCCGGGAGATCCGCACGTACGAGACGGCCGTCCAGCGCTCGATGCACGACAGCTCCCCGACGACACCCCCGGGCGCCACCCCCTCCGGTGAGGAACAACGCCTCCTCCTCCGCCGCCTCCACGACGACTGCCAACTGACCCGCCGTGCCCTCCGCGCAGCGGTGGGCACCCGCTGACACAGCCTCCGGGACAGCGCCCCTGAACACCCCGGCCAAGCCCGACCAACCCAGGGGCGCGAGGAACTGCGCGACAAGCCACATCGCACCCGCACCCGCCAACACACCGCACCCCCCACCCCCCAAGGCGCCCCACCCCACAAGGCACCGCACCGCACCGCACAACGCAACGGCTCGCCGAACACCCGCGCGCCGTTGCCCCCGGCAAGCCCGGTCCCCCGCGCATGATTGACGGAACGTCAAGGAGCCGGTACCACAGACGCACGTTCGGCCCCGCACGCCCCATCGCGCCAGACCGCCCAGGAGGCATGCCTTGCGAGGATCCCCCACCACCGGACACAGACCCACCCGCAGGACGGCGGCCGGCGCCGCCGCCTCCGCCGCCCTGCTGCTCCCCCTGCTCGGTGCCGGCCCGGCGTCCGGCCAGGGCGGCACCACCGCACCCGGCACCCGCACCACCACGCTTCAGCACGCCTTCGCCACCGCCGCCGCGGAGTACCACGTACCGCGCGGCGTGCTGCTCGGCGTCTCGTATCTGCAGTCCCGCTGGGACACCCACGCCGGCGCGCCCAGCGTCTCCGGCGGCTACGGCCCGATGCACCTCACGGACGCCCGCACCGCGCTCGCCCACGCGGCCACGCACCCGGAACAGACCGCAACGGCGCACCTGAAGAAGGCCGGGGACGCTCGCGGGGACACGGCCCGACCCGCACTCCACCCGGACGCCAACGCACCCGGCGTCCCAGCCGCCACCGCCCTCCCGGCCCGGCTCGAGACGCTCACGAAGGCCGCCGGGCTCACCGGCATCCCCGCGGCCACCCTCCGCAGCGACCCCGCCGCCAACATCCGCGGTGGCGCCGCCCTGCTGGCCGCCGCGCAGAAACGTCTCGGCGAACCGCTCAGCGCGGACCCGGCCGACTGGTACGGGGCCGTCGCCGCGTTCTCCGGCGCGGACGACACGGCGACCGCCGCCGCGTACGCCGACGACGTCTACGACGTGCTCCGCACCGGCGAACGGCGCACCACCGACACCGGGGAGCGGGTCACCCTTGCCGCGCGCCCCGGCCTGGCCCCCGACAAGGCGCCGCTGCGCCGCGCGGGCCTGCACAAGGGCCACGCCGCCGGCACCGAGTGCCCGAAGACCGTGGCGTGCGAGTGGATCCCGGCGCCGTACGAGGAGTTCGGGGACGACGACTACGGCAACCACGACCTCGGCGACCGCCCCGCCTCGCAAAGAATCAAGTACATCGTCATCCACGACACCGAGGGCGCCTGGGACGGGGTCATCAACCTCGTCCAGGACCCGACCTACGTGTCGTGGAACTACACCCTGCGCTCCACCGACGGGCACATCGCCCAGCACGTGAAGGCCAAGGACGTGGCCTGGCACGCCGGGAACTGGGACGTGAACTCCCGTTCGATCGGCCTGGAGCACGAGGGTTTCCTCGCCGATCCGGACGCCTGGTACACGGAGGCGATGTACCGCTCCTCGGCCCGGCTGGTGAAGTACCTCGCCGACACGTACACGATCCCGCTGGACCGCCAACACCTGCTCGGCCACGACAACGTGCCAGGCCCCACCACCTCCACCGTGCCCGGGATGCACACCGACCCGGGCCCCTACTGGGACTGGCGGCACTACTTCGACCTGCTGGGCGCGCCGCTGAAGAGCACCGCCGACGCGAAGGGCGGCCTGGTGACCATCCGGCCCGACTACGCGGCCAACACCCCGCGGTACACGGGCTGCACCGACGGCGACGAGCCCTGCGCGGCGCACGGCTCCAGTGAGGTGCGGCTGTACAGCGCGCCGGACGAGAACGCGCCGCTGATCAAGGACATCGGCCTGCGGCCGGGCGGCGGCGAATCCACGATCGACGTCAACGACCTCGCCTCGCGGGTCTCCACCGGCCAGCAGTACGCGGTGGCCGGCCAGGACGGGGACTGGACGGCGATCTGGTACCTGGGCCAGAAGGCCTGGTTCAAGAACCCGGCGAAGCAGCCGACGGCCGTCCACGCCAAGGGCACGGTGGTGACGCCGAAGGCCGGCGCGACCGACATCCCCGTCTACGGCCGCGCCTACCCGGAGGCCGCCGCGTACCCGGCGGGCGTCCCGGCGCAGTCGTTGTCGCCGCTGCCGTACCGGATCCCGGCGGGCCAGAAGTACGTGGTCGGGGACGAGATGCCGGGCCAGTACTACTACGCGGTGACGTTCGACGAGGCCTCGCACAAGGTCGTCACCGGCAAGGACACGTACTACGAGATCCAGTACGGCCACCGGGTCGGCTTCGTCCGGGCGGCCGACGTGACGGTACTCCCCTCGGGCTCGTAGCCGCGGGGCATGCTCAGGGGCCGGGTCCGCGGGGAGGCGGGCCCGGCCCCTGTGTGTCCTGCGCCTGCTGTCAGCGGCTTCCGGCGGTCAGCCCTGCTGGAACAGCTCGGCGGGGAGCGGCTTGAGCAGGGCGTAGAGGTCGTCGGTGATGGGGCGGTCCCAGGCGGCGATGGTCACCAGGACGTTGTCGCTGCGGTCGAACTGCACGCAGGAGATGCGGCTTTCGGAGAGCTTGAGGCGGCGCACCACCAGCAGGTTGTCGCCCTGGAGCACCGGCACGTCCTCGGTGCCGACGACGGTGACCTCCTCGTCGTTCTCCAGGGCGAGGAGGAGCTGGGCCACCTCGAAGGGAATCTCGTCCTCGTCGACCTCCCGGGCGGGAGATCCCTCCGGGAGATTGCCGATGATCATCGCGGGGCCCCGGCCGCCGAAGAGGTCGTAGCGCAGGAACACGCCCTGGCAGCTGCCGTCGGGGGCGGGCAGCAGACCGGCACCGAGGTTGCCCGGCCAGTCGCCCGGATCCATGGCCAGTACGTCGAATTCGGGCCCGGCGGGGGTGGCGCTGCGGCGGCGGAGGAAGGACATGCCGCCATGGTACGTGCCCGCGCCCGCGACGGACCTGGGGCCGGTGCTCAGGTCAGGTCGAACTCCCCCTCCCGCGCGCCGGAGACGAAGGCGCCCCATTCCGCGGGGGTGAAGATCAGGGACGGGCTCTCGGGGCGGCCACTGTTGCGCATCGCGATGAAGCCCTCGACGAAGGCGATCTGGACATCCCCGCGCCCCTTGCTGCTGGACTGCCATTCGGCGTTGCTGAGGTCAAGGTCGGGCTTGTCCCAGCCCGCGAGGGGGTGCTGCTGGATGGTGCTCTCGGCCACGGCCGTGCTCCTCCCGGTTGCGTCGTCCGCGGCCAGCCTAGCGACCGGGTCCGGGCACCGACAGAGCACGTGAGGGGGAGGCTTCGTGGATCCCCGGGCGGGCCGCGGTGCCGGGGCGGGCGGCGCCCGCGCGGACGTACCCGGCAGGACAGGGGGGGCCGCCCGGCATTCAATGAAGGCGTCCGGGCGTCCTCGTCGTCCCGCGATCGTCCCCCGGCCGTCCGTTCGCGTCCCTTCGCCGCCCGTGGAGCGCCCCATGCCGTCGACCGTGCTGTCGACCTCGTCCTCGCCGGGGGACGGCGGGCCCGCGCCCGGGCGGCTGCACCGCCTGGGCGAGTGGTGTGCCCGGCACTTCGTCGTGGTCATCGTGGGCTGGCTGGTCGCCCTGCTCGTCCTGGAGGTGTTGCAGCACTCCTTCGGCGGGGACTACTCGGACGACTTCGCCCTGCCGGGCACCCAGTCCCAGCAGGGCCTGGACGTGCTGAAGCGGCACGATCCGGCGGCCGGCGGCTACAGCGCTCAGGTCGTGCTGCACGACGAGGACGAGCCGCTCACCTCGCTGAGCGGCCAGGTCTCGGACGCCGTCGGCGCGCTGGAGAAGCTGCCGCACGTGCTGTCCGCGCAGAACCCGCTGCCGCCGCCCGGGAAGCAGCCGTCCGGTCAGCAGTCGGGGGGCGCGGGTCCGCTGTCGAAGGACGGGAGGACGGCGTACATCACCGTCCGGTTCGACGTGCAGCCCTCGACGCTCGGCGACGGGTACCTCCACGGCGTGGACGACGCCGTGCGGCCGCTGCGGTCGGCCGGCGCGCGGGTCGAGTACGGCGGGCCGCTGGGCGAACTGGCCCGGCCCGCGCCCGACGACCGGATCAGCGAGCTGATCGGCTTCGCGGTGGCGATCGTGGTGCTGCTGGTCGGGTTCGGCAGTGTGCTCGCCGCCGGGATCCCGTTGCTGAGCGCGCTGGTGAGCGTGGTGGGCGGGCTGGCGTGCCTGGGGCTGCTGGCGGCCGCGTTCACGTTCGCCACCGTCTCCCCCACCCTGGCCACGATGATCGGCCTCGGAGTCGGCATCGACTACGCGCTGTTCCTGATCACCCGCCACCGGCAGCACGTGAGGGACGGCGCGGACCCGGTGCACGCGGCGGGGCGGGCGGCGGCCACGAGCGGCCGGGCCGTCCTGGTCTCCGGCTGCACGGTGATCATCGCGCTGGCCGGGCTGTCCGTCTCCGGGGTGGCGTTCATCGCGCTGCTGGGCGTGGCCGCCGCCGTGACGGTGATCTCCGCGGTGGTGGGCGCGCTCACCCTCGTCCCCGCGCTGCTCGGGCTCCTCGGCCGGTGGATCGACCGGCTGCGGGTGCGCCGGCCGGTCGCCGAGACCGACGCGGAGCCGGGCGGGGCCGCGCACGGCACCTGGCACCGCTACGCGCGGCGGGTGGAGCGGCGGCCGTGGTGGTTCCTGGCCGGCGGTGTGCTCACCGTGGCCGTGCTGGCGATCCCGGTGTTCTCGCTGCGGCTGGGGCACATCGGCGACGGCGCCGATCCGACGTCGTTCACCGACCGGCGGGCCTACGACCTGATGGCGGACGCGTTCGGCCCCGGCTCCAACGGCCCGCTGACGGTGGTCGTCGACCAGTCGGACGTGCCGGCGGACCAGCGCTCCGGCCTGGCCTCCCGTGCGGAGCAGAAGCTGGCCGGCGCGCCGGGCGCGGCCCTGGTCACCCCGCTCACCACCACCAAGGACGGGGACGTGCTGGTGGGCACGGTCTACTCCGAGGAGTCGCCGCAGAGCGCGACGACCAACGACCTCGCCAACACCCTGGTGCGCACCACGCTCCCGGACGCCGTCTCCGGGACCGCCGCGAAGGGGTACGTGACCGGGACGACGGCCGCGCAGGTCGACTTCCGGGACATCGTGGCCGAGCGGCTGCCGTGGATCATCGCCGTCGTGGTGGCGCTGGCCTTCCTCATCATCCTGATCGTCTTCCGCGGCCTGCTGGTGGCGGTGAAGGCGGCGGTGCTCAACGTGCTGTCGATCGCGGCCTCGTACGGGGTGGTCGTCGCCGTGTTCCAGTGGGGGTGGGGCGGGCCCGCGCTGGGGGTGTCGGGGACGGTGCCGATCGAGAGCTATGTGCCGATGATGATGTTCGCGATCATCTTCGGGCTCAGCATGGACTACGAGATCTTCCTGCTCTCCCGCGTTCACGAGGCCTGGCTGCGCACCGGCGACGCGAAGGGGTCGGTGGCGCACGCGCTGGAGATCACCGCGCGGGTGATCAGCTGTGCCGCGCTGATCATGGTGAGCGTGTTCGCCGCGTTCATCGTCAGCGACAACATCGTGGTGAAGATGCTGGGGCTCGGGCTCGCGGTGAGCGTGCTCATCGACGCGACCGTGGTGCGCCTGCTGCTGGTCCCGGCGGTGATGACACTGCTCGGGCGGCACGCGTGGCGCACCCCTCGGTGGCTGGACCGGGTGCTGCCGCACATCGACCCGGAGGGCGAGCGCGGGTGAGGGCGGGTCCCTTCCGGGTCTCTCTGCCGGGTCTCCCCCGCGGGTCTCCCTTCCGGGTCAGTGGCCGGTCCGGACGTCGTCCGGCCGGGTGTGGAAGTGGGCGCGGACGCGGCGCAGCCAGGCCTCGACGGGGGCCTCGTCCGGTTCTGCGGGCAGCACGGTGCGGGTCGTGGCGAAGGCGTCCTCGTAGTGGCGCAGGAGTGGTTCCGCGGCGGACGGGTCGGCGGCGACCCGCTCGCCGAAGCGGTGGTACTCCTCCGGGTCCTCGACGCGGACGGTCAGCCGGCCGGTGGCGTACAGCTCATGACCCTGGTGGCACAGGCGTTTGAGGTGGCGGGCGTGTTTGGCGGTGCGCTTGCGCAGGTCGGCGGAGAGGGAACCGTCGCCGCGTGCCTGGAGCCGCCGGAACTGCTGGGCGGCGTAGCCGAGGTAGGCGTCGCGCACGCGCGGGGCGGAGAGCAGGGCGGAGCGCAGGCCGATGAGCTCGTCACCGAGTCCGGTGCGCACCTCGTACAACTCGTCCGGGAGCCAGGTCAGTTCGAGCACGGTGGGGTTGCCGCCGAGGGCGAGCCGGCACCACTTCGCCGCCTCGTGCAGGGTGCGGTCGGGGGTGGTGGTGACATGGGACTCCTTCGGCCGGTGCAGGCCGTGCAGTTCCTCGGTGGGGGCCGCGAACACGCCGAGCCGGTCCACGTCGGAGCCCGCGCGGGCGAGTCCGTACGCGGTGGAGCCCACGGCGCCGGAGAGCAGGACGTGGGTGACATCCGTGTCATGGGTGTCATGAACGCCGTGGGTGTCATGGGTGGCGGACATGGGCGGGTTGCTCCCTTCGCGGGAGTCCCCGTGCCGGAATCCCTGTGCTGGAGAGGCCCATTGTGGTGAGCGGCGGCGGGTGCGGTCACCGGATTATTCGCCGGGCGCGCCGGGCCGCTGTACGTCCGCGAACCGCTCCCGCAGTTCCCGCTTGAGGATCTTGCCGCTGGCGTTGCGCGGCAGGCCGTCCACGAACAGCACCCGCTTGGGCGCCTTGAAGTGGGCGAGCCGGTCCCGCGCGTGGGCGAGGAGTTCCTCCTCGGTGACCTCGCCGCGCGGGACGACCACCGCGGTGACGGCCTCGATCCACGTCGCGTCGGGCAGCCCGATGACGGCCGCCTCGGCGACCGCCTCGTGCGTGTAGAGCGCGTCCTCGACCTGGCGCGAGGCGACGAGTACGCCGCCGGAGTTGATGACGTCCTTCACCCGGTCGACGACGGTGAAGTACCCGTGGGCGTCGCGCACGGCGAGGTCGCCGGAGTGGAACCAGCCGTCCCGGAAGGCCTCGGCGGTCTCCTCGGGTTTGTCCCAGTAGCCCTCGCAGAGCTGCGGCGAGCGGTAGACGATCTCGCCGCGCTCGCCGTCGGGCACCTCCCGGCCCTCCTCGTCGACCAGCCCGGCCTCGACGAACAGCACCGGGCGCCCGCAGGAGTCCATGCGGCCCTTGTGCTCGTCGGGGCCGAGGACCATGGCGAGCGGGCCGATCTCGCTCTGTCCGAAGCAGTTGTGGAAGGCGAGGTGCGGCAGCCGTTCCTTGAGCCGTTGGAGGACCGGGACGGGCATGATCGACGCGCCGTAGTAGGCCTTGCGCAGTCCGCCGAGGTCGCGGGTGGCGAAGTCGGGGCGGCCGGCCAGGGCGATCCAGACGGTCGGCGGGGCGAAGAAGCTGTCCGCGCGGCCCGACTCGATCAGGTCGAACAGCAGATCGCCGTCGGGGGCGTCGAGGAGGATGTTCTCGGCCCCGACGGCGAGGTAGGGCAGCAGGAAGACGTGGGTCTGGGCCGAGTGGTAGAGCGGCAGCGCGTGCACGGGGCGGTCGCCGGCCTGGAGGTCGAGGGCGGTGATCGCGCTGAGGTACTCGTGCACCAGCGCGCGGTGCGTCATCATCGCGCCCTTGGGCAGGGCGGTGGTGCCGGAGGTGTAGAGGAGCTGGACGAGGTCCTCGGCGCGCGGTTCGGGGCCGTCGTACGGCTCGGTCGCGGCGAGCCGGTCGAGCAGCGAGTCCTCGGTGTCGCGCAGCGGCAGGACGCGGACGCCGTCGGGCAGGTTCCCGGCGAGGTCCGGGTCGGCGAGGACGATTGAGCAGCCGGACTGTGCGACGAGGTAGGCGAGGTCGTCCCCGGTGAGGGCGTGGTTGACGGGCACGTGGACCAGTCCGGCCCGGGCGCAGGCGAGGAAGCCGATCAGATAGGCGTCGGAGTTGTGGCCGTAGGCGCCGACCCGGTCGCCGGGGGCGAGTCCGGCGTCGAGCAGCGCCCGGGCGGCGCGGGAGACGGCGTCGTCGAGGTCGGCGTAGGTCCACTGCCGGTCGGCGTAGTGGAGGGCGACGCGTGCGGGGGTGCGGCGGGCGCTGCGCCGCAGCACGCCGTCCACGGTGGCGCTCCGGCCGGCCGTGCCGCCCCGGTCCGCCGCTCCTGCCGTTGCCCCCGCGCCTGTCGTCATGCCCTGTCCCTCCGTCCGGCCCGTACTGCCCGTGATCCTGGGGTGCGGCGGGGGCGGGGTCAAGCATCGGGCCTCGGGGGTGCGCGGGTGCGGCGGGGGCGGACATGGCGCGATCACGGTCAACCCGGAACCGGGTCCCGGCAACCCCGTCCCGGACGACGTGTCCCTTGTTAGGCTCAACGCTCCCTTCCGCCACTGTAGTTGGGGGGCACTTTGCGTATCCGTCGGAGATGGCCGGCCGTCGTGGCCGCCGTCCTGTTCGCCGCCGCGGGGACCCTGCCCGCGACCGCCGCCGAGGGCGCGGCACACCACCGGGAACATCCGTCCGTCGGCCGGCTGTCGGCCGAGATCCGCTACACCGAGTACGGCATTCCGCACATCGTGGCCAAGGACTACGCGGGCCTCGGCTTCGGCAACGGCTACGCCCAGGCCGCCGACCAGGTCTGCACGCTGGCCGACGGCTTCGTGACGCTGCGCGGGGAGCGCTCACGCTGGTTCGGCGCCGACGGGGAGCCCGACGGCTCGCTGTCCTCGGCGTCGACCAACCTCACCAGCGACCTCTACTTCCGCGGCGTGCGCCGGACGCACACCGTGGAGAAACTGCTCGCCCAACGCGCGCCGCTGGGCCCGAGCCAGGAGGTACGGGACCTGATGCGCGGCTGGGCGGCCGGGTACAACGCCTGGCTGGCACGGCACCGGATCACCGACCCGGCGTGCAAGGGCGCGGACTGGGTGCGGCCGATCACCTCGCTCGACGTGGCCGTGCGCGGCTACGCGGTGGTCGTCCTGGCCGGCCAGGGCCGCGTGATCGACTCGGTCACCACCGCGCGGCCGCCCACGGGCGGGGACTCCGCGGCGGCTCCCGATCCGCGGGCGGCGGCCGCCGCCGCGCGGGAGATGTTCGCGCAGGACACCAGTGACATGGGGTCCAACGCGGTCGCGTTCAGCGGGGCCACCACGGCGAACGGCCGGGGTCTGCTGCTGGGCAACCCGCACTATCCGTGGCAGGGCGGCCGCCGCTTCTGGCAGTCGCAGCTGACCATCCCGGGCAAGCTGGACGTGGCGGGCGGCTCGCTGCTCGGCCTGCCGATCACCTCCATCGGCTTCAACGCGCACATGGCGTGGAGCCACACCGTGGCCACCGGGGTCCCGGAGAACCTGTACCAGCTCACCCTCGACCCGTCCGACCCCACGGTCTACCTGGTCGACGGCAAGCGGGAGCGGATGACGAAGCGGACGGTGACGGTCGCCGTCAAGGACGGCCCGCCGGTCACCCGTACCCAGTGGTGGACGCGCTACGGCCCCGTCCTCACCTCCATGGGGTCCCAGATACCACTGCCCTGGACGGCGACGACGGCGTACGCGCTGAACGACCCCAACGCGGCCAACCTCCGCTTCGCCGACACCTCCCTCGGCTTCGCCAAGGCGCGGAGCACCGCGGACGTACGGCGCTCCCTGGACCGGAACCAGGGACTGCCGTGGGTGAACACCATCGCCGCCGACTCCTCGGGGCACTCCCTGTTCACCCAGTCCCAGGTGCTGCCCCGCATCACCGACGACCTGGCGGCACGCTGCGCCACGGCTCTGGGCAGGGCCACCTATCCCTCGGCGGGCCTCGCGGTCCTGGACGGCTCCCGCTCGGCGTGCGCGCTCGGCCGGGACGAGGACGCCGTCCAGCCGGGCATCTTCGGACCCTCGCGGATGCCGACGCTGAAGGACGCGCCGTACGCCGAGAACAGCAACGACAGCGCGTGGCTGGCCAACGCGGACCGGCCGCTCGACGGCTACGAGCGGATCTTCGGCACGGTCGCCACGCCCATCAGCCCGCGCACGCGGGGTGCCGTGCAGGACGTGTCCGCCATGGCCGCACGCGGCGGGCTGACCGTGCGTGACCTGCAACGGCAGCAGTTCGCCGACCGGGTGCCGATCGCCGACCTGGCCGCCGCCGACACCGCGAGGGCCTGCGCCGCACTGCCCGACGGCACGGCGACGGCGTCCGACGGGGCGGCCGTGGAGGTCGGTGCGGCCTGCCGGGTCCTCGCGGGCTGGAACCGCACCGCCGACACCGACAGCAAGGGGGCACTGCTCTTCGACCGCTTCTGGCGGAAGCTGAACTCCACTGTGCCGCCGGGCCAGTTGTGGAAGGTGCCGTTCTCGGCGGCCGACCCGCTCAACACCCCGCGCACGCTCGACACCGCCACGCCCGCCTTCGCCACCGCCCTCGCCGACGCGGTCCAGGAGCTCGACGGGGCCGGGATCGGGCTCGACGAACCGCTGGGCGCCCACCAGTTCGTGGTGCGGGGCGGCACGCGCATCCCGGTGCCGGGCGGGACCGAGGCGCTCGGGGTGTGGAACAAGGTCGAGTCGGTGTGGGACGCGCCGGCCGGCGGCTACACGGAGGTCGTCACCGGGTCGAGCCACATCCAGGCGGTCGGCTGGGACGGCAGCCGCTGCCCCGTCGCCCGGACACTTCTGACCTACTCCCAGTCGTCGAACCCGAACTCGGCGCACTACGCCGACCAGACCCGGCTGTTCTCCCAGGAGAAGTGGGTGGACTTCCGCTTCTGCGAGCGTGACATCCGCTCCTCGCCCGCGCTGAAGGTGGTGCGGGTCAGGGGCTGAGGGACGGCCGGTGGCGGGCCCGCGTCGGGTCCGCCACCGCCGCCCGGAGCGTCCGTCAGGCGGTGTCCTCCAGTACGGCCCGGGCCGCGTTGTGGCCCGGGACCCCGCTCACCCCGCCGCCGCGCACCGCGCCCGCCCCGCACAGCAGGACGTTGGCGTGTGCGGTCTCCACTCCCCAGCGGCCCGTGGCGCCCTCTTCGGCGTACGGCCAGGACAGTGCGCGGTGGAAGATGTTGCCGCCGGGCAGCCGGAGGTCGCGTTCCAGGTCGAGGGGGGTGCGGGCCTCGACGCAGGGGCGGCCGTCGGCGTCGGTGGCCAGGCAGTCGGCGAGCGGTTCGGCGAGGTGGGCGTCGAGCTGGGCGAGGGTGGACGTCAGCAACTCCTCGCGCACGCCGTCGTTGTCGGCGGCGAAGAGCCGGGCCGGGGTGTGCAGGCCGAAGAGGGTGAGCGTGTGGTGGCCGCGGCCGGCGAGGTCCGGGCCGAGGATGCTCGGGTCGGTGAGCGAGTGGCAGTAGATCTCCGAGGGCGGCGCGGTGGGCAGTGACCCGGCGGCGGCCTGGGCGTGGGCCGTCGCCAGCTGCTCGTAGCCCTCGGCGATGTGGAAGGTGCCGGCGAACGCCTCGCGCGGGTCGACGGAGGCGTCGCGCAGCCGGGGCAGCCTGGTGAGCAGCATGTTCACCTTGAGCTGGGCACCCTCGGCGGGGGTGGGCGGGACGTCGCCGGTGAGCCGGGCCAGTTCCTCGGGCGAGGCACCCACCAGGACGTGCCGCGCGGCGACGGTGGCCTCGCCGTCGGGGCCGCGGTGGGTGACCTCGGCGGTGCGGCCGTCGGTCTCGACGCGGACGGCCTCGCGGCCGGTGCGCAGCTCGGCGCCCGCGTCCCGGGCGGCGGCCGCGAGGGCGTCGGTGAGCGCGCCCATGCCGCCGACGGGCACGTCCCAGGCGCCGGTGCCGCCGCCGATCACGTGGTAGAGGAAGCAGCGGTTCTGTTTCAGGGACGGGTCGTGGGCGTCGGCGAAGGTGCCGATGAGGGCGTCGGTGAGGACGACGCCGCGGACCGTGTCGTCGGCGAACCGCTCCTCGATCGCGGCGCCGACCGGCTCCTCGAACAGGGCCCGCCAGGCCTCCTCGTCGTCGATGCGGCGGCGCAGCTCGGCGCGGGTCGGGAGGGGTTCGGTGAGGGTGGGGAAGACCCGGCGGGCGACGCGGCCGGTCAGGTCGTAGAAACGCCGCCAGGCCGCGTACTCGCGCTCCGAACCGGTGAGGCGGGCGAACGCCTCGCGGGTGCGGGCCTCGCCACCGCCGACCAGCAGTCCGGTGGGGCGGCCGGCGCGTTCGACGGGGGTGTACGAGGAGATCGTGCGCGGGAGGGTGCGGAAGGTCAGGCCGAGATCGCGGACGATCTTCGGGGGCAGCAGGCTGACGAGGTAGGAGTAGCGGGACAGGCGGGCGTCCACGCCGGGGAAGGGGCGGGTGGAGACGGCGGCGCCGCCGGTGTGGTCCAGGCGCTCCAGGACGAGCACGGAGCGGCCGGCCCGGGCGAGGTAGGCGGCGGCGACCAGTCCGTTGTGGCCGCCGCCCACGATGACGGCGTCGTAGCGGTCGGCGGGGTGTCCCCGGGGTGCGGGCATGGTCCTTGGTAGCACGCGGGGCGGGGGTGGGCCAGGGGGCGTGGGTGCCGGGGCCCCGTGTTCAGAGGGCCGCGCGGCGGGGGTCGGGGCGGGTGCCCGGGCCGAGGCGGGCGGTGGCGCGCAGGATGTGCTTCGGGGGGAGCTGCCAGCGCACCCGCGCGGGGATGGTGCGCAGCACGGTGCCGGTCCGGCGGAGCCGGCGGGTGACCGTCACGGGCGGCGGGGCGGGGCGGCCGTACAGCTCGTGGGCGTACGGCGGCAGGGCGGCGTAGGCCAGGTGCGCCACGTGCCGCCAGAGCAGGGCGCGGGCGGGGACGAGCAGGGGGTGGACCGGCGGGCGGCGCAGGAAGTCGTCGACCTCGCGGGCGTCGGGTCCGGCGGTGAGCACGGGCCGTACCGAGGTGAAGTAGGCGGCGAGTTCGGCACGGCTGCCGGGTACGGCGGCGGGGTCGAGGCCGACGAGGCGGGCGCTGACGCGGGCTTCGGCGACGTACTGGTCGGCGTGGGCGTCGGTGAGGGGGAGGCCGGAGCGGCGCAGTACGTGGAGGTAGGAGTCGATCTCGGCGCAGTGCACCCAGAGGAGCAGGTCGGGGTCGTCGATGCGGTACGGGTGCCCGGTGTCGGGGTCGGTGGCGCGGAGCATGGCGTGGATCTTGCGGACGCGGGCGCCGGCGTGTTCGGCGGCGGTGGTGGTGCCGTACGTGGTGGTGCCGACGAAGTCGGCGGTGCGGCGGAGGCGGCCCCACGCGTCGTTGCGGAAGTCGCTGTTCTCGACGACCGCGTGGACGGCGCGGGGGTGGAGGGCCTGGAGGTAGAGGGCGCGGATGCCGGCGACCCACATCATGGGGTCGCCGTGGGCCTGCCAGGTCACGGAGCGGGGGGTGAAGAGACCGGGGTCGGTGTCCACGGGGTCAGGCTAACGCGGTTTCTCGCCCCCGCCGCCCCTTCTTTCCGGGGCGCGGGGAACTGCGCGAGCAACCACGACGTGCCCGCAGCCGCGCACTCGGCCGCACCCCCCGCCCCTGGCGCCACCGTCGCCCGGATTCACGCCAGCGTCGTCATGAAGTCCGTGCAGGCCTGGGCGCACTCCCGGCAGGCCTTGGCCGTGTCCTCCGCGCCGGGGTGGTCGTCGAAGACGTGGGCGCTCTCCAGGCATACCGCGCGGCACCATTCCACCTGGACGCGGAGCGCCGTCTCGTCCTGACTGCCCTGTTCGGACAGGACGCGGCAGGTGGCGTCGCACACCTCGGCGCACATGATGCCCTTGCGGCGCACCGCTTCCTGGTCCTCCGGCCCGCCCGGGTCCACGAGGCTCGCGCGCAGGGCACAGGCGCGTGCACACTCGGTGCACGTCTGGGCGCACGCGAAGCGGTCCTCCAGGAACCGGAAGAGCTCCTCCTGAGTCGTCGTCCTTGCTGTCGTCGTAGTCACCCTGTGCGGGTAGCCGGGGCCCGGGGCCCCAAACCACCGGCCGGGGCGGGGGCCGGGTGCGCGGGCGCACGTGAGGGGCCCGCGCCAGGACGGCGCGGGCCCCTCATGCAGTGCCGGCCCCCTACGTGCGGTTGCCCTTCGGGCGGCCCCGCTGGTCCGGCGTGCCGTGCGGCGGCGGGCTCATCGGCTGCGGCGACGTGGCCGGCGAGACCGGGGAGCCCGTGCGGTGCCCGCCCTGCTCGGGGCGGACGGCGCCGGGGTCGCCGGAGGTCGGTTCGGCGCCCGCGCGCAGCCGGTCGAGCCGGGTGCCGAGCAGCTCGACCACGGGAACGCGGTGCGCGTGCGCCCGCTCGTAGGCCAGCAGGGTCTCGACCTCGTCGCTGCTCAGCGACCGTATCCGGCTCTCCAGGCCACCGAGGGGCAGGTGGTCGTAGTCGGGCAGCGGAAGGGTGCTGTGCGCGGAGTCGGTCATGGTTCTCTCCTCTCGGAGTGCCGTGCGGAGGCGCGGGCCCCGTCGTACGCCGACGGAGCCCGGCGTCGTCCGTCAGGTGCCGCCGGGGCCGCCGCTGCCGAAGGAGCCGCTGCTGCCCTCGTTCCAGCGGGGCCGCTTCTGCTCCGGGTCCGTCTGCGACGAGGGGTTGCCGTGGGCGGGCATCTCGTGGGGGGTGAGGCGGTGTTCGTCGTCGTGGGGCATCTCGTGCGGCTCGCGCACCTGCTGCTCCTCGCGGACGGGGCCGCCCTCCGGCATCCGCGGCTGTTCCTCGGGGCGCGGCGGGGCCGGCTCGCGCCGGCGGATTTGGTAGCCCTTCCAGACCGCTCCGATCAGGAGCGCGACGACGACCACGCCGGCGACGATCGGCCCGATGACGGAGAAGCCACTGGCCGCGGTGGTTACCGTCCATTCCGTATGCATGGCTCCCGGGTACCCCGGGTGTCCCCACCCAACCCGGGGGGACCTGTCCGAGCGGGTGAACCGGCCGCCGCCCCGCGCACCGGACGAGCGGCGGGCCCGTTCTCCTGACGTGACGCCAGGAGAACGGGCCCGCCGCTCGTCCGCTCAGGCCCGTGTCACCACGAGGCTGACGTTGTGCCCGCCGAAGCCGAAGGAGTTGGCCAGGGCCGCCGCCGGGCGGTCCACGCGGTTCTCCCCCGCGACGACGTCCAGGTGGATCCTGGGGTCCACCGTCCGCAGGTTGCGGGTCGCCGGGACGACCCCGTGGTGGACGGCGAGCAGGGCGGACATGGCGCCGAAGGCCCCGGAGGCGCCGAGCATGTGCCCGGTCATGGACTTCGTCGCCGTGACCGTCGGGTGGTCGCCGACCGCCTTGGCGATCGCGTCGGCCTCCGCCAGGTCACCGCCCTCCGTCGAGGTGGCGTGCGCGTGCACGTGCTCGACGTCGCCGGGCGCCAGCTCCGCGTCCCGCAGCGCCGCGCGGATGGCCTGCACCTGGCCCTCCGCGTCGGAGGCGGAGATGTGGTGGGCGCTGGAGTTGACGGCGGCCCCGGCCAGGGCGCCGTAGACGCGGGCGCCCCGGGCGCGCGCGAGGTCCGCGCGCTCCAGGACCATGACGCTCGCGCCCTCCGCCATCACGAAGCCGGTGCGGTCCGCGTCGAAGGGCCGGGACACGGCGGCCGGGTCGCCGTCGTCCCGGGAGAGCGCCTTCATCTGGGCGAACGCTCCCACGATGAACGGGTGCACCGAGGCCTCGGTGCCGCCCGCGACCACCACGTCGGCGCGGCCGAGCCGGATCAGGTCCAGGCCCAGGGCGAGGGCCTCCGCGCCGGAGGCGCAGGCGCTGACCGGCGCCCGCGCCCCGGCCCGCGCGCCCAGGTCGAGGCTGACCCAGGCGGCGGGACCGTTCGGCATCAGCATGGGCACGGCGTGCGGGGACAGCCTGCGCATGCCGGAGTTCTCGTACAGCTCGTTCTGGCCGAGCGTGCTGAGGACGCCGCCGATGCCGGTGCCGACGACCACGGCGAGCCGTTCGGGCTCGACCTCGGGCCGCCCGGCATCCTCCATGGCCTGCCGGGCGGCGGCCACGGCGAGCTGCTCCCCGCGGTCCAGCTTGCGCGCCTGCACCCGGCCCAGGACGTCGACCGGGTCGGCGGTGACCGTCCCGGCGATCCGTACGGGCAGGTCCTCGGGCCAGTCCCCGGGCAGGGCGCGCACGCCGGAGCGCTGGTCGAGCAGCGCCTGCCAGGAGTCGGCCGCGGTCGCGCCCAGGGGGGTGAGCGCGCCGAGACCGGTGATCACGACGCCGGGGTCCCGGCTCATCCGCCGTTCTCCTTCGTGTGCTCCGCGGACCGGTCGGACCGTGCGCCGCCCTTGAAGAGCAGGGCGACGTTGTGGCCGCCGAAGCCGGCCGAGTTCTTGACGGCGGCGTTCTGCTCGTCGCCCAGTTTGAGCGGCGAGCCGTGCACCACGTCGAGCTCGACACCGTCGTCGAGGCGGCGGAAGTTGCGGGTCGGCGGCACCAGCCCGTGGTGCAGGCTGAGGATGGTGGCGATGGACTCGATGGCGCCGGCCGCTCCCAGGCTGTGCCCGGTCATGGACTTCAGGGCGGTGAGCGCCGGGAGCCGGCCGCTCTCGCCGAAGACCGCCCGGACCGCCTTGGCCTCGGCCGCGTCGCCGGGGATCGTGGCCGTGCCGTTGGCGTTGAAGAAGGCCACCTCCTCGGGGGAGACGCCGCCCTCCTTCAGCGCGGCCCGTACGGCGAGGGCGCTGCCGGCGCCCTCCGGGTCCGGCTGCACCATGTGGTAGGCGTCGGAGGTGATGCCGACCCCGGCCAGCTCGGCGTAGATCCGGGCGCCGCGCTCGCGGGCGTGCCGCTCGGACTCCAGGACGAGGACGCCCGAACCCTCGCCGAGGACCATGCCGTCGCGGTCCGCGTCGAAGGGGCGGGGCGCGGAGCCGGGGTCGTCCACCCGCGCGGACAGTGCCCGCATGGCCGAGAACGAGGCGAGGACCAGCGGGTGCAGCGGGGCCTCCGTGCCGCCCGCCACGACGACGTCGGCGTCGCCGCGGCGGATCAGCTCGGCGGCCGTGGCCAGCGCCTGGGTGCCCGACGAGCAGGCGTTGACGCTGGCGTGCACCCCGACGCGGGCGTTGACCAGCAGGGCCACGGCCGCGGCGGAGCCGTTGCCCATGGACATCGGCACGGTCATCGGCGGCACCCGCCGCCAGCCGCGGTCCTTGAGCGCCTCCCAGCCGTTGATGATGGCGTTCATGTCGCCCAGCGCGGCCGAGACGGCGACGGCCACCCGGTGCGGGGAGAGGGTGGCGTCGTCGAGCCCGGCGTCGCTCCATGCCTCGGCCGCGGCGGTGACCGCGAGCTGTGCGGAGCGGCTGAAGCGGCGGCGCTGCTGGTGGTCGAGCGCGGCGCCGGGCTCGACCTTGACGCGGCCGCCGAGGACGGGCGGCATCTCCTCGGTCCACGGCTCGTCGTCGAGCACGCGGACGCCGCTGTCGCCGCGCAGCAGCGCGTCCCATGTGGCGGCCACGTCACCGCCGAGCGGAGTGGTCGCGCCGAGGCCGGTGACGACGACCTTGGCCTGCTCCTGGGAAGTGCTCATCGGGTGCGTGCCTCCTGTCCGAGCCGGGCGGCGAGCTTGCCGGAGTCCTTCTTGACCGAGTTGACGAGCACCTTGCGCAGCAGGGTCTTCGGCATGATGCCGAAGTAGTCCCCGGGCTGGACATCGAACGTCCAGTGCACGTCGGTGCCGCCGTCCGCGTTGGCGGTGTACGCGTAGGTGCCCTGGTAGCTCACCGGTCCGCTCAGCGTGTGGAACGTCGACAGGCGGCCCGGCTCGAACTCGTCGATCTCGACGGTGAACTCCATGCGCTTGCCGATGAGCTGGAAAACGATGTCGTACCGGCAGCCGGGCCGCGGCTCGCCGCCCCGGAGGGTGACCTCGACGACGGCCGCCTGCCACACCGGGTCCTGCTCGGGGTCCGAGATGCGCGCGAACGCCTCCTGCGGGGGGACGGGCACGCTGAAGGTGTACTCGGCCCGGACCGTCTCATCCTTGGTCATCGTGGGTGTCTCCCTCTCCGTGGCCGGCGGCCGGGTGCGTGTGCAGGTGGGGGCCGACGGCCAGGGCGGCCTGCTCGGCGTGCGGCGGGTACATCACCGAGTTGTGGTCGCCGGGGACGTCGATGACGTCCAGGGACCCCTCGATCAGTGACTGCCAGCCGAGCGCGGGCCCGTAGTCGGTGGTCTCGTCGACGGCGCGCAGCAGCACCAGGTCGACGTCGGCGGGCTCCGGCAGATAGGTCTGCAGGGCGATGCCGTTGGCCAGGTAGGCCTCGAAGTAGCGCAGGATCTGCGCCCGGTCGGCGTCCTGGGCGAGGACGCCGAGGTCGGCGGCCTCCTTGAGGATGTGGTCGAACGCGGCGTCGCCGCCGAGTTCGCGCAGGAGCTCGGCCGGGATGTCGAGCGTCTTGCCGTAGGGCACCGCGAGGTCCCGGGCGAACCACGACAGGATCGTCGCGTCGTCGGAGGACTCCGGGATGTTCTCCTCGATGGGCGCACGGCTGTCGATGCCGAAGAGGAGGTCGGTCTCCTCCCCCGCCGCGCGCAGCTGGACGGCGACCTCGTAGGCGATGACGCCGCCGAAACACCAGCCGCCCACCGAGTAGGGGCCGGCCGGCTGCACGTCCTTGATGTACTCCAGGTAGCGGGTGGCCATGGCCTCGACGCTGACCTCGGCCTCGCCCTCGCTCTCGATGCCGGGCGCCTCGATGGCGAGGACGGGCCGGCCCTCGGGCAGATGGCGGGTGAGTTCGACGTAGCAGAAGACGGTGCCGCCGAAGGGGTGGAACAGGAACACCGGCCGCTGGTCCGGGTGGGCGGGGTCGCCCTCCCGCAGGGTGACCACCGGGACGCGCTCGCTGTCCTGGCCGCCGCGGCGGACGATGGCGGCAAGTTCCGCGACGGTGCCCTGGCGGAGCATGACGGAGATCGGCACCTCGACGTCCCACTCCTCGCGGATGGCCGCGCTGAGCCGGACGGCGAGCAGGGAGTGGCCGCCCACGTCGAAGAAGTTGTCGTGGATGCCGACCTGGGACAGGCCGAGGATCTCCGACCACATTCGCGCCAGGGTGATCTCCGTGGCGTCGCGCGGCTTGGCGAATCCGGCGTCGGAGGTGACGACGGGCTCGGGCAGCCGGTTGCGGTCGATCTTCTTGTTGGCGGTCAGCGGCAGTTCGTCGAGGACCATGACGACGCCGGGCACCATGTACGGCGGGAGGGAGACGGCCGCCGCCGACTTGACGTCCGCCTGCTTGAGTTCGGCGCCGGGCTCGGCGACCAGGTAGGCCACGAGGCGGTCCTCGCGGACGACGACCACGGCCGTGGCGACCCCGTCGACCGCTTCGAGGACGGTCTCGACCTCGGAGAGCTCGATGCGGTAGCCGCGCAGCTTGACCTGGTTGTCCAGCCTGCCGTGGTGCAGCAGCCGGCCCTCGCTGGTGAAGCGGGCCCGGTCGCCGGTGCGGTAGAGCCGGTCCCCGGGGGCGGCGGGGAGTCCGGTGACGAACCGCTCCGCCGTCAGCTCCTCGCGGTCCCAGTAGCCGAGCGCGAGGCCGTCGCCGCCGATCCACAGCTCGCCGGGGAAGCCCGGTTCCACCTGCCGGCCCTGCGGGTCGAGGGTGTAGAGCCGGGTGTTGGCCAGCGGTGTGCCGATGTCGATGCCCCGGGCGGGGTCGACGCGGCCGGAGGTGGACCAGATGGTCGTCTCGGTGGGCCCGTAGACGTTGCGCAGGCTCGCCACCCGCGAGCCCAGGAACTCCGCCAGTTCCAGGGGGAGTTCCTCGCCGCCGCAGAGCACGTTGAGCCGCTCGGAGCCCTGCCAGCCGGCGTCCCGGAGCATGCGCCAGGAGGTGGGCGTGGCCTGCATCCAGGTGGCGCCGGACTCCTCGATCCGGACGGCGAGCGCGGCGCCGTCGGCCGCGGTGGTGCTGTCGCAGACGATCACCCGGCCGCCGGTGAGGAGCGGCAGGTACAGCTCCAGGCCGGCGATGTCGAAGGAGACCGTGGTGACGGCGAGAAGGCTGTCGGCGGCGGTGAAGCCGGTGTCCTCGCCCATCGAGAGGAGCAGGTTGGTCAGGGCGTGGTGCGGGATCGCCACGCCCTTGGGCCGGCCGGTGGAGCCGGAGGTGTAGAGGACGTAGGCGAGGTCGCCCGCCCCGACCGCGGCGCGCTCGCCGCCGGGGGCGGCGGCCGGCAGTTCGTCGAGGTCGAGCACGGGCAGCCCGGGCAGGTGGCTCGCGGCCAGTGCGCTCCGGCTGAGCAGCAGCCGGGCGCGGGAGTCCTCGGCCATGTAGGCCAGCCGCTCGGCGGGGAGGTTCGGGTCCAGTGGCACATAGGCGGCCCCGGCCTCCAGGACGCCCAGCAGGGCGGCCACGAGCGGCGCCCCGCGGTCGACCATCACCGCGACCCGGTCACCGGTGACGACCCCGGCGGCCCGCAGCGCCGCCGCGATCGTCTCGGCCTCGTGCAGCAGCCGGCCGTAACTCCACTGCTCCTCCCCGGCGGCCCCGGCGACCAGTGCGATCGCGTCGGGGGTGCGGGTGGCCTGTTCCCGGAAGAGGTGCGGCAGCCCGGCCTCGGGGACGGCGCGGTCGGGGCCGGTGCCCCAGGCGGCGATCCGGGCCCGCTGTCCCTCGTCGCCCCGGGGCAGGCTGCCCAGCGGCTCGTCGGGGCGGGTGACCAGCGTCTCCACGGTGGTGACGAAGGAGGCGGCCAGTTCGCGGGCCGTCTCGGCGGTGAAGACGTCGGTGTTGAAGCGCAGGACGCCCGCGTAGGCGCCGGCGCGCTCCGCGCCCATCTCGATCCAGAGGTCGGTCTGGCCCTCCTGCTGCGGCAGCGGGTACGGCCGCAGGGTGGCGCCGGCCAGCTCCAGCTCGGTGCCCTCGCCGGGCTCCAGCAGGAAGAAGTCGTCCATGTCGTTCAGGAACGGCAGCCGGTCCCAGGCGAAACCGGCCTGGTACAGGGGCGTGCGGCTGGGGTCGCGCGGCGGCGCCAGCTCCCGGACCAGCCAGGGGAAGGGCAGTTCCTGCGCCCGGGTGGCCCGCAGCACCCGCTCGCGGGCGGAGGCGAGGAGCTGACGGTAGGTCGACTCCTCGTCCACCTCGCCGCGGACGACGACGGTGTTGACGAAGTTGCCGAGCGCGTCGCGGAACTGCCGCTGCACCCGGCCGGAGGTGGGCGTGCCGACCATGACGTCCGCCTGGCCGCTGAGCCGGCTGAGCAGCACCAGGTAGGCGGCGAGCAGCACGGTGTACGGCGTGGTGGCGGACTCGCGCGCCAGTCGCCGTACCGCCTCGGTGGTGTCGGCGCTCAGGCCGAACGGCACCGAGGAGCCGTCGTAGGACGGGGCGGGCGGCCGGGGCCGGTCGCCGTACAGGTCGAGGGCGGGGGGCGCGTCGGCGAGCCGTTCGGCCTCGCCGGCGAGCAGGGTGGCGGCCCGCTCGCCGGTGAGGAAGGTGCGCTGCTGCTCGGCGTAGGCCGCGAAGGCGCCGCCGTCCAGGGTGAACCGGTTCTCGGTGCCCTCCAGCCGGCTGCGCACCTCGGACAGCAGGAGCGCCAGCGACCAGAAGTCGATCGCGATGTGGTGCATCACGACGGTGAACACCCAGGTGCGCTCGGCGGTCCGGTAGAGGTGGACGCGCCACAGCGGCGGGCGGGCCAGGTCGAACGGCTCGCGGCTGTCGGTGCGGATGCGGCGGCGCAGTACGTCCGGGTCGGTGCCGCGCACGTCGGCGTGCCGGATGTCGGGGCGGACGGTGTCGGACACCCACTGCTCGGGTCCCTCGGGGCCGCCGCGGAAGGCGATCCGGAGGGCGTCGTGCTCGCGGGTCAGGTCCTCGACGACGTCCAGGACGCGGGGGCCGAGTTCGGGGTCGGCGGTGACCTCGGCCGCGAAGGTGATGTGGTAGGCCGCGCACCCGGGGTCGGTCTCGTGGATGAACCAGAGCCCGGCCTGCTGGTGGTTGGCGGGTATCGGCGCGCTCATCACTGGCCGTCCGCGGCGGCCCGGGCCGGTACGGCGCCGTCGGCCGGCGTGCCGTCGTTCATCAGCGCCCAGAGCGCCTCGGCGAGGGAGTCGACCGTGGGGTGGTCCCAGAGCAGGTCCACCGGCGGGTCGGTGAGGCCGCAGGAGTCTTCTATCTCCATGCCGACGGTGAGGGCCGCCATGGAGTCCAGGCCGTAGGAGGTGAAGGGCTGGTCGGTGGCGAGCTCGGCGGGGGCGACGCCGGCTTCGGCGGACACCGCCTTGATCAGTACGTTGCGGACGTCGTCCAGCGTCATGTCCGTGGTGCTCATCTCGGTTCGGAACCTTTCCGGTGGTCCGGGTGGGGGTGAGTGACGGTCAGGCGGCGGTGGGCGGGGAGGCCGGCGTGTCGGTGCCGCCCTCCTCGGGGGCGCCGGGTGCGGCCATGCGCACGGTGAGCAGGGAGAAGTATTCGCCTGCCGTGCGCTGGCGGTGCATCTCGGCGGCGAGGGTCCGGGCGGCGGCCGGGTCGAGGTCGCCGGTGCCGTACTGGTGGACCTGCTCGCGGGCCAGGGCGGCCTCCAGCCAGACGCCGTCGGCGAAGAACGCGCCGAGGTGGTCGCGGTTGAACAGCCAGATGCCGAGCGCGGCGACCTTGGCGTGCAGGGCGCTCAGCTCCTCGGCCACCCGGATCAGGGCGGGCGAGGTGGTCTTGGCGGACGTCGTCGCCGTGGCGTCCGCCGGGGTGCGGCGGGCCTCCTGGACCCGGGCGAGCAGCGCGTCCAGTTCGTCCCACAGGCCTTCGGCGCGGGCGCGCAGGGTGGCCAGCCGTTCGGCGTCGCAGCCGGCGGTGGGCGTGAGCGCGGCGAGGCGGTCGATCAGGGCGGGCAGGCTGGCGAAGGTGGCGTCCCGGCCGCGGCCGAAGACGCTGACCCGGTGCGGCTCGAAGACGGGCAGTTCGGCGCGCAGGTCGTACAGCGGGCGCCAGTCCTCGTCCCGGTCGTGGCCGTGTGCCTTGGCCAGGGCGGGCAGTTGGAGGGCGATGCTGTCCATGCAGACGGGCTCGCTGCCGTCGAAGACGGAGACGACGGCGCTGTCGCGGTACATCTTCTGGAACGTGCCGACGTGCTCGTGGGCGCGCATGAAGTAGCGGGCACCCAGGGTGCGGGCGAGTGCCTTGGCGCTGAAGTCGACCAGGCGGGCGACCTGCACCTTGGCGAGGTTGCCCCAGATGCTGAACTGCTCGGTGTACAGGTGCAGTCCGCGCATCGCGACGAGGCTCTCGCACTCGGCCACCAGCAGGCTGAGGTAGGCGCTCGCGAGGGACTCGTTGACGTAGGGGATCTCGCTGGCCGGTCCGTCGTACAGGACGCGCTCGGAGAGGAAGTCGCCCACCGTGCGCAGCATGGTGTCGCCGGTGCCCAGGGAGAGACCGGTGCAGAAGGTGCGGGTGATGAGCAGTCCGCGCAGGGCGAGTTCGAGGCCCTCGCCCTCGGCGCCGAGCCGGGCGAAGCTGTCCACCCGGGCCTCGTCGAAGGCGACGCCGCTGATGTCGCAGCCGCGCAGGCCGTAGGTGGGGACGCGCGGGACGCCGGTCACCTCGCCGGAGAGCACGGTGGAGCGGTCGACGAGGAACATGGACTGCTGTCGCTTGGCCGGGGTGGTCTCGTCGCCGGTGGTGCCGAGCAGCACGACGTGGGTCGAGGTGCGGCCGCGGTTGATGGGCCACTTCTCACCGGACAGGACGTACTGGCCGCCGTCGGGGGTGGCGCGGAAGGTGTTGGCCGCGAGGTCGGCGCCGTGTTCCGGCTCGGAGTAGGCGAGGCACGGGATGACTCCGCCCTGGAGCACGGTGGCCGCGTGCTTGGCCTGCTGCTCGGGGGTGCCGCCGATCCAGGCGAGCATCATCCACACCTGGGTGCTCTCGCTGACGGCGACGTTCATGTCCCGGCGGGCGATGGCACGGGTCAGCATGAGGATGTCCTCGGCGGCCCGCAAGTTACCGCCGAGTTGCTCCGGGACGAAAAAGCGGTTGAATCCGAACCTACGTAGCCGATCGATTCCCGCGGCCGGCAGTTCATTGCGCTCGTCGAGTTCCAGAGCTGAGGAAAAATTGAGGGAGTTGGACTCCGTGCCGGGGTCCCCGAACCATTTCTCGAGCGACTCCGCCAATGCGAGGGACGTGACGGTGGGTGACTCGGCTTCTAACTGGGTCATAACGCGTCTGATTCCGTTTCGCGCAAGAGGTGTGGGATTCATCTGACGAAAGGGCAGGGCGGATCGGCCGGCCGACCTGTTGACGGCGACGGGCGGCCGGGAACATCGAAACAGCGCACGCCGAAAAGCGGTGCACACCGGGCGCAACGCATGACGACGAGAAGTGTGGGAGGCCGAACGAGGGCATCTACACCAGGGCTGACCAGCGCAAACGGGCGCGCGGAACCCCGGCGTCAGCACGATGCCTGACGACAGCCTGCAATTGATGGTGTGGTGTTGATTCTTCCCCCGTGACCCCACGACGGGTCACAAAGACTCCTCTGTGCTATTCCCCGTCACTTCTCTCGAAGCTACCCCCGCTGCCTCAGGTACGGACTCTTTGGTCGACGGCCCGTGACTCGAAATCGAGCCTACACAATGCACTTCCGTAAGCCACTGTGCGTGACGTTCCGGCCAACGGGGCGAGAGCGTAGCAGGGCCGCTATTCCGAAATCATGTGACCCAGGTCACGTTCCGGTTTACCGAGACAGTTCGGCGGGGCAATACCGCGCGCCCCGGATAGCCGACCGACCTGGCAGGGCGCGGGTGAACCAGAGATTCCACCGCGCGCCGGACCGCCCGGGAGCCCGGCAGATTTTGCCATTTCATGGGTGGACGGCCGCCGGCTTTGCAACAGCGGTGTGAACAAGCCGGGCCGCCGGCCCCCGCCGGTGCGGCGGCCGCGGGCGGGGTATCGGGCGCGCGCGAGCGTCGCCGGGCCGGGAAACCGCGCAGGTCCCCGGCGTCCGCGGGCCCCGACGCGGGCGGCGGACCGGGCGCCCGGGACCCCGCGGCCGGCGGGACTGGATCTCTCCCGGGAAACATTGCTATCTTGATGGTAGAAGTTTCGTATGATCGAGAGGAGCGGGTTCATGGCGCGCACCGGCAACGCCGAACGGCCCGAGGCGCGGCAGTCCCTGCGGGAGGACTTCCTCATCGCGGAGCGCCCCGGCTACCTGCTGCACAAGGCGGGTCTGGTGCTGGTCGAGGACGCCGAGAAGGCGCTGGCCGACGTCGGCATGCGCATCCGCTACTTCTTCGTGCTGGCCGCCCTGGCCGGCGGACCCGAGCTCTCCCAGCAGGACCTGAGCCGGCTGCTCAACCTGGACCCGACCACCGTCGTGACCGTGATCGACGAGATGGAGCGCAACAAGCACGTCGAGCGGCGGCGCAATCCCGCCGACCGCAGGCGCTACAACCTGATCCTCACCGACTCCGGCCGCGAGGCGCTCGCGACCGCCGACCGGGTGGCCTCCGAGGTGGAGGCGGAGTTCTTCGGCGCGCTCGGGGACGGCGAGCGCGAGGCGCTGCGCGGCATGCTCGGCAGGCTCCTCGCGGGCCGCTGGCCGGCGTCGGTCTGTTCCGACTGACGCGAGACGTCCGCGGGGCCCCGCGGGCCCCCACGAAACCCTGCGAAGGGGTGTCCGGCTCGGCCGGGCACCCCTTCTCGCATGTCCGGGGGCCTGGTTCAGCCCACCCGCGACCGGTTCTCCCACGTCCGGGGCCGGTCGCTCCGCTCCCCCAACTCCCCCTCGCCGCCCGGCCGATGACCGTTCACGGCCCGTTCGGCGGACCCGCGTTGACGCATCGCTTTCCAATCATCTAGATTTCCATCATCTACAACGCCAGCTGATTGGAAGGTTCCCCGCATGTCCGCAGAACGCGCTCCGTCCCCCACGAGGTGGTGGACGCTCGGGATCGTCGCGTTGGGCTCGTTCATGCTGATGCTCGACCTGAGCGTGGTCTCGATCGCGCTGCCGCAGATCCACGAGTCCCTGGGCAGCAGCTTCGCCGACCTGCAGTGGGTGTTCGACGCCTACGCCCTGACGCTGGCGATCTTCCTGGTGGCGGCGGGCTCGCTGGCCGACCGGATCGGCCGCAAGAAGCTCTTCCAGGTCGGCTTCGCCGTCTTCACCGTCGCCTCCCTGGCCTGCGGTCTGGCGGACGGCGCCAACGCGCTGAGCTGGTTCCGCGCGATCCAGGGTGTCGGCGCCGCCGTGATGTTCGCCGTCGGCCCGGCCATGCTCAGCCACGAGTTCCACGGCAAGGAGCGCGCGACCGCTTTCACCGCGTTCGGTGCGGCCGTGGGTCTGGCCGTGGCCACCGGTCCGCTCATCGGCGGCTCGCTGATCAACTCCCTGTCCTGGCGCTGGATCTTCTACATCAACGTGCCGGTCGGCGTGATCGCCCTGGTCATCGGCGCCCTGCGAGTGCGCGAGTCGCGCAACCCCAAGGCCCACCCCACCGACTGGGCCGGGCTCGCCACCTTCAGCGTCGCCCTGGCCGCCCTGGTGTACGCCACCATCCGCGGCCCGGTGGAGGGCTGGAAGAGCGCCACCACCCTCGGCCTCTACGCCGCCAGCGCCGTGTTCCTCGCGCTGTTCGTGTTCATCGAGAAGCGGCTGGGCGAGCGCGCCATGATCGACCTGGCGTTCTTCCGCAGCCCCACCTTCATCGGCATCTCCCTCGTCGCCATGATCGGCAACGCCGGCGCCCTGCCGTCGGTGTTCTTCGAGACCAGCTACATCGAGAACATGCTGCACGTGGACGCGTGGGGCACGGGTCTGCGCTTCCTGCCGCTGACCGGCGCGATGTTCGTGGCCGGTGCGCTCGGCGGCGGCCTCATCGGCAAGGTGCCCTTCCGCATCCTGCTGGGCGGCTCCACCCTGGTGATGGCCGTCGGCATCCTCTTCCTCAACATGACCGAGGCCGACTCCAAGTGGACGGTCCTCATCCCGGCGCTGGTCATCTCCGGCTTCGGCATGGGTGCCTTCAACCCGGCCCGCGCCGCCCTGGCCATCGGGGTCACCGAGCCCGCGAAGTCGGGTGTCGCCTCCGGCATCAACGAGACCTTCCAGCAGGTCGGCATCGCGGTCGGCATCGCCGCCGTGGGCGCCTACTTCCAGCACAGCGTGGCCGACGACTTCACCGGCTCCGCGGTGGGGCAGCAGATGGGTGACGACGCCGCCAACGAGGCCGCGCACGGCATCAGCGCCGGTGGCCTCGACGCCGTCGCGCAGGCCGCGGGCCCGCTCCGCGACAAGGTCCTCGTGGCCGGCCAGGACGCGTTCATGAACGCCTTCCACGGCGCCATGACCTTCAGCGCGATCCTCGGCTTCGTCGCCGCGGTCATCGGCTTCACCATGCTGCGCACGAAGGACCTGCACGCCAGCGCCCTCTCGACGGTCCCGCCGGACCTCGACGAGGACGGCCAGGTGCGCCCGGACGACGCCACGGACGTCGCGGTGGGCGCGCCCGCCTGAGAGGCCCGGCGCCTCTCCCCCCGACACCGTCCCGGTGGTCACATCCCCCGCGCCACCGGGACGGTTCTCCACCGCTCCACACCCCCCTGGGACCTCCAGGGGGGTGTCGGCGTTCCCGGCCCGCCGGGCAGGGACGGGTGCCGGCCCATCCGGCCCGCCGGGCACCTCCCCCACCGTCGTCACAGGTGACCTTCGCCGTTCCGGGGCAGATACTGCCGATAGGAGCGGCCCAGCACGCAGGCCGGAGCGAGGCCTGCCCGGCTCACCGGAGGTACCCATGAAGATGTTGATCAACGTCGCGGAAACGGTGGTCGCGGACGCGCTGCGGGGGATGGCCGCCGCCCACCCCGAGCTCACCGTCGACGTGGAGAACCGGGTGATCGTACGGCGGGACGCGCCGGTTGCCGGAAAGGTCGCCCTCGTCTCCGGCGGCGGCTCGGGGCACGAGCCGCTGCACGGCGGCTTCGTCGGCCCGGGCATGCTCTCGGCGGCCTGCCCCGGCGAGATCTTCACCTCCCCCGTCCCGGACCAGATGGTGCGGGCCGCGGCCGCCGTGGACAGCGGCGCGGGCGTCCTCTTCATCGTCAAGAACTACACGGGCGACGTCCTCAACTTCGACATGGCGGCCGAGCTCGCCGAGGACGAGGGCATCCAGGTGGCCAAGGTCCTCGTCAACGACGACGTCGCCGTGACCGACAGTCTCTACACCGCGGGCCGCCGGGGCACCGGCGCGACCCTGTTCGTGGAGAAGATCGCGGGCGCGGCGGCGGACGAGGGCCAGCCGCTGGAGCGGGTCGAGGCGCTCGCCCGGCAGGTCAACGACAACGCGCGCAGCTTCGGCGTCGCCCTGTCCGCCTGCACCACCCCCGCCAAGGGCACCCCCACCTTCGACCTGCCCGCCGGGGAGCTGGAGCTGGGCATCGGCATCCACGGCGAGCCGGGGCGCGAGCGGCGCGGGATGATGACCTCGCGGGAGATCGCGGACTTCGCGGTGCACGCGATCCTGGAGGACATGGAGCCGCGCAACCCGGTCCTGGTGCTCGTCAACGGCATGGGGGCGACGCCGCTCCTCGAGCTGTACGGCTTCCACGCGGAGGTGCAGCGGGTGCTCACCGAGCGGGGCGTGGCCGTGGCCCGCACGCTGGTGGGCAACTACGTCACCTCCCTGGACATGGCGGGCGCGTCCGTCACCCTGTGCCAGATCGACGAGGAGCTGCTGCGGCTGTGGGACGCGCCGGTGAGCACGCCGGGGCTGCGCTGGGGCAGGTAGCCCCCACGTCTTGCCGCCCGCAACATCCGTACCACGCAAGGAGATCCATGCTCGACGCCGACTTCTTCCGCCGCTGGATGGCGGCGACCGCCGCGTCCGTCGACCGTGAGGCCGAGCGGCTCACCGCCCTCGACTCGCCGATCGGCGACGCCGACCACGGCAGCAATCTGCAACGCGGGTTCCGCGCCGTGGTGACCGTACTCGACAAGGAGGCGCCGGACACGCCCGGGGCCGTGCTCACGCTGGCCGGACGGCAGCTGATCTCCACGGTCGGCGGCGCGTCCGGGCCGCTGTACGGGACGCTGCTGCGGCGCACCGGCAAGGCGCTCGGCGACGCCGCCGAGGTCTCCGAGGCGCAGCTCGCCGAGGCGCTGGGCACCGGCGTGGACGCGGTGCGGCAGCTGGGCGGGGCGGCGCCGGGTGACAAGACCATGATCGACGCGTTGGTGCCGGCGGTCGGGGCGCTCGGCGAGTCGTTCGCCGCGGCCGGGGCGGCGGCGGAGGAGGGTGCCGTCGCCACGACACCGTTGCGGGCCCGCAAGGGGAGGGCCAGCTATCTCGGCGAGCGGAGCGTCGGGCACCAGGACCCGGGCGCGACCTCGGCCGCGCTGCTGATCGCGGCACTTCAGGAGGCGCGCGGTGAGTGAGAGCGGTGGAGGTACGGAGCGGCGGCTGGTCGGGGTGGTGCTGGTGTCGCACAGCGCGGCGGTGGCGGCGTCGGTGGCGGAGCTGGCCAAGGGTCTCGCGGGCGGCGGTCCGACGGCGCCCGTAGCCCCTGCGGGCGGCACGGCGGACGGCGGCCTCGGCACCAGCGCGGAGCTGATCTCCGCGGCGGCGGCGTCGGTGGACCGCGGCGCGGGCGTCGCGATCCTGATGGACCTCGGCAGCGCGGTCCTCACGGTCAAGGCGCTGCTCGCGGAGGGCGACGAACTCCCCCCGGACACCCGCCTGGTCGACGCCCCCTTCGTGGAGGGCGCGGTCGCGGCGGTGGTGACGGCGTCGGCCGGGGCGGACGTGGCCGCGGTGGAGTCCGCGGCGGCGGAGGCGTATTCCTACCGGAAGGAGTGAGGGGGCGTTCCTGCCGGGGCCCGCACCCCTGATTGGCCGGGCGCACCCCTGCGGGAGAGCTCGGCGGTGCGGTGCGGTGCGGTGCGTCGGCGGGTGCGGGTGGCGGGGTGGCTGGTCGCGCCCACGCGGCGAAGCCGCACATCGATACGGTCCCGCGCCCCTGAGTTGGCCGGGGTGGGCCGGGGGCGTACGGCCCCGGAGGGCCACGGGGCGGGGCGCAGCCCCGGACTTTCTCGGGGGTTCGGGCGGAGCCCCCTCGGGGGTTCGGGCGGAGCCCGGGAGCGGGCTCGGGGGCGGAGCCCCTCACGTCTGTGGGGGGGGTGCAGGGGGCGCGGCCCCCGCCGGGGTCGGGGCGGAGCCCCGGAGGTTCCCGGTGGTGGGGCGGAGCCCCTCGCTTTGCTAGGGGGTGTGGGGGGTGGCCCCCGGTGCGTGGGTGCCGCTCGACCTCCGGAGGAACTCGCGGGCGAGTTCCTCTCCGCGTTCCGCCGTCGTCTCGCGGTCGCCGGCGGAGGGCACCCCGGAGTCGGGGAAGACGACGTACGTCACGTCGTCGTCCGTGCCGCCGCCGCGGGGGTCGGGGCGGATGCCGAGGCTCTTGGCCGTGGCGTAGGACGCCTCGCCGATGATGTCGCGCGGTCCCGTGTCGCCGACCACCGCGTACTGCACCCGGTCCCCGTGGATCACCGCGGCGACGGAACCGCCGCGGACCCCGTCCGCCCGGTGGTCCCAGAGCCGGCTCGGCTCGGGAACCACGATGTACGGCACCTTCTCGGCGTCGAGCCGGCGCCCGTCCGGCCCCTGGAACGCGGTGGACCGGGTGAACTGCGGATCGGTCCGCCGGTTGCAGCGCCGCCCGGCGCGGCCGTCGCAGTCGATGTCCATGTCGGCCTTCCAGAACACCGCACCGTGCCGGCCGCACACGGGGATGTCGGCGCGTGCCCCCGCGTCGCTGCGGAAACGCCCGTGGGAGACGGGGGTGCAGTGCCGGGTCTCGGCCAGCAGATCGGCCGCGGCTACCCGCCCCTCGCGCCCCTCTCCGGCTTCGCGCTCCCCGCGCCGCCCGAGGACCGGCCGCTCCCGGCCGCGATCGCGGTCGTGGAAGACCGGGGAGCGCGACGGGACCCCGT
This sequence comes from Streptomyces sp. NBC_00670, assembly GCF_036226765.1. Lineage (NCBI taxonomy): Bacteria > Bacillati > Actinomycetota > Actinomycetes > Kitasatosporales > Streptomycetaceae > Streptomyces > Streptomyces sp. NBC_00670. Next base: position 865,630 of record NZ_CP109017.1, read on the forward strand.
CACCCCGCGGCACCGGGGCGTGCCCCCGGCCGGCACCGTGCTCCGCCGCCCCGGGCGGCGGGAGCGGTGCGGGCGCCTGCGGGCGGACGGCCGCGACGGGCCCGGCCGGAGCCGGTCCGGCCGGGGCGAGGAGGGCGGCACTGGCCGCCACCAGCGACAACGAGGTGGTGTAACGCACGGCTACGGACCCTCTCACGCCGGACGGCGCCGATCACGCACCGCCCGGCGGAGCGCTCCCCGACACCGGCCGGAGCCGTTCGGGTGACCGGCCGGGGGCCGGGCCGTACCCGGCCACGGCCCCCGGCCGTCCGCGCCGGCGCGGGCTCAGCGACGACAGCGGTCCGCGCCGTGGGCGCGAACTGCCGTCGCGGACGGCGGAGTTCACGCCCCGTGGGGGTTCAGCATACGAAGCCGCGCGGGTCCGCCGCACACTCCCCCGCCGTCCGCGCCCCGGCGCCCGCCCCGCCCATGTCCATCCCGCGGCGAAACCGTGCGCCGGACGACGGAAAGGTTCACCTGGCCGGGGGCCGTCCGGATGCGGTCCGCCCCCGGGGCGTCTGAGATCGCTTCGAGGCGGCACGAACGTTCCCCGATCCCGGCGGCGCAATGGTGTGCCGCCGGCCGTGCCGCTGGAGGGCAGTCCCATGCGTAGATCTCAGATATCGGCCCGCGCCGGCCTGGCCGCGGCCGCCGCCGCGCTGCCGCTGGCCCTGGCTTCGCCCGCCACCGCCGCGGGCATCTCGGTCAGCACCGCGGGGTCCACGGTGTCGGTGGCCACCACCGCCTGCAAGCAGGTGAACGGCAGTTTCGGCAACGCCTCGCTGCTCTCTCCGGGGCAGTCGAACTTCGCCCAGGGCCGGCAGACCGCGCTGTCGCAGGCGAACGGCACCCAGTCCGCGGCCTGGTCGAACGTCGGCCGCGGGACGTTCACGGTGGTCGTGGTGTGCGCCAACGGCTCGACCGCGGGCACCCAGCCGATCATCGTCTCGCCGTCGGCCACCAGCAGACCCGCCACCCCCTCCCCCGCGACCCCCTCGCCCGCGGTGTCCCCGTCGCTGGGGGTCATGGGCGGGATCGGCGGATCGGTCCGCGACTACGGCACCCTCACCAAGGTGGCGGGCGGTTTCCTGGTCACGGCCGGGGTGGGCGCCACCGCGTGGTACCTGCGCCGCCGCACCCGCCGCCCGCACCACCTCTGACCGCCGGACACCTCTCACCGGCCCCTATTCCGGTGGGGGCAGCCGGCCGAACTCCTCCAGGGCGTGGGCGAGCCACCCGATCCAGAAGGTCTCCAGGTCGATGCCCGCGCGCAGGATCAGATGGCGCAGCCGGTCCTGGGCGGTGTCCCGGCCGGGGCCGAAGTCGCGCTCCTCGATCTCCCGGTACTCGGCCAACTGCCTTTCGTGCAGGACGAGATGGCGGCGCAGGTCGTCCTCGATCCCGTCGGTGCCGACGACTGCGGCGGCACGCAGCCGCAGCAGCAGGGTGTCGCGCAGCGGCTTGGGGTCCTGGGACCCGGCGGTCCAGCGGGCCAGTTCGGCGCGGCCCGCGGGCAGGACCTCGTACACCTTCTTCTGCCCGCGGGCCGGCTGCTCGGCCGGGAGCGCCCTGATGTGTCCCTGGCCCTCCAGTTTTCCCAGCTCGCGATAGATCTGCTGGTGCGTCGCCGACCAGAAGTAGCCGATCGACATGTCGAACCGGCGGGTCAGCTCCAGCCCGGACGAGGGCTTCTCGAGCAGGGCGGTGAGGATCGCGTGCGGGAGTGACATGACGTCATCCTAGGAAGAGCCCTCCCCGGAGAGGGGCCGCCCCTACAGGGCCGCCGCCAGCTCGGTGCCCTGTTGGATCGCCCGCTTGGCGTCGAGCTCGGCGGCCACGTCGGCGCCGCCGATGAGGTGTGCGGTGCGTCCGGCGGCGGCCAGGGCGTCGTACAGCTCGCGGCGGGGTTCCTGCCCGGTGCACAGGACGATCGTGTCGACCTCCAGGACGCGGTCGGCGCCGTCGACGCTCACGTGCAGTCCTGCGTCGTCGATGCGCCGGTAGGTGACGCCCGGGACCATGGTGACGCCGCGGTGCTTCAGCTCCGTGCGGTGGATCCAGCCCGTGGTCTTGCCGAGCCCGGCGCCGACCTTGGTGGTCCTGCGCTGGAGCAGGTGCACGGTGCGCGGCGGCGCGGGCCGCTTCGGCGTGGTGAGTCCGCCGGGCGTGCGGTACTCCATGTCGACGCCCCAGTGGCGGAAGTACGTCGCCGGGTCCGCGCTCGCGCCCTCGCCGCCGTCGGTGAGGTACTCGGCGACGTCGAAGCCGATGCCGCCGGCGCCGAGGATCGCGACCCGTTCGCCGACGGGGGCGCCGTCGCGCAGCACGTCGAGGTAGCCGAGGACGCTTCCGTGGTCGACGCCCGGCAGCTCGGGGACGCGCGGGGTGACTCCGGTGGCGACGACGACCTCGTCGTACTCCGCGAGGTCCTCGGCCCCGGCCCACGTGTTCAGCCGTACCTCCACGCCCCGCAGCCGGAGCTGGGTGCGGTAGTAGCGCAGGGTCTCGTCGAACTCCTGCTTGCCGGGCACCTTGCGGGCGACGTTGAGCTGGCCGCCGATCTCCCCGGCGGCGTCGAAGAGGACGACCTCGTGACCGCGTTCGGCGGCCGAGACCGCGCAGGCGAGACCGGCGGGCCCGGCGCCGACCACGGCGACCCGCCTGCGCCGCCGGGTCGGGGTGAGCACCAGCTCGGTCTCGTGGCAGGCGCGCGGGTTGACCAGGCAGGAGGTGATCCTCCCGCTGAAGGTGTGGTCGAGGCAGGCCTGGTTGCAGCCGACGCAGGTGTTGATGGTGTCGGGCGCCCCGGCGGCGGCCTTGGCGACGAAGTCGGGGTCGGCGAGGAACGGCCGGGCCATCGACACCATGTCCGCACGCCCCTCGGCGAGCACCCGCTCGGCCACCTCCGGGGTGTTGATGCGGTTGGTGGTGACGAGCGGCACGGACACCTGGCCCATGAGCCGCTCGGTGACCCAGGTGTAGGCGCCGCGCGGCACGGAGGTGGCGATGGTGGGGATGCGCGCCTCGTGCCAGCCGATGCCGGTGTTCAGCAGCGTCGCCCCGGCGGCCTCGACCGCCTTGGCGAGGGTGACGACCTCCTCCGGGGTGGAGCCGCCGGGCACGAGGTCGAGCATGGAGAGCCGGTAGACGAGGAGGAAGTCCTCGCCGACCGCTTCCCGCACCCGCCGCACGATCTCGACGGGGAAGCGCATGCGGTTCTCGTACGGGCCGCCCCAGCGGTCGGTGCGGTGGTTGGTGCACGCGGCGACGAACTCGTTGATGAGGTAGCCCTCGGAGCCCATGATCTCCACGCCGTCGTAGCCGGCCCGGCGGGCGAGCCGGGCGGCCCGGACGTAGTCCTCGACGGTCTCCTCCACCTCCGCGTCGGTGAGTTCGCGCGGCACATGGGGGCTGATGGGCGCCTGGAGCGGGCTCGGCGCCACCAGGTCCCGGTGGTAGGCGTACCGGCCGAAGTGCAGCAGTTGCAGGGCGATACGGCCGCCCTCGCGGTGCACGGCGTCGGTGATCACCCGGTGCTGGTCGGCCTCGGCCTCGCAGGTCAGCTTGGCGCCGCCCTCGTACGGGCGGCCGGCCTCGTTGGGCGCGATGCCGCCGGTGACGATGAGGCCGACGCCGCCACGGGCCCGGGCCGCGTAGAACGCCGCCATCCGCGCGAAACCGTTCTCGGCCTCTTCCAGGCCGACGTGCATGGAGCCCATCAGCACGCGGTTGGGCAGTGTGACGAAGCCCAGGTCGAGGGGGCTCAGCAGGTGCGGGTAACGGCTCATCGGGACCCTCCGGACACACGGGTGGACGCCTCCGTTGTAGACGACGCGACCCTCATTGTGCAACTAGTTGCACAACCTTCCTCACGCCTCACCCCCGGCGGCCGATCACCACCGTCGTCCCGAACTCCTCCCACTCCGCGAGCCGGGTGTCGAGCCCGGCACCGGCGAAGGCGGCCGCGGCCGCCGCGGCCTGCCGCTCGCTGGTCTCGACGAACAGTCCGCCGCCGGGGGCCAGCCAGTGGGGCGCCTCCGCGGCGACCCGGCGCAGCAGGTCGAGACCGTCGGCGCCGCCGTCCAGCGCGACCAGCGGTTCGTGCTCGCGCGCCTCGGCCGGCAGCAGGCGGACCTCGTCGCTGGGCACGTACGGCACGTTGGCGGTGAGCACGTCGATCCGTCCGCGCAAGCCGTCCGGCAGGGCCGCGTAGAGATCGCCCTCGTGGACGTGGCCGCCGTACGGGGCGATGTTGCGGCGGGCGCAGCGCACCGCCGCCCGCTCTATGTCGGCGGCGTGCAGTTCCGGTGCGTCCAGCGACGCGGCGAGGGCGGCGCCGACCGCGCCCGAGCCGCAGCAGAGGTCCACGACGAGACGTGCGCCGGGGGCGTGCGCGAGGGCCTGGTCGACGAGGAACTCGGTACGGCGGCGGGGGACGAAGACGCCGGGTTCGACGGTGATCCGCAGACCGTGGAACCCGGCCCAGCCGACGACGAGTTCCAGTGGCTCGCCGGCGACCCGGCGGTCGACCATGGCGGTGACCTCGGCGGGTGTACGGGCCGCGGCGAGGATCAACTCCGCCTCGTCCTCGGCGAAGACGCAGCCGGCGGCGCGCAGGGTGGTGACGACGGAGGCACGTACAGGGGAAGGCATGACAGCCAAGGGGCCTTTCGGAAGTGAGCCGAAGGCGCTCCCCTTCCCGGCCCGCGGCTAGCAGTGTGCGCCGCGCGGGGGTGAGAGCACCCGACCTGACACTGCGGTAATGGGTCTCACCTCCTCGTCCGGTTCCGGCGGGGCCGTCCGCGCCGGGACGGTCACCCTAGCAGCCGGGCCGTGGCCTCCGGGCCTGGACCTCCACGGCGGGGGCCGTAGGCTGGTTGTACTGCGCAACCGAAGGGGGTTCCGTTCCGTTGAGTGCGGCCGAGCGGTCCGTCGAGACGATCCACCGTGAGCTGACGGCGTTCGCCCGCCGGGCCAGGGCGTCGGCGGGGCGGATGCATCCGGAGCTGTCCCTGGTGTCGTACACGCTGCTGGGGCATCTCGAGGACAGCGGGGGGTGCCGGGCGACCGACCTCGCCGCGCACTACGCGCTCGACAAGTCGACGGTGAGCCGGCAGGTCACGGCGCTGGAGCGGGCCGGGCTGATCGAGCGGCGGCTCGCGGCGGAGGACCACCGGGTGCAGGAGCTCCATCTGACGGAGGCGGGGACGCGCATCCTGGCGCAGGTCACGGAGCGGCGGCGCGAGGCGTTCCGGGACCGCCTGGCCGACTGGCCCGAGGAGGACCTCGCGCGGTTCGCGGACTACCTGGCCCGCTACAACACGCCGTCCGCGGCAGGCCCTGACCTTGCCGACTGACTGCTTCCAAGGGGCGCGGGGAACTGCGCGACAAGCCACGACGGACCGGCACCCGACCACGCCCCCTCCCGGGGTCCGGGGGCGCAGCCCCCGGGGATGGGACGGGTAGGGGCGGCGTGGGCGAGGAAACCCGGCCCCGGCCCCCGCCCACGGGGTGTGCCACCGGCCTGCCGGGGCCGGGTGCGGAGGGGCCGACCTCCGCTCTCCCGCCGCCCCACCGCCGGAGGCGCCCCGTTTGGGGTGGCCCCGCGCGGGCACTCCGCAGGTGCGCCGTACCTCGGTCGGGGCGGAGAATCGACAGGGGGGCCGAACGCCGTCGCCCCGGCGTGGGACGCCGGCCGGGGCGGACCCGAGCGGCGAGGAGGTCGAGATGCGAACCCGGGTGCGCGGCTGGCGCTGGCGTCGCAATCCGCTGCGCCGCCGCTCGGACGTCTTCGAGGCATGGGCGGCCCTGATCGTCGCCGTCCTCCTCTTCGTCGGCGCGCCTCTCGCGGGCGCCGTCACCGGCCTGCGCGCGTACGACGACGCGCGTGCCCAGGCCACCACCCAGCGCGCCGAACGCCACCAGGTCTCCGCCGTCCTGCTCGAGGACGCGCCCGCCGCCGTCTCCTCCACGGAGGGCGGCAAGCAGCCGCTGTACCGCGTGGCGGTGCGGTGGACCGTCCCCCACTCGGACACCACGCGGACCGGCCGCGCCCTGGTCCCGGCCGGCAGCCAACAGGGCGACCGGGCCGAGGTCTGGCTGGACCGCCAGGGGCACGGCGTGGACGCGCCGATGACGAACACGATGGTCTGGCAGCACGCGCTGACCACCGGCATCTGGGCCACCGGCGGCGCCGCCACCGTGCTCCTCGTCGGCAGGCTCGCCCTCCGCCGCGTCGGCGAACGGCACCGCATGGCGGAGTGGGAACGCGAGTGGGAGCGCACGGAACCGGAGTGGCGCAACCGGACCCCGTGACCGGCCCCCGCCCGCCCTCCGAGAGCCGGGTGAAAGCCCTTTCCAAACCCCCTTCTGCACGCCCCGCCCGCCACGTACCGTGTGATCACCCGCGTACGGCCACCCGGGCCGGCACCCGACGTCGCAGAAGGCGGTCCTCGATGGCCCTGTTCGACCTTCCCCTCGACGAGCTCCGCGACTACCGCAGCGCATCCGTCGCACCCGAGGACTTCGACGCGTTCTGGGCGAAGACGCTGCACGAGGCCCGCGCCCACGACCTGGACGCCCGCTTCGAGCCCGTCGAGACGCACCTGAAGACCGTCCGCGTGCACGACGTCACGTTCGCCGGCTTCGGCGGCCACCCGGTCAAGGGCTGGCTGACGGTCCCGGCGTGGGCCAACGGCCCGCTGCCGACCGTCGTCGAGTTCATCGGCTACGGCGGCGGCCGCGGCCTGCCGCACACGCACCTGCTGTGGGCGTCCGCCGGCTTCGCCCACTTCGTGATGGACACCCGCGGCCAGGGCAGCGGCTGGGGCGGCGGCGGTGACACCCCGGACCCGGTGGGCTTCGGCCCCGCCTACCCCGGGTTCATGACGCGCGGCATCGAGAACCCGGAGGACTACTACTACCGGCGGCTGTTCACGGACGCCGTCCGCGCCGTGGAGGCCGCCCGTTCCCACCCCCTCACCGATCCGGCCCGCACCGCCGCCGTCGGCGCCAGCCAGGGCGGCGGGATCACGCTCGCGGTGGGCGGCCTCGTGCCCGACCTCGCCGCCGTCGCCCCGGACGTGCCGTTCCTGTGCGACTTCCCGCGCGCGACGACGCTGACGGACCGCGACCCGTACCGGGAGATCGGCAACTACCTCAAGACCCGCCGCGGCCGCACCGAGCAGGTGCTGCGCACCCTGTCGTACTTCGACGGCGTGCACTTCGCCGCCCGCGGCACCGCCCCCGCCCTGTTCTCGGCGGCCCTGGAGGACCAGACCTGCCCGCCGTCCACGGTGTTCGCCGCGTTCAACGCGTGGGCGGGCGAGGACAAGGCGATCGAGGTGTACGACTTCAACGACCACGAGGGCGGCGGCCCGTACCAGCAGGCGGCCCAGCTGGCCTGGCTCCCGGCCCGGGTCTGAGCCCCTGCCCTCGGACGTCAGCCGGCGGCGGCCCGCGTCGCGACGACCAGTCGCCCGCGCGGGCTGCCGTCCGGCCGCCGCCCGAACTCCGGCAGGGCGCGCAGTTCCGTCGCGAAGCCCGCGCCGTCCAGCGCGCGCAGTACGTCGCCGAGGCGGAACGTCCGGTAGTACATGACGAACGGCGGTCGCCACACCGCGTTGCGCACCCGCATCGCCGTGTCGAAGCCGAGCAGGGCCCAGTACCAGGGCGAGGCGAGGGGCGGCGGGGCGCCGATCGGGAACGCGAACCGCCCGCCCGGCCGCAGCACGGAATAAACCTGGGCGAACAGCGCCGGCAGCTCCCGGGGCAGGAAGTGCCCGAACGCGCCGAAGCTGACGGCCAGGTCGAAGACCGGCCCGAAGGGCAGGGCCAGGGCGTCCCCGCGCACCCAGTCGACGCGCGGGGGCGGGGCCGCGCCCCCGGCCGACCGCTCCCGTCCCACCGTGAGCATCCCCGCGCTGATGTCGACACCGGTGACGCTCGTACCGCACACCGTGCGGAGCACGTTCATCCCCGCGCCGGTGCCGCAGCACAGGTCGAGGCCGCGGTCGAAGGGGCCGAGGTCCGTGAGGGCGCGGGCGACCGCCTCCAGGACGGTGTCCGAGGTACGGAACGGCGTGTGGTCGAACTTGGGCGCGAGGAGGTCGTAGCCGTGTTCGACGGACGACAGCGCCTGGACGGCCAGTTCACGGAGGCCGGGCCCCTGGGGAGAGAACATCACCGCACAGCTTATGCGCAACCGTGCGCTGCCTCTTCGACTATGACGGTGGTGCCCGGAGCAGTTCCGGGCACCACCGTCACCGCCGTTCCGCTCGGTTCTCCCCTGCTCTACGCCGGTGCGATCATCCCCGCCGACAGGTCGATGTCCGCCCCGCAGAGGCCGGGCATGGCGAGCATCGCCACCAGTGCCCGGGCCACCTCGTGCTCCTCCACCAGGCGTCCGAGGGCGGCCCGGGAGGCGAAGTCGCGTTCGGCCTCCTGGACGGTGCGGCCCGTCAGTTCGGCCGTCAACCGGAAGTTGCGGTCCATGCGCGGTCCCCGTACCGGGCCCGGGGAGAGGGAGTTGACGGACACGCCGTGCGGTCCGGCCTCGCCGGCCAGGGTCCGGGTCAGTCCGAGCAGGGCCATCTTCGAGGCGGTGTACGGGGTGCGGTGGAGCAGCGGGCGCTTGCCGCTGACGGAGGCGATGTTGACGATGTCGCCGCGCCCGGCGGCGAGCATCGGCGGCAGGAAGGCGCGGCACATCAGATAGACGCCGCGCACATTGGCGGCGAACACCGTGTCCCACTCGTCGGGTGCGATGTCGACCAGCGGGCGCACCGGTCCGGCGACGCCCGCGTTGTTGACGAGCAACGACACATCCTCGTCGGCGAGTTCGGCGGCAAGCGCGTCGACCGAGCGGGGGTCGGACACGTCGCACCTGGCCGTGCGGGCGTGTCCGCCGTCCTTCTCGACGCGGGCCGCCGTGTCGGCGAGCGCGGCCGTGTCGCGTCCGACGAGGACCAGCCGGGCCCCGGCGTCGGCCAGGGCGCGGGCGAACGCCCGGCCGAGCGGGCCGCCGCCCCCGGTGACCAGGGCCGTCCGCCCGTCGAGGAGCGCGCTCACGCGGTGTTCCAGGGCAGGTCGTCGCCCGCCGCCCGGGCGGCCCGTACGTCGCCGGAGCGGGCGTGGCCCTCGAACAGTTCGACGCGTGCGGCCCGTCCGCACAGCCGGCCGAGGAGGGCCTGCGAGGCGGTGTCGGTGACCTCCTGGTAGGTGACCGTCTTGAGGTACTTGCCGATCCACAGCCCGCCGGTGTAGCGGGCGGCGCCCCGGGTGGGCAGGACGTGGTTGGTGCCGATGACCTTGTCGCCGAAGGACACACAGGTGCCCTCGCCGAGGAAGAGGGCGCCGTACTGGGTCATGCGCTCCAGCGCGAGCCGGGGTTCGGCGGTGAGCACCTCGACGTGTTCGAAGGCGAACTCGTCGGCGAGCGCGTACATCTCGTCGAGGGAGTCGACGAGGTGCACCTGTCCGTGGTCGCGCCAGGCGGGCCCGGCGAAGTCGCGGGTGGGCATGGTGGGCAGCAGTCGTTCGACCTCGGTGATCGTCCGCTCGGCGACCTCGCGGGAGGTGGTGATCAGGACGGCCGGGGAGTCGGGGCCGTGTTCGGCCTGGGAGAGCAGGTCGACCGCGCACACGAACGGGTCGGCGTTCTCGTCGGCCAGGACGAGGATTTCCGTGGGTCCGGCGAACAGGTCGATGCCGATCTCGCCGAACAACTGCCGCTTGGCCTCGGCGACATAGGCGTTGCCGGGTCCGGCGAGCAGGTCGACCGGGCGCATGGTGTCGGTGCCGACCGCCATGGCCGCGACCGCCTGCACACCGCCGAGCAGCCAGATCTCGTCGGCGCCCGCGAGGTGCATGGCGGCGACGGTGGCGGCGGGGATCTCGCCACGGATCGGAGGGGTGCAGGCGACGACGCGGGGGACGCCGGCCACCTTGGCGGTGACGATGGTCATGTGGGCGGAGGCGGTGAGCGGGTAGCGGCCGCCGGGGACGTAGGCGCCCGCGGCCTGCACGGGAAGGTGTTTCTGCCCCAGCTTCACACCGGGCAGGGTCTCCACCTCGAAGCTGCCCAGGGAGTCCAGTTGCGCCTGGGCGAAGGTGCGCACCTGCTCCTGGACGAAGCGGATGTCGTCCAGGACCTGTTGCGGGACGGTGGCAACGATCTTCTCGACCTCCTCCTCGGACAGCCGGAAGGAGTCGGGGCTCCAGTTGTCGAACTTTTCGGAGCAGGCGCGCACGGCCTCGTCGCCGCGTGCGCGGATGTCCGCGATCACACCGGTCACGGTCTCGCGGACCTGGTCGAGGGAGGCGGTGACCTGCGCCCCCGGGACGGCGTGCTTCAGGATGGTTGCCACAACGGCGGCCCTTCTCGGGTGGGTTGGCGGGATCAGACGGGCGGGGCGGTGAACAGCACGTCGGGGTCGTTGAACTGTTCCTTGGCGACCGATTCGCTCATCGGGTCGGCGGTGCCCCACTGGTCCTGGGTGAGCGGGTCGTCCACGTCGTGCCGGCCGGGGTGCCACAGGTCCTCTTCGAGGACGGCGAGTTCGGTGGTGTACTCGACGGTGTTGCCGTGCGGGTCGTGGAAGTAGGAGAACGTGTTGTCGCCCGCGAGGTGGCGGCCGGGCCCCCAGGTGAGCCGGGTGCCGGCGCGCAGCGCGCGTCCGGTGCCGCGCATGTACTCCTCCACCCCGCGCATCTCGAACGAGGCGTGGTGCAGCGAGACATGGGGGCCGCGGGCGATGGCGAAGGAGTGGTGCAGGGGGCTGCACCGCAGGAAGTACATGAGGTCGCCCATGTGCGCGGAGTACAGGGTGTCGGTGAGCCGGAAGCCGAGGTGGCGGACGTAGAAGTCGCGCAGTGCCTCGGGGTTCGGTGAGTTGACCACGCAGTGCGAGAGCCGGACGGGGACGGCCTCGCGCTCCTCGACCCTCCGGTGGGTGCGGGTGGCGACGTCGGCGGAGACCTCGACGACCCGGCCGTCCGGGTCGAAGAAGCGGAGGCCGTAGCCGCCGCCCGGGGTGTCCAACGGCCTCGGCTCGCCGATCAGTTGGACACCGGCCCGGCCGAGCCGCAGGGCCAGTTCGTCGACGTCCGCGCGGGAGGCGGCGCCGAAGGCGACGAGGTCCATGCGTTTGCGGGCGTCGCGGCGGATGCGGACGATGTACTGCTCGGGGCTGCCCTCGGCGGCGAAGAAGGCGAGTCCGTCGTCGTTCGCGGTCTCGGTCAGGCCCCAGGTGGTGCCGTAGAAGGCGCGCTGCCGTGCGAAGTCGGGAACGGCGAGGTCGACATGGCGCAGATGGGTGATCGGCTGGAAGCTCATGCGTGGCTCCTGACGGTGTTGCGCTGGTGGCCCAGTCCGGTGATCTCCGCCTCCAGCAGGTCTCCCGGCTGCAGGAAGACGCCCCAGTGCGCGCCGTTGCCGGCCGGGGAGCCGGTGAGCAGCAGGTCGCCGGGGCGCAGGGTGGTGGTCGAGGAGACGTAGGAGAGCAGCCGGGGGATGTCGAAGATCATGTCCTTGGTGGACTCGTCCTGCCGGACGACTCCGTTGTGGCGCAGGGTGATCCGCAGGTCCCCGGGGTCGCCGGCGAACGCGGCCGGGACAAGAAAGGGGCCGGTGGGCAGGAAGGTGTCGGCGTTCTTGGCGGTGAACCAGTCGGTGCCGATGGCCTTGAGGTCGGGCCGGTAGAGACGGTCGCGGGTGGTGAGGTCGTTGCAGACGGTGTAGGCGGCGACGTGCTCCATGGCCCGCTCGACGGGGATGTCACGTCCCGGTTTCCCGATGACGAGGGCGAGTTCGAGTTCCCAGTCGTGCTGTGCGCCGAGGGCGGGGAGCACGATGTCGTCGTAGGGGCCGCAGATCGCGCGCGGGGAGCCGAGGAAGACGTAGGGGACACCCTCGCGGGCGCGGACGTCCATCATCTCCTCGGCGTCGGCGCGGGCCTCCTCGGGGGTGGCGCCGTGCACGCTCTCCTTCTCGGCGGCGACCAGATCGACCACGTGCTTGCGGTAGTTGGCGCCGCTCTGCAGGATCTGGCCGGGCTCGATCGGGGCGTGCACACGCAGTGCGGCGAGGTCGTGCCAGGTGCCGTCCCCCGAGCCGGCCATGTCGTGCAGGCGGGGCAGCAGCGCGTCCCAGTCCTCGACGAGGGCGCGCACGGAGGGCACCAGATCGGACAGGTCGCGCACGCGCCGGCCGGTGACCAGGCCGGGGAAGACGGCGCCGGACGGTTCCCGGGGGCCGAAGGTGCCGAGCGCGAACGGGCCGGCGTGGGAGGGAAGGGGTTCGGGCACGGGCGGCTCTCCTGGTCCGGAAACGGGCGGGGGTTCGCCTTCGACGCTAGGCAGCGGCGGCGGGCGGCGGAAATGGCCGTTGGCGATGGCTGCCATCAGGCCGCCGCACGGCGCTGAACTGCGGCTCCATCGCCGTGCGGGATGGATGACGTCCCCCTTGCCGATGCCTCGATCCGTTGACCCCGCGCGGTGCGTCCGGTGAGGCTCGACGCACCCCGAACACGAGGAGAACGACGTGGTCGTCGAGCATGCCGAGCTGACCGTCCAGGCCGGCCGGGAGGCGGAGTTCCGGGAGGTGTTCGGCAGGGCGCGCGAGGTGCTCGCCGGGGCCGAGGGCTTCCGCTGGGCCGAGCTGCTGAGGTGCGTGGAGCGGCCGGGAACGTTCCTGCTGCTGGTCGGCTGGGAGTCGGTCGAGGCGCACACGGCCGGCTTCCGTGCCTCCGAACGGTTCGGGCGCTGGCGGGCCCTGGTCGGGCCGTTCTTCGTCGCGCCGCCGGCCGTCGAGCATTACCGGGAGTCGGTGCCGCGCCGCGGCGCGGACGGCCCGGTGCCGCGCTGACGGCGCGTGCCCCGCCTGCCCTGTTCATCCACCCCTTCGCAAGGATCGCCCATGCCCGTACAGAAGGTGCTCGTCGTCGGCGGCGGCATCACCGGAAGCGTGCTGTCGCTCGCGCTCGCCCGGCGCGGTGTCCGCGTCGATCTCGTCGAGATCTCCCCCCAGTGGTTCGGTGTGGGCCACGGCATCACCGTCCAGGGCAACGCGCTGAAGGCGCTGCGCTCGGTGGGCGTGCTGGACCGGGTGCTGGCTCGGGCGGTGCCCTTCGACTCCATGCGGCTGCGCCGCGCCGACGGCTCGCTCCTCACCGAGCTGCCCACCCCGCGCACCGGCGGCCCCGACCTCCCGGCGACGGCCGGCGCCCTGCGCGCGGACCTCCAGGACGCGCTGTGCGACGCGGTGCGCGCGCACGGGGTACGGGTGCGGCTGGGGCTGAGCGTGGCGCGGCTCGGCCCGCCGGGCGGCGACCGGGCCGAGGTGACCTTCACCGACGGCTCCACCGGAACGTACGACCTGGTGGTGGGCGCCGACGGCATCAACTCCCGGATGCGGGAGCTGATCGGCATCGCGGAGCGGCCCCGCCCCGTGGGCATGTCGATCTTCCGGGTGGTGGCGAAGCGCCCGCCGGGGATGGACTGCGCGGAGGTGTACTACGGCGGCCCCCGCTTCAAGGCCGGCTACAGCCCCGTCTCGCCCGACGCGTGCTACGCCTACCTCCTGGACGAGAACCTCGACGCCTCGCTGATCGGGCCGCGCGCCCCGCTGGCGCTGCTGCGGGAGCGCGGCGCCGGGTACGGCGGCATGTGGGGCGCGATCCTGGACGCGCTGCCGGAGGACACGGCGGTCGACTACCGGTGGATCGAGGCGGTCCTCGTCGACGGGCCCTGGCACCGCGGCCGGACGCTCGTGATCGGCGACGCGGCGCACGCCTGTCCCCCGCTGATCGCACAGGGCGCGGCCATGTGCACGGAGGACGCGGTGCTGCTCGCGGACCTGGTGTGCGGCGAGGAGCCGGTGGAGCGGGCGCTGGAGTCGTTCATGGCCCGGCGGCTGCCGCGGGTGCGGATGGTGCTGGAGAACTCGCTGCGGCTGGCCGACTGGGAGATCCACCCGGGCACGCCGGGCGCGGACCCGGCACGGATCATGTCGGAGACGCTCGCCTCCCTGGTGGAGGCCGCATGACCAGCGCGGGCGCGGGCACGCCCACCGGCTTCCGCGTGCACCCGGCCGCCCCCACCGTCGACTTCCACGGCCACCTCGCCGTCCCCGCCGCCGACGCGCTGTGCACCGGCACCGACGGCCTCGCCGCCGAGCTGGCGGCCGAGCAACGCGCCCACTCCCCCGCCTCCCTCGCCGTCAACCAGGAACAACTGCGGCGACTGGCACCGAAGTTGACCGACGTGGCGGCCCGGCTCGCCGACCTCGACGCGATGGGCGTCGACATCCAGGTGGTCGGCCCCATGCCGATGCACCACTACTGGGCCGACCGCACCCTGGCCGAACGGCTCGCGCACACCGTCGACGAGGCCGTGGCCGCGCACTGCGCCGCCGCCCCGGAGCGGCTGTACGGCCTGGGCACCCTCCCGTTGCAGCATCCGGAGCTCGCGGCGGCGCTGCTGGAGCGGGCCGTCACCGAGTACGGGCTGTACGGCGTCAGCGTCTCCACCACCGTCGACGGCCGCGAACTGGCCGACCCCGCGCACGACGTGGTGTGGCGGCGGGCGGAGGAACTGGGCGCGGTGGTCTTCGTGCACCCGTGGGGCTGCTCGCTCGGCGAGCGGCTCGCCACCCGGTACCTGGGCAACACGGTCGGCCAGCCGGTGGAGACGACGGTGGCGCTCTCGCACCTGATCTTCACCGGGGTCCTGGACCGCTTCCCCGGGCTGCGGCTGGTGGCCGCGCACGGCGGCGGCTATCTGCCCACCTACCTCGGCCGTTCGGACCACGCCTGGCGGGTGCGCGAGGACGCGCGGGGCTGCGCGGAGCCGCCGAGCGCCTACGTGCGCCGGATGTGGTTCGACGCGCTGGTCTACACGCCCGACGCGCTGCGCCATCTGGTCGGGGCGGTGGGCGCGGACCGGGTGGTGCTCGGCACCGACCACCCCTTCGACATGGGCGTCACCGACCCGGTGGCCCGGCTCGACGCGGCCGGGCTCGCGCCCGCCGACCGGGCCGCGATCGCCGGGAGCAACGCCCTTGACCTGCTGTGGAAAGGACACACCCGATGACACACCCGATGCCTCCCGCACCCCTCGGCCCGGTCGAGGAGGAGCTCGCCAAGGCCCGTGCCGCGTACCGGAACTGGGGCCGCTGGGGCGAGGACGACGTGCTGGGCACGCTGAACTTCCTCGACGACGCGATCCGGGCGCACGCGGCGGGTCTGGTGCGCCGCGGCCGGTCCTTCTCGCTGGCACAGGAGTTCAACGAGTCGGGCCCGCAGCGGGGCTTCCGCGGCCGGATCAACCCGGTGCACTACATGAAGGACACCGGCTCCGACGCGGCCGCCGGCACCCAGGGCTTCCCGCACGGCTTCGGCGGCGCCGACGACCACGTGGTGATGCCGTTGCAGGCCTCCACGCAGTGGGACGGCCTCGGGCACATCTACGACAACAAACAGGCGTGGAACGGCCGTCCGTGCACCATCGTGAACGGCGACGGCGACTCGGTGACCGGCATCGAGCACATGCGGGACGCGTTCACCGGGCGCGGGGTCCTGCTCGACGTGGGCCGCGCGGTCGGCGGCGAGCGGGGTGAACTGCCCGACGGCTTCCCCATCCGGGAGGAACACCTGCGGGCCACGATCGAGGCCCAGGGCGCCACGTCGACCGTCCGCCGGGGCGACCTCGTCCTGGTCCGCACCGGGCAGCTGGGCCGGGTGCGGCGGCTGGGCGAGTGGGGCGGGTACGCGGCCGGGGACGCGCCCGGGCTGTCGTTCACCACGCTCGGCTGGCTGCACCGCACCGAGATCGCCGCGATCGCCTCCGACACCTGGGGGCTCGAGGTCCGCCCCTACGAGTTCACGGAGCCGGCCATGTCGCCGCTGCACCAGATCGCCATTCCCAACATGGGCCTGCCGCTGGGCGAGATGTGGGACCTGGAGGCACTGGCCGAGGACTGCGCCGCCGACAGCGTCTACGAGTTCCTCCTGGTCGCCGCTCCGCTGCCGGTCACCGGCGCGGTGGGCGCCCCCGTCAATCCGATCGCGATCAAGTGAGCGCCCCCATGAACCCGAGCACCCCCGTGAACACCGGCCGGTTCACCGGCACCCTGTACTTCCCCGGCGACCCCGGCTTCGAGGAGGCCTGCTTCGGCCGCGTGTTCAACCACCGGCGCCCGTCGGACCGCAGGCCCGCCGCCGTTCTGGAGGCCGCCTCCGAGCAGGACGTCGTGGAAGGCGTCCGGCTGGCCGTGGAGCGCGGCTGGCAGGTGTCCGTGCGCTCCGGCGGCCACAGCTGGGCGGTGTGGTCGGTGCGCGGGGACGCGCTCCTCATCGACCTCGGGAACTTCCGCGAGCTGGCGTACGACCCGGTCACCGGGATCGCCACGGTCACGCCCAGCGTCAAGGGCGGCGACGAACTCAACCCGTATCTGGGCGGGTTCGGCCGTTTCTTCAACGGCGGGCACTGTCCCTCCGTCGGCATCGGCGGCTTCCTGCTCCAGGGCGGGCAGGGCTGGAACGCGCGCGGCTGGGGCTGGGCGGCCGAGAACGTCGTCGCGCTCGACGTCGTCACCGCCGAGGGCGAGCTGGTGCGCGCGGACGAGACGCACCACAGCGACCTGTTCTGGGCGGCGCGCGGCGCCGGGCCCGGCTTCTTCGGCGTGGTCACCCGGTTCCACCTGCGTACCCTCCCACTGCCCGGCCATCTGGCGCACACCGTGCACGCCTACCCGCTCGACCTGTTCGACGAGGTGATGACCTGGCTGCACGGGATGCACCACACCGTCTCGGAGCTGGTGGAGATCGTCGCGGTGACGCAGACGCTGCCCGACCGGGACGAGCGGGTGCTGCTGGTCACGGGGCTGTCGATGACCGACACCCCCGAGCAGGCCGACGAGGCGCTGGCCCCGCTGCACGCGTGTCCGTACGCGGACCGGGCGCTGTTCCGGGTGGAGGCGCGGCCGACCACCCTCGCCGAGCAGATCGAGGCCCAGCGGGTGGCCAACCCCGAGGGCCACCGCTACTTCGTGGACAACGCCTGGCTGACCGGACCGGCCGAGGAGGTCGTCCCGGCGATGCGGACGGTGTACACCGGGCTGCCCACGCCGCAGTCGTTCACCATCTGGTTCTCCATGGCCCCGCTGCGCCGGCCCGCCGACATGGCGTTCTCGCTGCAGTCGGAGATCTACTGCGCCTCGTACGTCGTCCACGACGAGCCGGGGCGCGACGCGGAGCTGCGCGCCTGGCTGGACGGGGCGATGGCGGAGCTGGAGCCGGTCACGGCCGGGCAGTACCTCGGCGACTCCGACTTCACCGTGCGGCAGCTGAAGTTCATGGGGGACGAGCAGTGGCGGCGGCTCCAGGAGATCCGGGCCGTACGCGACCCGAAGGGTCTCTTCGCGGGGTACCTGAGCGCCGGGACCGTCACCAACACCAACCACTGGGAGCGGTGAGACATGCGGTTCGCGACGTACGAGGAGCGGGGCCGGGAGGGTGTCCGGCGCGCCGGTGCCGTCGACGGGGAGGTGATCCACCCGCTGCCCGAGG
The DNA here is from genome assembly GCF_036226765.1 of Streptomyces sp. NBC_00670. Classification (NCBI taxonomy): domain Bacteria; kingdom Bacillati; phylum Actinomycetota; class Actinomycetes; order Kitasatosporales; family Streptomycetaceae; genus Streptomyces; species Streptomyces sp. NBC_00670. The sequence continues at coordinate 883,236 of NZ_CP109017.1, forward strand.
GGGTGACGGTGCGGGAGCTGCTGGAGCGGGGGGAGTTGCACAGCGCGGGCGCCGAAGCGCTGGCCGTGACAAGTGAGTTGACCGTCGACCGGGTGCGGCTGCTGCCGCCGCTCGAGCCGCCGTCGATCCGTGACTTCGTCGGGTTCGAGGCGCACATCGAGGGCGTGTCCAAGTCGCTGGACGGGCTGGAGCACGTGCCCGAGGAGTGGTACCGGGCGCCCAACTTCTACTTCACCAACCCGCACGCGGCCTACGGTGCCCAGGACGACGTGCCCGTGCCGGCGGGGTGCGCGGTGCTCGACTTCGAGCTGGAGGTGGGCGTGGTGATCGGGCGCGCGGGCCGCGATCTCACCCCGGAGCGGGCGCACGAGCACATCGCCGGTTACCTCGTCTTCAACGACTGGTCCGCGCGGGATCTGCAGAAACCGGAGAAGAGCCTCGGCCTTGGCTTCTCCAAGGGCAAGGACTTCGCCAACACGCTCGGGCCCTACCTGGTCACCGCCGACGAGGTGGAAGACAGGCGGGACGCGGACGGCTTCCTCGACCTGGAGATGACGGTCACCCTCAACGGGGAGCTGATCGGCCGCGACACTCTCGCCCATGTCTCCTGGACCTTCGAGGAGATGATCGCCTACGCCACCCGGGACGCCTGGGTGCGGCCCGGTGACATCCTCGGCTCCGGCACCTGCGGGTGGGGGGCGCTGGCGGAGTTCTGGGGGCGGCTCGGGGAGCGCACCCCGCCGCCGCTGATGCCCGGGGACGTGGTGACGCTCGCCGTGGAGCGGCTGGGCACGCTGCGCAACACGGTCGTCCCGGGGCGCACGGACGCCTATCTGCCCCGGGCGCGCAAGCGGGGGCGCACACCGAGGCCGTGACCGGCCGCGCGGCGTCGCCCGCGTTCACCGGGGCCCGTGCGGAAGCGTTCCGTACGGGCCTCCTGACCTGCGCACATCCCGTGCGACGATGACTGTCATCGCATCCCTGTGAGTTGTTCCCCGGCTCTTCTCCTGACCGGAAACCGCCGTTACGCTCCGGTTTCATCGAGCCTTCAATGACGTGGCCGGAAGGGGACATCGTGGGTCTCGGGGCAATCGATCTCAACCTTCTGGTGGCGTTGGAAGCCCTCCTGGAGGAGAAGAACGTCACGCACGCGGGCGTCCGGCTCAACACCAGCCAGTCGGCGATGAGCGGCTCCCTGGCCCGGCTCCGCCGCCACTTCAACGACGAACTGCTGATCCGGGTGGGCCGCGAGTACGAGCTGACCCCGCTCGCCGAGCGGCTGCTGCCCGTCGTCCGGTCCTCGCTGCAGAAGGCCGAGGAGGCGCTCTCGCTGACCCGGCACTTCGACCCCGGGCGCAGTCGGCAGCGGTTCTCGGTGGTCATGTCGGACTACGTGATGACGGTGCTGGTGGAGCCGCTGCTGCGGGTGATCGCCGAGGAGGCGCCGGGGGTGCGGATCGACTTCCACCCCATCGTGGACGGGCAGCTGGAGAACGAGACGCATCTGCGCTGCCACGACCTGATGATCGTGCCGCTGGGCTATCAGCTGCCGGGGGTCAGCGAGGCCGTGATGCACGACCGGTTCGTCTGTCTGGTCGACCCGGACAACCCGCGGCTGGCCGACGGCCGGCTCGGGCTGCGGGACCTGGCCGAGATGCCGCACGCCGCGTGCGCCATCGGAAAGAGCCACACCCCCGCCGAACGCCAGCTGGAGACACTCGGCATCGTGCCGCGGGTGCAGGTCAGCACGCCCGGCTTCAGCGTGCTGCCGTTCCTGGTGAGCGGGACCGACCTGGTCGCCCTGGTGCCCGAGCGGCTCGCCCGGCGCTACGAGGGGTTCGCGCGCTGCGCGGTCGTGCCCACGCCGTTCCCGGACGTGCCGCTGGTGGAGGCCATGTACTGGCACCACAACCGGCACGCGGACCCGGCCCACCGCTGGCTGCGCGAGACGGTGCGCCGCGTGGGCGAGTCACTGTCGGAGCCGGCGCCTCTCGCCCGCGGTCCTCAGGAGATCGCCGGGACGGATGACAGCCATGCCGCACACGCGTTTCCGGAGCTGAGCGCGGTTTCCTAGCGTGGCCGGGAGAGCCCGCGCGGCTGCGGCCCGAGGGGGCGGCTCCCGCGCGGGGAGACCCCGTACCCACCTGGAGGAACCGTGAGCCGTTCGCGTCTGGCGGGCCGTACCGTCGTCGTCACCGGAGCCGCGCGGGGGCAGGGGGCGGCGGAGGTGACGGCGGCGGCCCGGGAGGGCGCCGCGGTGATCGCCACCGACGTCCTCGACGAGCCCGGCGAGGAACTGGCCGCCGCGCTGCGCGCCGAGGGCCTGGACGTCACCCACCGGCACCTGGACGTGTCGTCCCCCGAGGACTGGGCGGCGCTGGCCGCCTCGTTGGACGTCGTCCACGGCCTGGTCAACAACGCGGGGATCCCCATGCGGGGCCGGCTCGGCGAGGTGCGACTCGCCGACTGGAACCGGGCGTTCGCGGTCAACACCACCGGTGCGCTGCTCGGCACGCAGGCGCTGGCCCCGCTGATGCCGGCCGGGTCCTCGATCGTGAACGTCGGCTCGGTCGCCGGACTCACCGCGCACCACGCGGTCGCGTACACGGCCAGCAAGTGGGCGCTGCGGGGGCTGTCGAAGGTGGCCGCCCTGGAACTGGCCCCGCACGGCATCCGCACCAACGTGATCCACCCCGGCTACATCGACACCCCTCTGATGACGACGGCCGACCCGGTGTTCGTCGGAGCCCACCTGTCGATGACCCCGCAGGGCCGGCCCGGCACGGTGGACGAGGTGGCTCCCCTGGTGGTGTACCTGCTCTCGGAGGAGTCGTCCTACGTCAACGGCGCGGAGATCACCGTGGACGGCGGCTACACGGCACACGGCGGAGTGAAGGCGATCACGAACGCGCTGGACGGCTCCTGACGTGTGCGGAGCGGGCCCGGGCAGCGGCCCGGGCCGCACGGAATTCCCGGCCGGCGGTGGGCCGGGCGGCCCTGCTCTCCGGCCGGAGGCCGCGCGGGAAGGTGTCGGAGCACGCCGGAGCGTGCCGGAACGTGCCGGAGGCCGGGGCTGGTGCCCCGGCCTCCTCCGCTTCGTCCGGTCGGGTCACGCGGACGCGGGCTGGACGGCGGAGTGGTTCGCGTCGGCCGTCGCGCGGGCGCCGTCCTTGCGGACCAGCAGCAGGGTGACCAGCGCGCCGAGCAGCGAGGCGCAGCCGCAGATCACCACGCCGAGGGCCATGCCGTGGCCGAGCGCCGACTGGGCGGCGGCCCGGGCGCCGTCGCTGCCGGCGTTGACGACCGCGAGCGGCCCGGCCGCGGCCTCCATCCCCGCGTCCGCGCCGCTGAGCTTGCCCACCAGCGCGGAGGAGGCGGCGCTCATCGCGATGGTGCTGATCACCGCAGGACCGAGCCCCTGTCCGAACTCGCGGACCAGGCTGGTGGCGCCGCTGGCCATGCCGGTCATGTGCAGCGGCACGGCGTTGACGGCGGCCGAGGTCAGCGAGGACACCACGCAGATGAAGCCGATGCCGAGCAGCAGCACCGGGCCGATGAAGGCGGCCAGGGAGGTGGTCGTGACGGGCAGCGCGGCAATCCAGAACTGGCCGGCGGCCATGGGCAGCAGACCGCCCATCAGCAGCAGTCGGGGTTCCACCCGGGTCAGCATCCGGCTCAGCGCCGGTGCGAGCAGCAGCGGCACCAGTTGCAGGATGACGAACGGCATACCGGCCCGCAGCGCGCTCAGATGCATCACGGCGCCGAGGCGGATGGAGACGCAGTAGGCGGTGCCGATGAAGCCGAACATGCCGGCGAGGGCGACCACGGCCGCGGCGGCGAAGGAGGGGATGCGCAGCAGGTCCAGGTTGAACATCGGCGAGGCGGCACGCTTCTCCACGACGACGAACCCGACGAGCCCGGCCGCGGCCAGCACGAGCGCGCCGACGATCACAGGGCTGCTCCAGCCGCGGTCGCCGCCCTCGATGATGCCCCAGAGCAGTGCGGTGAGTCCGACGGCGACGGTGATCTGACCCGGCCAGTCCAGTGAACGGCCCTCGGGGGCACGGGAGTCGGTGACCAGGAACCAGCAGGCGACGGCGACGGCCACGCCGAGCACGACGGGCGGCACGAACGCGAAGCGGAAGTCGGCGACGGTGGCCAGCACCCCGGAGGAGAGCGGTCCGACGGCGGAGGCGAGGGAGATGCTCAGCGCCCAGGTGGAGACGGCCTTCGCGCGGTCCTTCTCCCCGGGGGTCGCGGAGGCGATCACCGCGAGCGAACTGGGGAAGAGGGCGGCGGCGCCGACGCCGGCCACGGCCTGGCCGGTCCACAGCATGGTGACATTCTGCGAGGTGGCGTTGAGGAGTTCACCGAGCGCGAGGGCGATTCCGCCGAGCACGAGCAGCCGTTTGCGGCCGAAGAGGTCGCCGACCACACCGAAATTCAGTTCCAGAATGGCGGTGGGCAGAATGAAGGCGGACGTCACCCAGGCCACCTGGGAACCGGACGCCCCGAAAGCGGCCTGGATCTCCCCATTGATGGGCGAGGGTACGGTGATGCACAACTGGGCCGCGGCCACGGCGAGACAGCACGCGAGGAGCGTGCCGCGGTCCAGTCTTTTCAAGGAGATCGAATCCGTCATCATGCGTGTCCTCACTCGGGCTTTCGTACGGAATGCTGTGCGGAACTTCCTTCGGGCTTTCTTTCGGACTCTTTCTTTTCCATGAGCTCGATGAGATTTCCCTCGGGGTCGCGGACCCAGGCCATGCGCACGCCGGGTTCGGGCGAGGGCCCGGGGGCCACGGCCTCGGCCGCGCCGTGGGCCAGCAGGCGCGCGTAGAGGGGGTCGAGGTCGGGCGTGGTGAGGGCGAAGTGCCCGTAGCCCTCGGTGAGCGCGGCGGTCAGCGGGTCGGGGGCGCGCAGGCCGGGGGCGGAGCCGGGGCGGGCGAGGAGTTCCAGCCGCCAGCCGTGCGGGTGTTCGAGGACGACGCCGCCGAGCCCGGGTCCGTCGAGATGGAACTCGAAGACCGGCTTCAGCTCGAACGCCTCCCGGTACCAGGCCGTCTGCGCGGGCAGGTCGCGTACGTTGACGCCGATGTGGTCGAGTCGGGTGGTCATCGCTCAGCCCGCCATCGCGCTGTCGCCGCCGTCGACCATGAGGTTCGCGCCGTTGACGAAGGAGGCCTCGTCGGAGCAGAGGAAGGCGGCGGCACGGGCGATGTCCTCCGGCTCGCCCACGCGCCCGACCGGGATCCGGGCCTCCAACCGCTCCCTGGGGCCGTCGGGGTCGTCGAGGAAGGGGGCGGTCGCCGAGGTGCGGGTCATGCCGGGGGCGATGGTGTTGACGCGGATGCCGTGCGGGGCGCCGGCCGCGCACAGGTGCTTGCTCATCGCCAGCACCCCGCCCTTGGCGGCGCCGTGCGGCACCATCGGCAGGAAGGGGGCGCCGCGCACGGCGGCGACGGAGGCCACGTTGAGGACGGCGCCGCCGCCGCGCGCGACGAGATGCGGCCAGGCGGCCCGGGTGCAGAAGTAGGGAATGTCCAGTTCGTTCTTGATGGTGAAGTACCAGTCCTCGGCGGGCAGGGTCTCGAACGGTCCGTTGCGCAGCGCGGAGGCGTTGTTGTAAAGGATGTCGATGCCGCCGAAGGCCGCGATCCCGGCCTCGATCCATTCCTTCGCGCCGTCCTCGGTGGACAGGTCCGCGGGGGCCACGGAACGCATGACTCCCCCGTTTTTCCCGACCATTTCGACGGTCTCCCGGTCCCGTTCTCCGTCCAGGTCACAACCGAATACCAAGGCGCCCTCGGCGGCGAATACCTGAGCCGCGGCCCGGCCTATTCCGGCTCCTGTGCCGCTGATGAAGGCGATTTTTCCGGCCAGTCGGCCCATGATGCTGACGTCCCTTGTCCAGTGTTGCCGTCTTGCGGTGCTGGAAGCGTAGGGACGGCCTTTGGCGAGAACAAGAAAAGGGGCACCGCGGGGCCATCGGGCGTTCGTATGGCTGGTATGCGCGACGGGTCGGCGAAACTTCCGGCCGCCACCTCCGCGGACGCCGCGGTCGGGGAACAAGCCGGGCCGTGGGGGCGTTGACGCCGTCGCGGCCAGTGCTACAGTGCGAACAGCACCTGTGTTCACGCCCCGTCCGGGGCGCCGGTGCCACTGTTCACTCCCGTTCCGCCGCCCCGCCCGTCGTCGTACGACCGGCCGGTGGCTTCCCACCAGGCATCCCGCCGACCCGGCGGTCCTCGCGGCCGTCACGGCGGTTCCCGTAGCGGAACCGCGTCCGGGACGCCGTTCCCGCCGCCCCGTGGAGACGTGCCCACTGGCCCTCCCCCTCGTGGCTTCCCCTCCCCTTCCGCGTGCTTCCGCGTCCGTTCCGAAAGGACCTCTCCCATGACGACCACTACGACATCCACCATCACACCCACCCTCGAACGGCCCCCCGAGACACGGCGGACGCGCACCGTCGCCGGTCTCCTCGACGTCGACCGGCACGGGAAGGGGCACCTGCGCACCGGCGACTGCCTGCCCACGCCCGCCGACACCGAGGTCCCGGCCGCGCTGGTCCGCCGGTACGGACTGCGCGCCGGTGACCACGTCGAGGGCACGCTCGGCGACCGCCGCGCCCTGACAGACGTCACCCTGGTCGGCGGCCGTACGCCCACCGAGGCCCGGCAGCGGCCGCACTTCCGTGACCTCACCCCGCTGCACCCGCGTCAGCGACTGCGCCTGGAACACCCGGCGAGCGGGGTCTCCGGACGCCTGATGGACCTGCTCGCGCCGGTCGGCAAGGGGCAGCGCGGGCTGCTCGTCGCCCCGCCCAAGACCGGCAAGACCGTGCTGTTGCAGCAGATCGCCGCGGCCGTGGCCGGCAACCACCCCGAGTGCCACCTCATGGTCGTGCTGCTCGACGAGCGGCCCGAGGAGGTGACCGACATGCGGCGCTCGGTGCGCGGCGAGGTGTACGCCTCCACCTTCGACCGGACGCCCAAGCAGCACATCGCGCTCGCCGAACTCGTCGTGGAGCGCGCCAAGCGGCTCGTCGAGCAGGGCCGCGACGTGGTGATCCTGCTCGACTCGCTGACCCGGCTGTGCCGCGCCCACAACAACGCGGCGGGCTCCGGCGGCCGCACGCTCAGCGGCGGCGTCGACGCGGCGGCGCTGCTCGGCCCGAAGCGGTTCTTCGGCGCCGCGCGGCTCGCCGAGGAGGGCGGCTCGCTCACCATCCTGGCCACCGCCCTGGTGGAGACCGGCTCCCGCGCCGACGACTACTTCTTCGAGGAGCTCAAGAGCACCGGCAACATGGAACTGCGGCTGGACCGCACACTGGCCGGCCGACGCGTCTTCCCCGCCGTGGACCTCACCGCCTCCGGCACCCGGCGTGAGGAACTCCTCATCCCACAGGGCGAGTTGACCACCGTACGCGGCCTGCGCCGGGCGCTCGTGTCCCGCGACGGCCAGGCCCAGGGGCCGAACGGCTACGAGACACTGCTGCAACGTCTGCGCGCGACCCCGGACAACGCCACGTTCCTGCACCAGGTGCAGCCGACGCTGCGGCAGGGGTGAGCGGGGCCGTACGGCGGCCCCCGCACCGGCGGCTCCGCGCACATCCCGCCCGCCCGGCGTCCGTGCGGCGCGCGGCGGCTGCGGCAACCGGGTGCCGGATCCGCCCGTTCGGACCGGCCCGACCGGCGCGGAGGGCCTCCTTTCCCGAGCGTTGCCGGTATGACCCTCGGCTTCTCACACCGCACTGCCGTCTGCGGCGCCGCCGTCTGCGCGGTCGGCGCGCTCGCCCTCGCGCCGGGTTCGTCCGTCGCCGACACGGGCCCGTCGGCACCGCCGTCAAGCCCGTCCTCGGCGTCGGCTCCGGCTTCCGCGCCGAGCGCGGCGAGCGCGGCGACCGGCGGGGCCGACACGCGGGTTCGGCCGCGGGCGGGGGCGCCCGCGGTGCCGGAGGTTTCCGCGCTCTCCTGGCTGGTGGCCGATGCCGACACGGGCGACGTGCTCGCCGCGCACGACGCGCACCGTCCGCTGCCGCCCGCGAGCACGCTGAAGACGCTGTTCGCGCTCACCGTGCTCCCCGCGCTGCCGAGCGACGCCCGGCACACCGTCGGCGAGCGGGAACTCGAGGGCATCGGCCCCGGCAGCAGCCTCGTCGGTGTCGCCGAGGGACTCACCTACACCGTGGCCGACCTGTGGCGCGGGGTCTTCCTCAGCTCGGGCAACGACGCGGTGCACGTCCTGGCCGCGATGAACGGCGGCCTGGAGGCCACCACCCGTCAGATGCAGGCCAAGGCGCGGGAACTGGGCGCGCTCGACACCCACGTGGTCTCGCCCGACGGCTACGACCGGCCGGGGCAGGTGTCCTCGGCGTACGACCTCGCCGTCTTCGGCCGCGCCGGACTGCACGACCCCGACTTCGCCCGCTACTGCGACACGCCCGAGGCGTACTTCCCCGGGTACGGGCAGCCGTACGGCATCCAGAACACCAACCGCCTGCTCACCGGGGCCGACGGGGTGGCGCCGTACCCGGGTCTGATCGGCGTCAAGAACGGCTACACCAGCAACGCGGGCAACACGCTGATCGCGGCGGCGCACCGGGGCGGGCACACGCTGGTCGTGACGGTGCTCCACCCCCGGGTGGGCGGCGGTTTCCAGGTGTACGAGGAGGCGCGGGCGCTGCTCGACTGGGGGTTCGGGGCGGAGGGCCACGTCACGGCGGTGGGCTCCCTGGAACGCCACGGCAAGTCGTCCCCGGCGCCGTCCCCGCCCCCGGCCCACCCCGGCCCACCGGCCCGGTCCCACGCCCGGAGCGGTGCCGGCTCCCCGAGACTGGTCCTGCTGGTCGGCGCGGCGGCACTGACGGCGGTGACGGCACTGACCCTGGCGTTGCGCTCCGCGGGCAGGGCGCGGGCACGCGGCAGAGCTCGGAGGGTGCGGTGAGCCGGCGGATACGGGACGTGTCCGGCTGATCGCGCAGTTCCTCGCGCCCTTGGGCCGGCCGGGAGTCAGGGCGCGCAGCCCCCAAGCCTCCCCTGGGACCGGGGCACAGCCCCAGTCACCTCCCGGAGGAATCGCCCTGGACGTCACCCGCCGGCAGGCGCAGGCAACGGCGGCACCACCGTCACCGCCCCCACCGGCCGCCCGCCACCCAGCAACGTCGCCCCGGCGAACGCCTTCAACAGCCCCCGCTCCACCCCCGCCCACTCCAGCCCCGCAGCCACCACCGGCACCCTCGCCCGCTCCGCCCCGTCCGACACCTTCACCGCCACCGCACGTCCATCCGGCAACGCCGCGACCTGCACCCCCTCGAACCCGTCCTTGGACAACACCCCCGGCACCGCCTCCATCAGCGCCGCCACATCACGCCCCCGCCCGGACGCCATCTCCGCATGCCCCCGCACCGCGTCCGCCACCCGTGCCTCCGCCGTCCCGGCCGGCGCGGTGGTGAGCCGGGCCGACGCCCGCGCCAGCCCTCGCAGGGAGACGGCGAACAGCGGCGCACCGCACCCGTCGACGCTGACCCGGGCGATCCGCTGCCCGGTCAGCTCCTCGACGGTCACGGCGATCCCCCGCTGCAACGGGTGCCCGGGGTCGAGGTAGTCCGTCAGGGACCACCCGTTCACCCGGCACGTGTACAGCATCGCCGCATGCTTGCCCGAACAGTTCTGGGCGAGCCGCGACGGCTTCCGCCCCGCCCGGATCCACGCGTCCCGCTCCCCCGCCCCGAACGGCAGATCGGGCACATTGCGCAGCTCGCCCTCGCCGAGCCCCGCCTGCCCGAGGACGCGGCGGACGCCGTCGAGATGCCGCTCCTCCCCGGAGTGGCTCGCCGCGGCCAGCGCCAGCAGTTCCCCGTCGAGCGGCAGCCCGGCGCGCACCATGGCGACCGCCTGGACGGGCTTGAGCGCCGAGCGCGGATAGAACGCGGCCTCGGTGTCGCCGACGTCCAGCAGCACCTCCCCGTCGGCGCCGAGGACGACGACCGACCCGTAGTGCACCCCTTCGACGAGGCCCCCGCGCACCACATGCGCGACGGGTGCGTGACGGGGCTCGCGCACCGCGGGAGCGTCGGCCACGACACTCCCGGAAGGCCGGGAAGCCCCCGAAGCCCTGGGCACGTTCCCGGATCCGGCACCCTGATACTGCCGCTGCTCGCTCAACGCTCCGCTCCGCCTCACGTGGGGGTACCCGTGCGCCCCGGGCGCACGATGTCGGTCAAAGTCGTCTCGACCCGGTCGAGATGGTGGGACATGGCCCGCACCGCGTCCTGTTCCGAGCCGCCGGCGAGGGCCTCGACGAGCGCGCGGTGCTCGCGGTTCGACTGCTCGCGCCGGCCGCCCAGGTCGTTGAGGAAGGCCGACTGGCGGGCCAGCGCGTCCCGGATCTCCTCGATCACCCGGCGGAAGACCGGGTTCTGGGCGGCCTCGGCCACGCTGAGGTGGAACAGGGTGTCCATCGCCACCCAGGCGACGGTGTCCGTCTCCCGCTCCATGCGGTCCAGGAGGTGTGTCAGCCGGTCCAGGTCGTCCGGGGTGCGGCGCAGTGCCGCGTAGCCGGCGACGGGGATCTCGACGTGGCGGCGCACTTCGAGCAGGTGGGCGGCGGTGTAGTCGCCGAAGGTGGGGTCCTCGACGGTGTCGGTGACCACGAAGGTGCCCCGGCCGGTCCGGGAGACGGTCAGCCCCATGGTCTGCAGGGCCCGCAGGGCCTCGCGCAGCACGGGCCGGCTGACCTCCAGGGTGCGGCACAGCTCGGCCTCGGAGGGCAGCCGCTCGCCGATGGCGTACTCGCCGCGCTCGATCGCGCCGCGCAGATGGGTGAGCACCGCCTCCATCGCACTGACCCGCCGCGGGCCCTGCCCGGCCGTCGGCCGGGGCGCCTGACCCGCTGTCTGGCTGTCTGACAGGTTCACGGGCCGATCCTGCGTCCGCCGAAACGTTTCTGTCAAACGGGACCGGGGGTGCCGACGACACGGCCCGCACCCCCGGGAGGGGCGTCAGGCGTCGAGCACGCCCGCGCCGAGCAGCCCCATCAGGGCCACGCCGACCACGATCCGGTAGATCACGAACGCGTTGAAGGAGTGCTTGGCGACGAACTTCAGCAGCCAGGAGATGGACGCGTAGGCCACCACGAACGACACGATCGTGCCCGTGGCCAGCGGCGCGACGCCCACGCCGGCCCCCAGCGCGTCCTTCAGCTCGTACAGACCGGCGCCGGTGAGCGCGGGGATGCCGAGGAAGAACGACAGCCGGGTCGCGGCGACCCGGTCCAGATCGAGGACGAGTGCCGTGGACATCGTCGCGCCGGAGCGGGAGAAGCCGGGGAAGAGCAGCGCGAGGATCTGCGAGGAGCCGACCAGCATCGCGTCCTTGAACGACGTGTCGTCCTCGCCCCGCTTGTGCCGGCCCATCTGGTCGGCGGCCCACATCACCCCACTGCCGACGATCAGCGAGCCCGCCACCACCCACAGCGAGGCCAGCGGCCCCTCGATCAGCGGCTTGGCGGCGAGGCCGACGATCACGATCGGGATCGTCGCGTAGATCACCCACCAGGCGAACTTGTAGTCGTGGTGGTACCGCTCCTCCTTGTTCGCCAGTCCGCGGCCCCAGGCGGAGACGATCCGCACGATGTCCTTGAAGAAGTACACGAGCACCGCGGCGATGGCACCGACCTGGATGACGGCCGAGAACCCGACGACGGCGTCGTTGTCGACGGGAATGCCCATCAGCCCCTCGGTGATCTTCAGATGGCCGGTGGAGGAGACGGGCAGGAACTCGGTCACCCCCTCGACGGCTCCGAGGACGACGGCCTGACCGACGTTGATGACGCTCATGGGATCCAGTTCTGCTCGCGGAAGAGGAAAAGTGCGGACACATGAGGAACGCACGCGTACGTAAGGACGGCGACGGGTCGCGGCAAGGCACTCGGCGGGGAGTGTCTTACCCACGGGGTACCGGCGGCGCGGGGGTGGCGGGGACAGTCTTACTACACGTGTGTACGGGCCTGTTCACCGCCACGGTCCGCCCGCCTCACCGCAGGGCGCCGCCTCACCACAGGGCGCCGGCGAGCGAGACACCGGCGAAGGCCGCGCCGAGCCCGGCCGCCACGCTCGCCGTCGCGTTGAGGGCCGCGTAGGAGCGGGCGCCGTCCTGGGCGAGCCGCAGGGTCTCGTAGGAGAACGTCGAGTAGGTGGTCAGGGCCCCGCAGAGACCGGTGCCCAGCAACAGTTGCAGCCGGGAGCCGGCGGCGCCCGCGGCCGCGGCGCCGGTCAGGAGGCCGAGGACCACGCACCCGACGACGTTGACCACGAAGGTCCCCCAGGGGAAGACCGAGTCGTGCCGGGACTGCACCGCACGGTCGGTGAGATAGCGTAGCGGGGCGCCGGCCATGGCGCCCACGACGACCAACAGCCAGTTCACAACGAGTTCTTACCTTCCGGGTCCGGTTCGTCCGGGTGTCGTCCACGGCCGCGCTCGTCCCCTGCGTCGTCGCCCGGACGGGCGGGGGTGAGCAGTTCACACGTGTCGAGGACGGCGACTCCCCCGGTCAGCAGCTCCTCGATCGTCGGCAGGAAGGCCCGTACCCGGTCCTCGGCGTCCACGACGACGACGGCCACCGGGAGATCCTCGCTGAGCGAGAGCAGCCGGGAGGTGTGGATCACCGAGGAGGCGCCGAACCCCTCGACGCCGCGGAACACGCTCGCCCCCGCGAGCCCGGCGGCGTGGGCGCGGTGCACGATCTCCGCGTGGAGGGGCCTGTGGTGCCAGGTGTCGCACTCGCCGACGATCACGGTCAGGCGTAGCGCGCGGCGGAGGGGAAGGGTCATCGGGGGCTCCCGGTCGGACGCAGGAGGCGGTGGGTGGCGGTCGCGGCGAGCCACACCGCGGCCAGGGCCGCGAGCAGGGTGGCGGCGAGGTAGGCGAGGCCGGTGCGGGGGTGGCCCGCGTCGAGGAGTTTCTCGATGTCGACGGCGTACGTCGAGAACGTGGTGAAACCGCCGAGCACGCCGGTGCCGAAGAAGGGCCGGACCAGGGGGTGGGCGGTCCACACCTCGGCGAGAAGTGTCATGAAGACGCCGATCACGGCACAGCCGACGACGTTGACCCACAGGGTGGCCCAGGGGAAGCCGTCCGTGGCGGTCGGCCACAGCAGGCCGGCGGCGTAGCGGGCGGTGGCGCCGAGGCCGCCGCCGAGCGCGACGGCGGCCACCGCGCGGCCCTGGCCGCGCCACACGGGCGGGCGGCGCACGGGCGTGGGGGCGGTGGGCGCGGGGGCTTCGTCGTCGACGCGGTCGGGGTGCGGGACCGTCATGGGCAGCTCCTACTCGCCGGGGCCCGGTCCGCCGGGCACGCTCGGGTGCAAGTAGGGACCGTTGGCGGCGACCGTGCCGCGGTTCGGGTACGGCGGGCCCCACCGCCGCGCCGCGACACGGGATCGCGGCCGGTCGCAAGGCTATCGCGCGGGGCGGAGGGTGTGCGAACGGCCGCCGGGAGACCGGGCCGCGGGGCGCCGGTGCCGGGGGCAAGGGGGGGCGCCGGTGCCGGGGGCAAGGGGGGCGCCAGTGCCGGGGGCGGGGGGGCGCCGGTGCCGGGGGGCGGCTACCACCCTGCTTCGAACAGATCGCGGGCCTCAGCGATGCGTGCCTCGTCGCGGTGGTAGCGCGTCCGCCCGCCGGCGCGCTCGGTGCGCAGCAGACGGGCGGCGGTGAGGAGGTCGAGATGGGCGCGGGCGAGGTCGGGGGGTATGCCGAGCCGCGCGGCGACGCCGCGGGCGGTGGCGCCGTCGTGGTCCACCAACAGCTCCAGGATGCGACGGCGGATCCCGCCGCTGCCCATGGGTGACTTCAGCACGGCGCCCCTTCCCGACGACCTCGCGCTGCCCACTGTGACGTGGGGCGGGGGTTCGCGCAGAGGGGGTAACGGGCCGAAGTCGCCCAGGGGCGGCGGGTGTGGGCCCGGGTCCCGGAACCGGTCAGTTTTCGAGAAGCCGCTGGACGGCTCCCCCGCCTAGCGTGGAATCACCGGGGCCGGACGGCCGCGGACCGTACGAGAACCGAGGAGTCGCCGCCATGACCGGTGGAGTGCAGACCGTGATCTACCCCGTCAAGGACCTCGAGCGGGCGAAGGCGGTGTTCAGGGCGCTGCTGGAGACGGAGCCGTACGCCGACGAGTCCTACTACGTGGGGTTCAAGGACGCCGGTCAGGACATCGGACTCGACCCCAACGGGCACGCCAGGGGGATGACCGGCCCGGTCCCCTACTGGCACGTGAGCGACATCCGGGCCCGCGTCGCCGCGCTGCGCGAGGCCGGCGCCGAGGTGTTGCAGGACGTGCAGGACGTCGGCGGCGGGAAGCTGATCGCCTTCCTGAAGGACGCGGACGGCAACCTGCTGGGCCTCACCGAGGACGCGACCCAGAGTTAGTTGCACCCAGAGTTAGTTGCATAGTCAACGAATGGCCGGATTCTGTTACCGTTCGGGTATGTCAGCGAAGACGGCCGCATCCCCGCTCGAGGAGCGGTGGCGGGACATCCTGTCGGTGCATGCGCGCACGATGTGCGAGATCGACCGTGTGCTGCACCCGCACGGCCTGGGGGCCAGCGATTTCGAGGTGCTCGACCTGCTCGCCTCGCAGGCGCCGCGGGAGGGCGAGCAGTGCCGGGTGCAGAACCTCGTCGGCCGGGTCCATCTCAGCCAGAGCGCGCTGTCCCGGCTCATCGGCCGGCTGGAGAAGGACGGTCTGGTGACGCGCTCCGTCTGCGAGCACGACCGGCGCGGGGTCTGGGTCGCCCTGACCGAGAAGGGCCGGGCGCTGTACGCGGAGGTGCGTCCGCTCCAGCGGGCGGCGCTGGAGCGGACGCTGAGCGGCTGACGGTACGGCGCAAGGGGGCTGCGGGTGGCCGGTACCGGCTGAACCGGTGCCGGCCGGCACCGACTCAAGGCCGTGCCGGCCCACCGGCCCGGGGCCGTGGCCGCCGGCTCAGGGCCGGGCCAGCCGGCTCCGTACCCCCTGCGAGTCGAGGGTGAGGCCGTGCGGTGAGGCGGCGTCGATGGTGAGGGACAGCTCGTCGGTCGGCCACTGGGCCGCCAGCGCCCCGAGCGGGACCAGGCGGTAGCGGGAGACGGACGGCAGCAGGTCCGCCATCTCCCCCTCCGAGGTGAACACCGGCACGGTCGGTTCCCCGCCCGGTTGTTCGAGCACGGGCAGCGCCACCGTGCCCGGATCGGTGGCGTCCTGGTCGGCGGCGTCGTCCGGCACGGGGATCAGGACCTCGCTCCCGGCCAGCGTGTCCAGCGCGTCGGTGTCCTGCGCGTCCACCAGCAGCGTGCTGAGCGCGTTGTGGACGGCGGTGGTCGTGCGGGGGTTCTCGGGTGTGGTCATGGCGAATTCCCAGGTCGTGGCGGTCGGGCCGTCCGGTGTTCGAACAGCCCGATCGGACCCGGGGCGCCTACCCAGGCGCTACCGGACCATGCGCCGCCGGTGCGTGCCCTTCACGGTGCGCACCGGCGGCGGAAATCAGGCCGCGGGCATCAGGCGGCGGTCAGGGCCACAGAGGTGCTCTCGGCCGCGGCGAGCAGGTCCAGGAGGGCCGCCCGGGCGCGGGCCACGCGGGAGCGGACCGTGCCCACCGGGCAGTCGCTGACCTCGGCCACCTCCGCGTAGGGCAGTCCGAGGAGCTGGGTGAGCACGAACGCCTCGCGGCGCTCGGCGGGGAGCGTGGCGAGGAGGTCGAGGAGCGCGACGCCGTCGTCGAAGCCGGGCAGGCCGCGCGGCTGGGCCCGCTCGACGACCGGCCGCCAGTCCGGGACGTCGCTGAGCCTGGGGCGGGCGGCCGCGTGGCGGAAACTGTCGGCCACCGCACGGCGGGCGATGGACAGCAGCCAGCTGCGGGCCGAGGAACGGCCCTCGAAACGGTGCAGACTGCCGAGCGCCCGCAGGAACGTGTCCTGGGCGAGGTCGTCGACGGCCTGCGGATCGGCGCACAGATGGGCGACGAAGCGCAGCACGTCACGGTGGAGGGCGCGGACGAAACGGTCCACGGCGTCCGGGTCGCCGGTGCGGGCGGCCAGCGCCCAGGCGGTCGTCGACTCGTCGTTCGCCGCGTGGACGTGGTCGGTCCTCGCGTGGTCGGTCCTCGCGTGGTCGCAGGAGGGTGCCGCCGTCGTGGGCGCAGGGAGCAGGGCAGGAATGATCACCGGAGGTCCTTCTCGGGTCGTCCGGCGTCCGGACCGCGGGTGCGCGGGCCGAGCGAGGGCGTGACGGCGCGCGACGGCGCACCGCGGTACGGAGCCGGTGGGCGGGAACGGCCGTACGTCGGGGCGCGTGCGGTGCACGGGCGCCGGGGCGTGCGGCCCGGACCCGGGGCGCACAGGGGCGCCCCGGGTGTTTCCGGCTGTCGTCAGGCGACAGCGGTCCCCGCGGGCGGACCCCGGGTGGTGATCGTGTGGACGAGCGGGTCCGGCCGCGGCGCCCGGCCCGAGCGGCGGCGGCACGGCCGGACGCGGGGGCGGTCGGGCGGCGCGGGCAGCGCGCGCAGCAGCCGCAGCGGTGCCGCGAGCCGCGCGGCCATGGCGCGCAGCAGACGGAAGGCGGCGCGCTCGCCGTACGCGAGCCACAGGCCGCACAGCAGTGCGGCCACCAGGTGGGCGGCGAACATGCCGAAGGTGGCGGCGTCCGGGAGGGGCACGAGGGCGTGCGGCGCCGGCCCCGCGCCCATGTCCATCCCCATTCCCATGCCCGTGTGCGCGGACGCCCCGTGCGGGTGAGGGGTGTGCATGGCGTGCGTCGGCAGGGACGCCGTCGTCCCGGACCCCGGCATCTGCGCCAGGGTGAACGCCGTGTGCAGGGCCGTCTGCGCCACGACGACGGCCGTCACGACCGTCCTGAGCCCGCGTTCGCGCCCCGCGAGGCACCACCCGGCGGCCGCGGTCAGTGCCGCGCCGGCGAGGAGCGCCCACCAGGGGACGGAGCGGCCGGACATCAGGACGTGTCCGAGGGCGGCGAGCAGCACACAGACGGCCGCGAACATCGCGGCCCGCACCGTGCGCGCACCCCACCCTGCCGTCATGGCGCCCCATCGTCGCATCCGGGCATCGGTCCTCAGGAGTGGGTACGTCGTGCGCCCCCACCCGGCACTCAAGCCGGGCGGTGTGATCCGGGCCACTGCGCGCGGTTTTCTGCGCCCCTCAGGGGCGCGGGTTCACTCCGCGGTGGTCCCGAACCAGGTCGGCTCGTCGGTGAGCGCCTGCTTGATCCGGAAGCGGTGCCCCTCGCGCAGCGGCGGCAGCGCGTCCAGCTCGAACCAGCCGACCGCGAGCGACTCGTCGTCGTTCACCCGGGGTTCGCCCGCCACGGCCCGGCAGCGGAAGGTGATGTCCATGAACTGGCAGATGTCGCCGTTGGCGTAGGTGACCTCGCGGCTCGCGCCGACCGACACGACCCGCTCGGCGACGCAGCGCACCGCCGTCTCCTCGTACACCTCGCGCACGGCGCACTCCGCGGGCTGCTCCCCGGGGTCCGGGATGCCGCCGATCACCGCCCACTCGCGGTTGTCGGCGCGCTGGCCGAGCAGGACCCGGTTCGCGTCGTCCAGGACGACGGCGCTGACGCCCGGGATCCAGAGCAACTGGTGGCCCGCGGAGGCCCGGAGGGTGCGGATGAAATCAGGAGTGGCCATGCCGCGACCCTAAGGGCTGCGGCTGTCAGCCCTGGTCGGCCGCCCGCGCCGGGGTGCCGTCGGCCCGCCGCGCGCGGACCCTCACGGTGGCCGCCCAGCCGAGGCCGCCGGCCGCGACGAGGACGAGCGCCAGTTCGGGCAGGGTGCCGAGCCGGGTCGCGGGCGTCTGCGAGGAGCGCAGCGGCACCTTCTGCACCAGGGAGTCCGCGACGAACATGCCGGTCTTCCGGGTGATCCGGCCGTCGGGCATGATCACCGCGCTGACGCCGCTGGTCACCGGCACGGTGACGGTGCGGCTGTGCTCCACGGCGCGGACCCGGGACATGGCGAGCTGCTGGTACGTCATCTCGCTGCGGTCGAAGGTGGCGTTGTTGCTGGGCACGGATATCAGCTGGGCGCCGTCGGTGACGGTGGAGCGGACGGTCCAGTCGAAGGCCGCCTCGTAGCAGGTGACGAGGCCGACGCGGGCGCCCGCCATGGTGAAGACGCCCGGTTCGTGACCCCGGCTGAAGTCCTGGCGCACCATCGACGTCCACGTCTTGTTGATCGCGCCGATCATGCCGCGCAGCGGGAGGAACTCGCCGAACGGCTGGATCTGCCGTTTGTCGTAGGTGTCCTGGGGGCCCTTCTCCGGGTCCCAGAGGATCTGTTCGTTGTAGAGCTTGCCGTCGCGTTCGATGACCGCGCCGACCGAGATGGGGGCCTTGATCGCCTTGGCGGCGCCGTCGATGACGGCGTAGGCGTCGGCGTTGGTGTAGGGGTCGATGTCGGAGCTGTTCTCCGGCCACAGCACGAGGTCGGGGCGGGCTTTCTTGCCGGCGTCGACCTCGGCGGCCAGCCGCCGGGTCTCGCGCGCGTGGTAGTCGAGGACAGCCCGGCGCTGGGAGTTGAAGTCCAGGCCCGCGCGCGGCACGTTGCCCTGGATGACGGCGACCGTGGTGGTGCCGTTCTCGGCCTTGTCGCTCACCAGCAGCCGGGCGGCGAACGCGCCTGCCACGGGGACGGCCACGCTCAGCAGGGCGACGGCGGCGGCCCCGCGCCGGAGCCCGCCGGTGCGCCGCATGCCGACGGCCAGGCGGACGGCTTCGCCGAGGCCGAAGCCGCACAGGACGACCGCGAAGCCGAGCACCGGGGTGCCGCCGGCCGCGGCGAGGGGCAGGAAGATGCCGTCGGCCTGGCCGAAGGCGATCTTGCCCCAGGGGAAGCCGCCGAACGGCACGCGCGCGCGTGCCGCCTCGCCTGCGATCCACAGGGCGGTCGCCCACAGCGGCCAGGCGGGCAGCCGGGAGACGACGGTGATGCCCGCGCCGACCAGGGCGACGAAGGCCGCCTCGGCGGCGACGAGCGCCAGCCACGGCCCGGGGCCGACCTCGACGCCGGTCCACACCAGGAGTGGCAGCAGGAACCCGAGCCCGAACAGATAGCCGAGGCCGAGCCCTGACTTCCAGGTACGGCCGCGCAGCAGCAGGCCGAACCCGGCAAAGGCGGGGAGGGCCAGCCAGGACAGGGTGCGGGGCGGGAAGCTGACGTAGAGGAGCACTCCGCAGAGCGCCGCGGCGGCGGCCGGCAGGAGCCGGCGCAGCAGGCGCAGGGGGCGCGTGGCCGGCGTGTCCCGGGGGGCGAGCCGGTCGGGCCGGTCGGGCCGGTCCACGGAGGTGGCGGTGGCGGTCACTCCGGGAGTCTACGGGGCGTGACCTGCGGGCCGACAGTTCGGTCCGGTCCGTCCCCCGCGTCCGCGGCGCCGGCCGTCACCCCGGCTGGACCGTTTCTGCACAGCTCGTACACAAAACGGTCTCCGGCCGTTACGGTGTGCCCCAGTCCAGAGGGTCGCCCGCCGCGTCCGGCCGCCATTCAGGGGCGGCGGGGCACCGGTCATGGGCCGGGGCGCGCGCGACAGGGCGGGGGCGACGGGTGGAGACCGCAGGAGACGAGGTGGATGCCGCGGGGCCGGACCCCGCGGCCACCGGAACGGCCGTCCGCGAGCGGCGCGGCAGCGCGGACGCGTGGGGCGTCGCGGTGCTCGGCGCCTGTGCGGCGTGGGCGCTGGTCACGGCGGCCGGACGGGACGGCAGGCCCGAAGGGGTGCTGCTCGCGGTGCTCGCCGTCGCCGCCGGGTACGCCACGGGCCGGATCGCCGGTGCCCTGCTGCCGGTGACCGCGCCCGCCGTCGGTGCGCTGGCCGGGCTCGGGCTGGCGCTCGGCGCCCCGGACGCCACGGCCGGTCCCCGGCTCGCCGCGCCGCTCGGGCACGCCGGTGCCACGGCCGCGCTGCTGACGCTGTCGGCGGGCGCCGCCTGCTGTGCGGCCTGGGCCGCCGCGGCCCCGTTCCTGCGGTGCGCGCTGTGGCTGCTGGCCGGCGGCACCGCCGTGGCCGCCGCCGTGCAGGGGTCGGTGGCGGGGTGCGCGGCGTGTGCCGGGGTGCTGCTCTGTTCGCTGGCCGCCACGCGGATGCGGCACCGGGGGCTGGGCCTCGCCGGTCCCGCGGCCGCGGTGGCGGCGGCGGGCGGCCTGGCCTGGGCGCTCGCCGAGGACGTCCTGCCGGAGGGGCTGTCCGCGTCGGCCGAGGGGCAGTTGGGCGCGTACCGGGTCCTGCTGTGGCGGGACGCGGTGGCGCTGGCCGGCCGTGACCCCCTGCTCGGCGCGGGGCCGGGCCGGTTCGGCGAGCTGAGTCCGGCCGCCGCGCAGACGCTCGCCTCCGACGGCCGGCCGCACTCGGCGGCCCTCCAGCAGGCGGCGGAGCAGGGGCTGGTGGGGCTGGCGCTGCTGGCGGCCGCGGGTGGCTGGGTGCTGTACGCGCTGTGGCGTTCGCCGCGCGGTACGCCGGTGGTGCTCAGCGCGGCCGTGTCGCTGGCGGCGGTCGGCGTCCTGGCGACGGCGGGCAACGCGCTGAGCTTCACGACGGTGACCGCGGGGATCGGGGCACTCGCGGGCGTGGCGACGGCACGGCCGTTCGGGGACGGGGAGTGAGGGGGCGACAGGGCGTGAAGGGGTGACGGGGAGTGCGTGGGGGCGACACGTGAACCGGTCGCGGCCCGGGGCCGTTCAGCCCGTCGTGTCCGCCACCGGCGGCCGCAGCCGGGCCCGGATGACGCGCACCGCGGTCTCCGCGTTGTCGACGGTGATCGTGAACACGTGCCCGTCCCACAGCCGCAGTACGAGCCCCTCGCCCCGCCGTACGACCACGGCGGTGCCCTTCTCGGGCCGCCAGCGGTAACCCCAGCCGCCCCACTGGCGCGGGGTGACCCGGGGTGCGAACTCGGCGCCGGCCACATGGGCCAGCGGGATGCGGCGGCGCGGCAGCCCGATGTGGCCGCAGCGCACCTCCAGGCACTCCGCGTCGACCTTCACGGCGACGTGCACGAAGGCGAGGGTGCCGAAGAGGATGAGCAGCCCGGCGGCGATGCAGCCCACGACGGACATCGCCAGCGCGGCGACGCCGGACGTCCAGGCGGAGTCGATGGCCAGTTGGATGCCGAGCGCGAGGCAGGCGGCGCCGGCGAGGGCCGCGAGCCACTGGACGCGGTTGGTGGCGCGTCCGGTCCAGATGTCCGGGTGCCTGTGGTCACCGTGGGGGTGGTCCCTCATGTCCAAGAGGGTAGCCCGATTCCGCTCCGCGGGCAGTCGCTCGCGCAGGGTTGCCCCGGCGGCGGGTGGGTTCAGCGCGCGGGGCTGACCGTGTCCAGCAGGCGGCCCTCCTCGTAGGCGCCGGCCTCGCGGGGCAGCGGGGCCTCGCGTCCGCTCAGGAGCACCGTGAGCGCTCCCCGTACGGGGGCCTCCGGGTCCGGGAGCGCGCCGATGCGGCGCAGCGCCTGCGCGGCGACGGCCGTGGCGGAACCGTGCAGGACCAGCGGGGAGCGGCGGGGGCCGCGCAGGGCGGCCCGGATGCGTTCGGCGACCAGTTCGTAATGGGTGCAGCCCAGGACGACGGTCGTCACCTCGTCCGGTGTGCGGGCGGCGGCGTCGGCGATCGCGGCGTCGATGGCGGCGTCGTCGGCGTGCTGCACGGCCTCGGCGAGGCCGGGGCAGGCGACCTCGGTGACGGCCATGCCGTCGGCGAACTCCTCGATGAGGCCGCGCTGGTAGGGGCTGCCGGTGGTGGCGGGGGTGGCCCAGATGGCGAAGGGCGCGCCGCCCGCCGCGGCCGGCTTGATCGCGGGGACGGTGCCGATGACCGGCAGCCCGGGTTCGAGGCGGGCCCGCAGCGTGGGCAGGGCGTGCACGGAGGCGGTGTTGCAGGCGACGACCAGGGCGTCGGGGCGCTGCGCGGCGGCAACCTCGGCGACGGCCACGGCGTGTGCGGTGAGGTCCTCGGGGGTGCGCGGGCCCCAGGGCATGCCGTCGGGGTCGGAGGACAGTACGAGATCGGCGTCCGGTCGCAGTCGGCGTACCGCGGCGGCGGCCGGAAGCAGTCCGATTCCTGAGTCCATGAGCGCGATCTTCACCCGGTCACCCTAGACGATCCGTGTCGTACGGCCGCCGGTGTGGGGCAGACTGCGACGAGTGAGTGCCGTTGTGTGGATCGCCCTGGGATCGCTTCTCGCCTGGCTGTGGCTGCTGCTCGGCCAGGGCTTCTTCTGG
The DNA here is from genome assembly GCF_036226765.1 of Streptomyces sp. NBC_00670. Lineage (NCBI taxonomy): Bacteria > Bacillati > Actinomycetota > Actinomycetes > Kitasatosporales > Streptomycetaceae > Streptomyces > Streptomyces sp. NBC_00670. The sequence continues at coordinate 905,496 of NZ_CP109017.1, forward strand.
CGCACGGACGTCCGGCTGCCGCCGCGCCGGGACCCGGAGGCGTGGCCCCCGGTGTGCGTGGTCGTCCCGGCCCGGGACGAGGCGGAGGTGCTCCCCCGGAGCCTGCCGACGCTGCTGGCGCAGGAGTATCCGGGGCGGGCCGAGGTCTTCCTCGTCGACGACGGCAGCACCGACGGCACCGGGGAGCTGGCCGCGGAGCTGTCCCGGCGCCACGGCGGGCTGCCGCTGACCGTGGCCTCGCCCGGCGAGCCGCCCGCCGGCTGGACGGGCAAGCTGTGGGCGGTACGGCACGGCATCGGCCTCGCCCGCACCCGCGAGCCCGCGTTCCTGCTGCTGACGGACGCCGACATCGCGCACGCCCCGGACAGCCTGCGCTCCCTGGTCGCGGCGGCCGGCGCCGGGAACTACGACCTGGTGTCCCAGATGGCGCGGCTGCGGGTGGAGAGCCTGTGGGAGCAACTGGTCGTCCCGGCCTTCGTCTACTTCTTCGCGCAGCTGTATCCCTTCCGGTGGATCGGGGTGCGCGGCGGGCGCACGGCCGCGGCGGCCGGCGGCTGTGTGCTGCTGCGCGCGGAGGCGGCCGAGCGGGCGCGGATCCCGGACGCGATCCGGCAGGCGGTCATCGACGACGTGGCGCTGGCGCGGGCGGTCAAGGGCACCGGCGGGCACATCTGGCTCGGCCTGGCCGACCGGGTCGACAGCGTCCGCCCCTATCCGCGCCTGCACGACCTGTGGCGCATGGTGGCGCGCAGCGCGTACGCGCAGCTGCGGCACAACCCGCTGCTGCTGCTCGGCACCGTCCTGGGACTGGCCCTGGTGTATCTGGTGCCGCCGGCGGCGTTCCTCGCCGGCCTCGCCGCCGGGTCCTGGGCGGCGGCGGTGGCCGGCGGGCTCGCGTGGCTGGTGATGACGGCGACGTACCTGCCGATGCTGCGCTACTACGGCCGGCCGCCGTGGCTCGCTCCGCTGCTGCCGTTCACCGCGTTCCTGTACCTGCTGATGACGGTGGACTCGGCGGTGCGGCACTACCGGGGGCGCGGCGCCGCCTGGAAGGGCCGGACCTACGCCCGGCCCGATGCGGCGGCCGCGCCCGAGGAGGGCTGAGCGGTCACTTGCGGCCGGGGGTCCAGTTCATGCCCCAGCCGTAGGCGCGGTCGACGGTGCGCTGCGGGCTGACCCCGCGGTCCGGGATCAGATAGCGGGCCTCGCGCTGGACGACGAGGTCGCCGCCGGTGTTGGTGATCAGGGCGAGCGCGCACACGGTGGAGGGGACCGTGCACTCGTCGAGGGAGAAGTCCACGGGCGCGCCGTGCTGCGGCCGCAGGGTGACGGTGGCGTGCAGGTCGGCGAAGGAGCGGGCGCCCTCGTAGATGGTCACGAAGACGAGGATGCGGCGGAAGTCCTGCCGGTGGTCGAGGTTGACGGTGAGGTTCTCGCCGGTGGCGACGGCGCCGGTGCGGTCGTCGCCGTCGAGGTGGATGTACGGCGGCCGGTCCAGGGCGCCGAAGGCGTTGCCGAGGGCCTGGACGACCCCCTTGCGGCCGTCGGCGAGTTCGAACAGGGCGCACAGGTCCAGGTCGAGGTCGCGGTGGTGGGCGACGGCCCGGCCGCGCTTGCTGCCCCAGCCGGAGAACTGCTTGCGCACCTCCCAGTTGAGGTTGACGCGCAGGGCGCCGGAGGTGCCGCCCTGCTTGGTGAGGGAGACCGAGGGGGCCTCCTTGGTCAGCGTCACCTTGCTGAGCCGGACGGGGGCGGACGGCACGGCGGGCGGCGCGGCCGGCGGGGGTGGTGCCGCCGGGGCCGCGCCCACCGGGGGCGGCAGCGGCACGGGGGCGCCGGTGGGCGGGGGTGCGGTGACGGGCGCGGCTCGGCCAGTCGACGCGCGGGGCGGCCGGGGGCGCGGCGGGCGGCCGGTGCGCGGGGGCGGCGGGCGCCGGCTGCTGCGGTTCGTCCACGGTGATGCCGAAGTCCGTGGCGAGCCCTTCCAGTCCGCTGCTGTAGCCCTGGCCGACGGCACGGAACTTCCAGGCGCCCTGACGGCGGTACAGCTCCCCGAGGACGAAGGCCGTCTCGACGGTCGCGGTGGCGTCGAAGCGTGCGACCTCCTCGCCGCTGCGGGTGTCCAGTACGCGGATGTACAGCCCCGGCACCTGTCCGAACGTGCCGCCGTCGGCGGAGGCCGCGAGGACGATCCGGTCGATGACGCTCTCCACGCGCGCGAGGTCGACGAGGAGCGCGTCGGTCACCTCGCCGCCGGTGGTCCGCTTGCCCTCGTGACGCACCGCGCCGGAGGAGTGCGCGGGCTGGTTGTAGAAGACGAAGTCGGCGTCGGTGCGCACTCTCCCGGAGACCAGCAGCAGCGCCGAGGCGTCCGCGTCGGGCACCCCGGGCCCGGACCGCCGGCCGAGTTCGATCCGCAGCGCCGCCGTCGGCACCGGAACGTTCGCCCCCTTGAGCATGGACATGCAGCTCCCCCTCACACACTCGGCACCGGCCCGCCCACAGGCGGGTCCGTCGGAAGTTTCCAGCCAAATCTACGGCGCCGCCGTCCGGGAACTCCCCCCGCGACACTTTCCCGGGAAAACGGGGCCGGACCACCGGTAACCAGCCCCGCAGCTCGGTCTATAGCGCATGTGCGCGCCAGTTGCCGCCCCTTTTTGCCGAGTTCGCTCGGATTGGGGATCCGACGTCACCAGCCGACACGGAAAACAACCCTCTTATCGGTCTCCCCAACCAGCACATCGTGGGCTTAACTTATGTGCCATGACCTCCCCCCGCTCCACCTATGGCGGCGGTTACTACTCCGCGTCGCCTTTCCCGGACACCCCGATCTACGACTCGCTCGTGGCCGAGCGGGGCACCCCGCAGATCGCCCCGATCCGGGTTCCCTCGGCCTACGAGCCGAGCAACAACCTGCCCGCGCTTCCCTCGGCGCTCCCCGCCCTGCCGGCCGGTCCCTCTCCCCAGGGCCCCGCGTACGGCTACCCGCAGACCCAGCAGCCCACACCCCTGCAGCAGGCGGCGCCCACCGCGTACATCCCGCAGCAGGCGGGCCCCCGCGGCTACCCGGGCCCCCAGGCACCGCAGCCGCCCCGCCCGATGATGGGCGGCACGGGGTACGAGGCGATGCGCCCCGCGGCCCCGCGCCCGGCCCCGACGCCGTACCAGGACCCGTACCAGAACGGGCAGCAGTACCGGGGCTACTGAGCACACCGGCACGAGGCCGTCGGGTTCCGGAGCACACCGGACCCGGCGGCCGTCGGGACCGTCACGGCTGTCCGGGCCGTCACGGTCCCTTCGGCGGGCCGCGCCGTCGGTGGTTGCTGACACGATGGGTCCATGCCGACACCAGCGCTGCACTCGCTGCACATCCACCCGGTCAAGGCGCTGCGGGCCCAGACGCTTCCCACGGCCGTGGTCGAGCCATGGGGGCTGGCCGGGGACCGGCGCTGGGCGGTGACGGACGGCACCGGCAAGGTGCTCACCCAGCGCGAGGAACCGCGTCTGGCGACGGCCGCCGCCGAGGCACTGCCCGGCGGCGGCGTTCTGCTGTCCGCGCCCGGCCTGGAACCGCTCGCGGTCGCCGTGCCCGAGCCGGGCGTCACCACGACGGCACGGATCTTCGGCACCAAGGTGGAGCTGGTGCCCGCCGACGCCGGGGCCGACGACTGGCTCAGCACCCATCTGGGGTACGCCGTACACCTGGTCCATCTGGACGATCCCGCCGTGCGCCGCCCCATCGACGATCCGCCGTACACCTCCCCCGGCGAGATGGTCGGCCTCGCCGACCGCTACCCCCTGCTGCTCACGACGCTCGCCTCCCTCGACTCCCTCAACTCGCTGATCGCACAGGGGGATCACGCGGTCGAGGGGCCGCTGCCGATGGACAGGTTCCGGCCGAGCGTCGTCGTCGCGGGGACCGAACCCTGGGCCGAGGACGACTGGACGGAACTGGCGATCGGCGAGGTCGTCCTCCGCGCAGCGAAGATGTCCGGACGCTGCGTGGTGACGACCACGGACCAGACCACCGGGGCCCGCGGCAAGGAACCGCTGCGCACACTGGGGCGCCACCGGCGGTTCGCCGGCCGGCTGATCTTCGGCCAGAACCTGGTCCCGCTGACCACGGGGACGATACGGGTGGGGGACCCCGTCGAGGTGCTGGACTAGAGCCCGCCACCCGGCTGCCGGGCGAAGACCGGCAGCGTCAGTGCCCCGGCGAGCGAGGTCCGCCGGGGAAACCCGGGACGAGGAAGACATGGGGAGGGAACCCCCGCCGGGTCCGTGGTCGTTGGGACCCGTGAGACATGTCCGGAGATCCGTGGAGCGCCGCGGCGTGATGTCGCTCTCTCTTCTCCGCGCCCGGGCGCATTCGGCCCGTGCGCGGAGTTATCACGGAGCGGAAGGGGGTGGCGCGGTGCGAGCGGTTCGCGGACTCTGGCGCTGGCGGGGCAATCCACTGCGTCGTACGACCGATCTGGTCGAGGCATGGCTGGCGCTGGTCGCCCTCGTGCTGGTCCTCGTCGTGGCGCCGCTGATCGGCGCCGCCGTGGGGGCGGCCACGGAGGGCGCGCTGCAGCGGTCGGTGCGCGAACAGCGGCACACCCGTCACGAGGTGGTGGCCACGGTGGTCAGACGGCTCAACCGCAGCCCCCTGGACCCCGATCCGGAGACCGCCACGGCCCGGGACGCGCACAGTCACGTCCTGGCGAACTGGGCCGGCCCGGACGGCACGGCCCACCACGGCGCCGTCCTGGCCGACCTGGAACAGCCGCGCCCCGGCGACCACTTCACCCTCTGGACGGACTCCCACGGCCACCTCGTGGCCCGTCCGCTGGACACGCTCACCGCCACCACCCACGCCGTCCTGGCGGGCTTCGGCTCGGCCGCCGCGGCGGCGGGGCTCGTCGAGGGCGGCAGACGGCTGCTGGTGTGGCGCATGGTCCGCCGCAGGTACGCCCGTCTGGACCGGGCATGGGAGAAGGCGGGCCCGGACTGGGGCCGGACCGGCACCGGCGCCTGACCGGCCTTCCGCTCCGGTCCGCCCACCGGGTCAGCGCACGCTACGGTGGACCGGCCGAACTCTTCGGCAACGACCCGCGTACGACGAGGTGGGGGCACGGCAACGCCATGGCACAGGGCACGGTCCAGGTGACGCACACCGGTACATCGCGGTGGCGGCGCCGCACGGGTGAGTACGCGTCCCTCGCCGCCGCGCTGGAGGCCGCGGGCGACGGCGACGTCCTCACCGTCGCCCCGGGCACCTACCGGGAGAACCTCGTCGTCCAGCGGGCGGTGACGCTGCGCGGGCCCGAGGGTTCGCCCGGTTCCGTGCGCCTCGCCCCCGTGGACGGGGTGCCGTTGACCGTGCGCGGCTCCGCGGTCGTCCAGGATCTGCACGTGGAGGGCCAGGACTCGGCCGCGCCGGCGGTCCTGGTGGAGGAGGGCACTCCCGAGTTCGCCGATCTGCGGATCATGACGCGGTCGGCGGCCGGGTTCGAGGTGCGCGCCGGGGCCCGCCCCACCGTCCGGCGCTGCACGGTGGACAACCCGGCCGGGGTCGGTATCGCCGTCGTCGACGGCGGAGGCGGGGTGTTCGAGGAGTGCGAGGTGGTGGCGGCGGGCCAGTCCGGCGTGGCCGTGCGCGGGGGCGCACGCCCCCGGCTCGAGCGCTGCCGGGTGCACCACGCCTCCGGCGCGGGACTGTCGGTCACCGGGGAGAACTCCTCGCTGGAGGCGGTCGGTTGCGAGGTCTACGAGGTCAAGGGCTCCGGGGTGCAGGTCACCGGGCGGGCCACGGCGCACCTCACCGACTGCGACGTGCACCGCACCACCGCCGACGGCGTCACCCTGGACACGGACGCGGTGCTGACCCTCGCCGACTGCCGCATCCACGACGTGCCGGAGAACGCGGTCGACCTCAGATCGCGCGCGGTGCTCACCCTGACCCGCACGACCGTGCGCCAGTTCGGCCGCAACGGACTGTCGGTCTGGGACCCGGGCACCCGTGTGGACGCCAACCAGTGCGAGATCTTCGACTCCACCGGCGACTACCCGGCGGTGTGGGTCAGCGACGGCGCCACCGCCGTCCTGGAGTCCTGCCGGGTGCACGACGTGCCGGACGCGCTGTTCGTCCTCGACCGGGGCTCGCGCGCCGACGTCGTCGACAGCGATCTCGCGCAGGTCCGCAACACCGCGGTCTCGGTGAGCGACGGCGCCACCGCGCAGCTCGACGACTGCCGGATCAAGGACGCGGCGACGGGCGCCTGGTTCCGTGACCACGGCAGCGGCGGCATCCTGAGCGGCTGCACGGTGGACGGCGTCCAGACCGGCGTGATCGTCACCAAGGGCGCCGACCCCACCGTCGAGCGCTGCACCATCACCTCCCCCGCCGAGGCCGGGTTCTACGTCTCGGCGGGCGGCCGGGGCAGCTTCCAGGGCTGCCGGGTGACCGACAGCGGCGGCTACGGCTTCCACGTCATCGACGGCTGCCGCACGACGCTACTCAAGTGCCGCACCGAGCGCTGTGCGCGCGGCGGTTACGAGTTCGCCGACGGCGGTCCGGACGCGGCGGGCGGCGGCGGAGCCGTCGTCGAGGACTGCACCAGCGACGAGAGCGCGAGCCTGCGCTCCCCCGCCCGGGAGACCGCCGTCCAGACCGCCACGCCCCCGGCGGCCGGGCTGCTGGGCTCCATCCCCGGCCAGCGCACCACGGAGCAGGAGAGCCTGGCGACCGCCGCGCCCGAACCGGCGGCGCCCGCCCGCACGTCGAAGGCCGTGCTGGGCGAACTGGACGCGCTGGTGGGCCTGGAGAGTGTCAAGCGCGAGGTGCGCGCGCTGACCGACATGATCGAGGTGGGCCGGCGCCGGCAGCAGGCGGGCCTCAAGGCGGCCTCCGCACGGCGCCATCTGGTCTTCACCGGCTCCCCCGGCACCGGCAAGACGACGGTGGCCCGGCTGTACGGGGAGATCCTGGCCTCGCTCGGGGTGCTGGAGAAGGGACATCTGGTCGAGGTCTCCCGGGTCGACCTGGTGGGCGAGCACATCGGCTCCACGGCGATCCGCACCCAGGAGGCGTTCGACCGGGCGCGCGGCGGCGTGCTGTTCATCGACGAGGCGTACGCGCTCTCCCCGGAGGACTCCGGGCGCGACTTCGGCCGCGAGGCGATCGACACGCTGGTGAAGCTGATGGAGGACCACCGGGAGGCGGTCGTCGTGATTGTCGCCGGTTACACCGCCGAGATGGAGCGCTTCCTGACCGTCAACCCCGGGGTCGCCTCGCGCTTCTCGCGGACGATCACCTTCGGCGACTACGGCCCCGACGAGCTGCTGCGGATCGTGGAGCAGCAGGCGGAGGAGCAGGAGTACCGGCTGGCGAAGGGCGCGCCCGAGGCGCTCCTCGACTACTTCGCGGCGATACCGAAGGGCCCCGCGTTCGGCAACGGCCGCACCGCGCGGCAGACGTTCGAGGCGATGGTGGAACGGCACGCGGGCCGGGTCGCCCAGTTCACCGAGCCGAGCACGGACGACCTGACGCTGCTCTACCCGGAGGACCTGCCGGAACTGCCCTGAGTCCGGGCCGTGTTACCCGCTTCCCCGGCCGTGTCGTCGGCCGTGTTGTCCGCCTCCTCGACCGGGCGGGGCGCCGGCACCCCGGGGCGCAGCCGGGCCAGCAGGCGCCGGCGTTCCTCGGCGAACGCCGGGTCGGCCTGGTAGTCGCTGTGGCCCAGGATCGGGGCGGGAAGCGGGTGCAGTGCGGTGCGGCCGTAGGCGAGCGGGTCCCTGAGCGGAGCGCGGTCGACCTGCGGACCGCAGTCGCCGGGCAGCCCGATCGGCCCGCCGATCGGGTCCGTGAGCCGGTACAGATTGCGCCAGCAGTCGACCTCGCGGTGCAGGGCGCTGAGCGAGGCGGGCCCGAAGTACGCCGGGAACCAGCGCCCGTACAGCCGTTCCAGGGGTGAGCCGTAGGTCAGCAGGGCCACCCGGCGGCGTACGGACGGCTTGAGCTGCCAGGCCGCGGCGGCGGCGAGCACGCTGCCCTGGGAGTGGCCGGAGAGCACCAGCCGTCCGCCGGTGGCACCGGTCCAGGTGGCCATGCGCCAGGTGAGGTCGGGCACGGCGCGCTCGGCGTAGCAGGGCGGGGCGAAGGGGTGCGCGGCACGCGGCCAGAACGTGCCGACGTCCCACAGGATGCCGATGGTGCGCCGGGCGGAGGGGTCCTTGTACGCGCGCCGGCCCCAGGTGACGAGGAGCAGGAAGCCGACCCCTATCAGCCAGGAGCCGCACGCCTGGGTGGTGTCGGCGGCGCCCTGCAGCGCGGCGGGGGTGCCGTGGGCGGCGTCGCCCGGCACCTCGTCGGTGAGTTCGGCGCCGACCAGTGCGGCGGTGCCCAGCAGCAGCGTGGCGACGGCGACGACGCCGATGACGCGGGGTGCCAGGTCGGTGAGGGTGGCCATCGCCCTGACCCCGGCGATACGGCGGGTGCGGGCGGCGTCGGTGCGTTCGCCGGGGTGGTCGAGCTCGACGTCGGTCGTCTCGGCCCGGCGCAGTCGCAGCGTGCGGCGGGCCAGCAGGGCGACGACCACGAGCAGCAGCAGGAGCAGCGGCGGTATCGCGGAGGCCTGCCAGGTGAGCAGGACGGGCGGTCCGGGCAGGGTGCGGCGGGTGCCGTCGAGCCAGTCGGAGACCCGCTGGGCGACGCCGCCGGACATCACCCCGCCGAGCGCGCAGGCGAGCATGGCGACGGCGGGCCCGGCCAGTCCGCGCAGTGCGGTGCGCGGGTGGCGGTGCGTGCGGTGGAGGAGGTGGGCGACGACGGCGAGCACGACGACGAGTAAGCACTGCGCGAGGGTGAGGGCGCCGAACGCCGGGTCGCCCGGCAGCCGTCCGGCCGACCGCCAGCCGGGGCGCGACCCGCAGGCGTACACCAGGGAGAGCGCGAGCAGGGCCAGGGAGCTCAGGGGCAGCCACCGGACCAGGGCGCGGTCGAGCCGGCGGTCGAGCCGGTTCTCGGTGCGGCCGCGGCGGCAGACCACCCAGACCACGACGAGCGCGCCGGCCACGTACGCCGGTTCCAGCAGAGAGCCGAGGCTGTCCAGGAGCGCGGGGCCGCCCGGGCGGTGGTCGTGACGGGCGGCGGCGGTGCCGACGGCCGCGGCGACGGTGAGGAAACCGGCGGCGGTGTGGGCGGCGCGCAGCCGGGCCACGAGCCGGCGTCCGTACCAGAAGCCGGGGCGGCCGAGCGCGGCCCGGTAGGTCCCCGTTCCGGCGTCGTCGTCGGTGCGCTCGTCGCCGTCCTCGTCCTGGGGCGGTGGCGGCTGGGACTCGTAGGCGCTCCAGGTGCGGTGGGAGAGGTACCAGAGCAGCCCGGTGAGGGCGGTCGGCACCAGCGCGGCCAGGGCGAGCCGGCGCCCCGGCGCGCTCCACCAGCCGCCGTCGGAGCCGGTGGGCGACAGGAAGCCGAGCCAGGAGTGGCGGGCCGCGCACGCGGGGGTGCCCGCGCACTGCCAGGCGGTGAGGTCGAGGGCGACCTCGCAGGCGGCCGCGACCAGCAGCACGGTGAGGCTGAGCCCGGCGAGCCGTACCAGGAGGCCGTACAGGCGTACGGTCCGGAGCCGGTGGCCCTCGCTGGTGGGGCGCATCCAGTGGGCGAGGTTGACCACCATGAACGGCAGGAGGAGCAGCCACAGGGCGCGCGAGCCGTTGCCGGAGGTGAGGTTGCACCAGACGTAGGCCTCGGGCACCGGGGCGTCGCGGTGCTCGGCGGGCCGTTCCTCGGCGTCGACGTCGTCGGCGCGGCGGAAGACGGCGGCGGTGTCGTCGCCGGTGATCCGTACCGTGCGCGGATCGTTCAGCATCTCCTGGGGGGTGGTGCCGCCGACTCCGTGGACCAGGAGCTCCAGGGTGCTCTGTGCCGTTGTGTGTTCCACCGTTCCGCACTTCCCCCGCGCGCGGGTGCGCGCCTGTGGTGGCCTCTGTCGTCATGTCATGTGCAGGCACAGGATTGCCGCTGTGGGGCGTGGTCACACCTGTGGGACCGGAATGTCCTCAGGATGTGTGACGGAGACGACGGGGCGCGGACGACGGAGGGGGACGGCGGGGCGCGGAGAACGGGGTGGGGGGACGGCGGACGGAGACGACCGGGCGGTGGCGCGGATGTCGGTGGGCCGTGCGAGGATGGGACGTCCTTCGCCACCGCCGCCCTCGGTCCGTGTCTGTCGGAAACCGGTGCGGACGCCGTGCGGCGGGCGGTGCGCCGGAGGACGGGCCGGAGTCGGACGAGGAAAGGATCCGCAGCGGACGTGAGCGAGAATCAGAACCTGCTCGCGGAGCAGCGCCGCACCCTGATCCTCGACGAGGTACGCCGCCGCGGCGGCGTCCGTGTCAACGAGCTGACGCGCAAGCTCGGCGTCTCCGACATGACGGTCCGCCGGGACCTCGACGCGCTGGCCCGCCAGGGCGTACTGGAGAAGGTGCACGGCGGCGCGGTCCCGGTGGTCGAGGCGAGCACGCACGAACCCGGGTTCGAGGCCAAGTCCGGCCTGGAGCTGACCGCCAAGGAGGACATCGCGCGGGCGGCGGCCCAACTGGTCGCGCCGGGCACGGCAATCGCGCTCTCCGGCGGTACGACGACCTACGCGCTGGCGCACCATCTGCTGGACGTGCCGGACCTCACGGTCGTCACCAACTCGGTGCGGGTGGCCGACGTCTTCCACTCCGCGCAGCGCGCCATGGGTCAGCGGCAGGGCGCGGCCACGGTGGTGCTGACCGGCGGGGTGCGCACGCCGTCGGACTCGCTGGTGGGCCCGGTGGCCGACCAGGCGATCGCGGCGCTCCACTTCGACATGCTGTTCCTCGGCGTGCACGGGATATCCGCCGAGGCCGGACTGTCGACACCGAACCTGGCCGAGGCCGAGACCAACCGGCGCCTCGTGCAGTCCGCGCGCCGGGTGGTCGTGGTCGCCGACCACACCAAGTGGGGCACGGTGGGCCTGAGTTCGTTCGCCACGCTGGAGCAGGTGGACACGCTGGTGACCGATTCCGGTCTGCCGGCCGAGGCCAGGGCGGAGATGGCGGAACATCTGGACCGGCTGGTGGTCGCCGGGGAGCCGGAGACGGTGGGCGAGACGGCGGACCGGGAAGAGCCGGGCGAGACGGAGCAGTCGGGTTGAGACGCGGAGCCGGCGGCTGCCGCCGGCTCGTGAGCGGGTCCCGGCTGCCGGACGGTTGCCGGTTGCCGAAAGCCCGTTCCCGCGGCCGGTGCTCAGTCCGGCCACACCCCCGTGGTCAGCAGGGTGTCGATCGCGGCCGTGTACGGGGCGATGTCCAGCCCCTCCGACGCGAGCCAGGCGTCCGAGTAGTACTTGTCCAGATAGCGGTCCCCGGGGTCGCACAGCAGGGTGACCACGCTCCCCCGCCGCCCCTCGGCCACCATCTCCGCGACGATCTTCAGCGCGCTCCACAGTCCGGTGCCCGTGGAGCCGCCCGCCTTGCGGCCCATCGCGCGGTCCAGCGCGCGCACGGCGGCGACGGCGGCCGCGTCCGGGACCTTCATCATGCGGTCGACGGCGCCCGGCACGAAGCTGGGCTCCATGCGCGGCCGGCCGATCCCCTCGATGCGTGAGGCCCGTTCGCAGACGACGTCCGGGTCGCCGGTCGTCCAGCCCTCGAAGAAGCAGGAGTTCTCCGGGTCGGCGACGCAGACACGGGTGTCGTACTGCATGTAGTGCACGTACCGGGCGATGGTCGCGGAGGTGCCGCCGGTGCCGGCGGTGGCGACGACCCACGCCGGCTCCGGGAACCGCTCCCGCTCCAGCTGGCGGAAGACGGACTCGGCGATGTTGTTGTTGCCGCGCCAGTCCGTGGCCCGTTCCGCGTAGGTGAACTGGTCCATGTAGTGGCCGCCGGTCTCCGCCGCGAGGCGGGCGGACTCCTGGTACATCGTGCGGGAGTCGTCGACGAAGTGGCACCGTCCGCCGTGGAACTCGATGAGGCGGATCTTCTCGGCGCTCGTCGTGCGCGGCATGACCGCGATGAAGGGCACGCCGATCAGTTTCGCGAAGTACGCCTCCGAGACGGCCGTCGAGCCGCTGGACGCCTCGATCACCGGGCGGTCCGGGCGGACCCAGCCGTTGCACAGTCCGTAGAGGAAGAGCGAGCGGGCCAGCCGGTGCTTGAGGCTGCCGGTGGGGTGCGTCGACTCGTCCTTGAGGTACAGGTCGATGCCCCAGTGCTCGGGCAGGGGGAAGAGCAGGAGGTGCGTGTCCGCCGAGCGATTGGCGTCGGCCTGGACCTTGCGGACGGCCTCTTTGAGCCAGTCGCGGTACGGCACGTCGGTGCGGTCGACGTCGAGGGTGGCGCCGGGCCGGTGGGTGGGGGTGGTGCTCACGCCGGAACTCCTTACGCGGTGCGCCGAGGCCGCCTCCGCGCGGTCGGACGACTCGATGATAGACACCTTCCACACGCTTCTCACCTGCATAAACACTCCTTTGGGCAGCTCAAAGGCGGTGCTGGGGGCGGGGGCGGACGGCGCGGGGGGCGCGTTTTCGCGTGTGCGCCCGGTGGTGCGCGGTGCACCCTTGATGCGCACTGGTGCTCGGGGCCGTGCGCGGGCAGACTGCACGGCGGAGGACGACCCAGGCACGAGGGGGCGGAACACCATGCCGGAACCGGAGTTCACGGCCAGAGGCGTGCGCATCGGCAAGGGGCTGCGGTCCCTGACCCGGGCCGGGCAGATCCGGATCAGCGACGGCAGGGTGCGGTTGCTCACCAGCTACGGCAGCGAGATAGACAGCGCGCCGGTGCAGACGGTGCGCGCGTCCAGGCCGTGGTTCGGTGCCGGGGACCGGGCGCAAGCGGACCTGGGCGGGACCCGGTACTCGCTCACCCTCGGCGAGAGCGACCCCGCCCCGGGCACACCGGGGCCACCGTCGGCCCGGCGGTTCATCGAGGCGGTCCGCAGGGCGGCGGGCCGCGACCGCTGAGCGGCGCCGGCCGCCGCGCGTGGCGTCTCGGGACCAGGGGCGCACGGCTTCGGGCCACCGGCGCGCGAGTGCACGCACGGGCTCGCGCGTGCGCCGGTTCCGCGAGGAGGGAGCCGGCCGGCGACTGGGCCGGTTCGCGAGTTGCGCAGCCGGACCCCGTGCGTCACTCTGGTCACACGTCACTCTGGGTTTACCGGCGATCACGCTGAAGAACCAGCCCGCCGGCCACGACAAGCGGGCGGCCGACGTACGGAAGCCGCCCCGAGCCAGGCGGCGCGGGTACCGGCCGCCCCGATCAGCGGACGGCCGTCGTACGCGGTCGCCGCGCCACAGCGGCCGCCGGACGCGGGCCGCGCAGCACCAGGCGGCGTATTACACGCGGTCACCACGCAGGATCCGTTCTCGTCTTCTTCCGGACCTCAATTCGGGGAGTCGCAGCCGTGATCAGCCAGCCAAGCAGGCACTGCACGGTGGAGCTCCAAGCCCTGCCGTCGCGGATCGGACAGGTCCGCAGAATCGTATCGGCGCAATTGCGCTACTGGCATCTCGATGCCCTCATCGACCGGGCCTCGCTCGGCGTGACCGAGTTGCTCACCAACGTGCACCGGCATGCCGAGCCCGACAAGACGTGCACCGTGGAGATCGAGCTGCTGCTCGACCGTCTGACGGTCTCGGTGCGCGACCACGACCCCCGGCTGCCCACCGTCTGCGAGGCGGAGCCCGGCTCCACCTGCGGGCGGGGGCTGGCGATGGTCGCCGAACTCAGCGAGAGCTGGGGCGTGCGGCCGGACGGGGAGGAGGGAAAGGTGGTGTGGTTCGCGCTGTCGGCGTGCGCGCCGGTGGTGTCGGTGCCGAACCTCGCGTCCGGGGACGCGAAAGGGGTTACGGCGGTGACTGCCGCCGGGCGGCGGGAGCGAACGGTGGTGCGGTCCGCGGCGGTGCCGGGGTGACGGCGGTGCGCCGTCGGGGCTGAGCGGTTCCCCGCCGGAGTGGGTCCGCGCGTTGCCGAGTGCCGCTCGTCGGGGGCCGGCCGCGCAGTTCCCCGCGCCCCTTCAGGGCGCGGGGTGTGGGCCGGTGTCATGGTGAGCGAGGCTTGTCGACGGGGCCGAAGTGCTCCTCCAGCACCGAGGCCCGGCGCCAGTACTCGTCCTCGTCGATCTCGCCGGAGGCGAACCGGCGGCCGAGTACCGCGAGGGGCGAGTCACCCCTCGGGCGGCCGGCGTCGACGGAACGCCACGGGCCGCCGCGCCCGCGCCACCCGGTGCGGCGCAGCAGCGTCACGCCGGCGACCACGACCGCCGCCCAGATCAGCGGGAAGAACAGGATCCACGGGCCGGGCCCACCGTCCCAGTGCGCCAGGGTCTGCATCTCGGTCATCTCCTCGGTGTTCTCGATGGTGTCGTGTTCCTCGATGCCCTCAGCGTCGCCCCGGGCGGGGCCCCGCGTCGTCGTACTGCCGGCGGCGGTGCGCGTACCGCGCGGGGAGTACGCGAGTACGGCGCGACCGCCCCTGGACGCCTGTAACTACTGGTATGTACAGTCACCGTATGAGTACCTCGGAGAGACTCGTGGAGTCCACCCGCGACCTGCTGTGGGAGCGCGGCTACGTGGGCACCAGCCCCAAGGCGATCCTGGAGCGGGCGGGCGCCGGCCAGGGCAGCATGTACCACCACTTCAAGGGCAAGCCCGACCTCGCGCTGGCCGCGATCCGCCGTACCGCCGAGGAGATGCGGGCGACCGCGGCCGGCGTCCTGCACGGACCCGGCACGCCGTACGCGCGCGTGACGGCGTATCTGCGGCGCGAGCGTGACGTCCTGCGCGGCTGCCCCGTCGGCCGGCTGACCATGGACCCGGAGGTGATCGCGAGCGACGCGCTGCGCGCGCCCGTCGACGAGACGCTGGACTGGCTGCGCGAGGAACTGGCCGGGATCGTCGAGGAGGGCCAGGAACAGGGGGAGTTCGCGCCGTCGCTGGACGCCGAGGAGGTGGCGGCGACGATCGTGGCGACGGTCCAGGGCGGCTACGTCCTGGCCCGTGCGTCGGGCTCCCCGGCCGCCTTCGACGCCGGGGTGCGCGGACTGCTCGCCCTGCTGCGGCCCGCCGACCGGGGAGACGTGTGATGCAGGCGATGCAGTACGAGATCACCCTGCCCGCCGACTACGACATGGGCATCGTGCGGGAGCGCGTGGCCCGCGTCGGGCACGCGCTCGACGACTGGGACGGGCTCGGGCTCAAGGCGTACCTCGTGCGCGAGCGCGGGGTGGACGGCTCCCACATCAACCAGTACGCGCCGTTCTACCTGTGGCACGAGGCACGCGGCATGAACGCCTTCCTGTACGGGGGGCCGTTCCAGGGGTTCGTCGACGACTTCGGGCGGCCGTCCGTCCGGCAGTGGACGGGGCTCTGGTACGAGGAGAGCCCGGTCGCCGGTGCCGGGGCGCGCGTCGCGGTGCGGCACCGCAGGCCGGTTCCCGAGGGGATCGCCCTCGGCGAGGTGGCGGAGGAGGTCATGCACGAGGCGGGGCTGCTGGTCTCGCTGGACGGCGCGGTGTGCGCGGCGGTGGCCGTCGACTCCCGGCACTGGGAGGTGGTGCGGTTCTCGCTCTGGGAGCACGAGGCACCGAAGACGGACGGCGACGTCTTCCAGGTGCTGCGCCTGTCGGCACCGGGGAGGGACCGGCTGCCGCGCGGCCGGCAGTGGTGAGGCAGGCCCGGCACCGAACGCCGGGCCTCGGCCCTTCTCAGCTTCCCGCGAGTGCCGTCAGCGGGTCGTCCAGGACCGGCTGCCAGGCCAGTTCCGCCGCGCCGACGAGGCTGTTGTGGTCCAGGGTGCACGGCAGGATCGGCACGCCGCCGCTGCGCCCCCACAGGCTGCGGTCGGCGACGACGGCGCTCAGCCGGTCGGGGTCGGTGTCCAGCAGGGTGCGGTGGAAGCCGCCGAGGATGATCCGGTCGGGGTTGAGGATGTTGACCAGCCCGGCCAGTCCCAGTCCGAGCCGGTCGATGAGCGCCTCGGTGGCGGCGCGGACGGCCGGATCGTCTGCGTGATGGGCCCGGATCAGGTCGTTCGCCTGTTGCAGCAGGGAGAGTTCGGGGCCGGGGTCGCGGCCCGCGGCGGTGAGGAACGCCAGCGGGTCGGCCTCCACGTCCAGGCAACCACGGCTGCCGCAGTGGCAGGGGCGGCCCTCGGGGTTGACGGTGAGGTGCCCCACCTCCAGGGCCAGTCCCGAACTGCCGCTGTGCAGCCGTCCGTCGAGCACCAGCGCGCCGCCCACACCGCGGTGCCCGGTGGCCACGCAGAGCAGGTCGCGGGCGCCGCGGCCGGCGCCGTGCCGGTGTTCGGCGAGGGCGGCGAGGTTGACGTCGTTGGCGGCGAAGGCGGGGCCTTCGAGGCCGGCGGCGCGCACGAGGTCCGTGAAGATCTCCCGGACGGGGGCGCCGGCCGGCCAGTCCACGTGCATCGGGTTGAGGGCGAGCCCCTCCGGTTCGGCCACGGCGGCCGGGACGGCCAGGCCGGCGCCCACGCAGCGCAGGCCGGTCGCGCGGAGCAGGTCGGCGCCGGCCTCGACGACCGAGCCGAGCACCTTGGCCGGGTCGGGATCGACGGTCTCGCAGCCGGGGGCGGTGGCCACGATGCGGCCGCCGAGGCCGACGAGGGCGGCGCGATAGCCGTCGGCGTGGATCTGGGCGGCCAGGGCGACGGGGCCGTCCTCGGCGACCTCCAGGCGGTGCGAGGGGCGGCCCTGGGAGCCGGCGGCGGCGCCGGGGTGGGCGTCGACGCGGATGAGGCCGAGTGCCTCGAGTTCGGCGGCGACGGCGCCCGCGGTGGCGCGGGTGACGCCGAGGGCGGCGGTGAGGACGGCGCGGGTGGGGGCGCGGCCGGTGTGCACGAGTTCGAGTGCGGGGCCGAGGGCGCCGCGGCCCCGGTCCAGCCGTGCCCGGGTGTTCCCTTCCCCCGCCGCGCGCGGGGCCGCCTTGCCGCTCATGAGGGCGAGTCTCCCATGATCCGGGCGGACGGGTCGGCGCCGCCCCAGGGGGTTCCTCGCCCCCCGGTCTTCGAGGAGCGCGGGGAACTACCCCCCGGCCCGCACACGCCAGACCGCCTTGCTCCCCTCCCCGTTGGGCCCAGGGGCGCAGCCCCCGCGCGGGGGGGCGCGGCCCCGCGGCTCCCCCGGCCACTCCTATAGCCTGGCCCCGCGATGAACGACCCCATGATCGTCCCCCAGGGCACCTACCACCTCACCCGTTTCCCCGCGGATCCCCGCGACCGGCTGCGGGCCTGGGACGCCGCCGACGCGTATCTGCTGCGCCACCTCGCGGCGACCGGCGTCCCGGAGAGGACAGGTGGCGTCGTCGTGCTCGGCGACCGGTGGGGCGCGCTCACCACCGCCCTTGCTCCGCACCACCCCGTCCAGATCACCGACTCGTTCCTCGCCCGGCAGGCCACCCTCGCCAATCTCGCGCGCGCCGGCGTCGATCCGGCGGCCGTGCGCCTGCTCACCACCCAGGACGACCCGCCGGACACGGTCGACGTCCTCCTCGTCCGCGTGCCGAAGAGCCTCGCCCTGCTCGAGGACCAGTTGCACCGGCTCGCCCCGGCCGTGCGCCGGAACACGGTCGTCGTCGGCGCCGGCATGGTGAAGGAGATCCACACCTCGACGCTGCGGACCTTTGAGCGGATCCTCGGCCCGACCCGCACCTCGCTCGCCGAGCAGAAGGCCCGGCTGATCCACTGCACCCCCGACCCGGACCTGGACCGGGGGCCCAACCCGTGGCCGTACCGCTACGCGCTGCCCGACGGCATCGGCGTGCTGTCGGGGCGCCGGGTCACCAACCACGCGGGTGTCTTCTGCGCCGACCGGCTCGACATCGGCACCCGTTTCTTCCTGCGCCATCTCCCGCGCCCCCGCGCCGGCCGGCGCGTGGTGGACCTCGGCTGCGGCAACGGCATCGTGGGCACCGCGGCGGCCCTCGCCGAACCCGGCGCCGACGTGCTGTTCGTCGACGAGTCGTACCAGGCGGTGGCGTCGGCCAGGGAGACCTACCGGGAGAACGCGGGCGCCGGCGGCCGGGCCGAGTTCCTCGTCGGCGACGGCCTCGCGGACACCGCCCCGGCCAGTGCCGATCTGGTGCTGAACAATCCGCCGTTCCACTCCCACCAGGCCACCACCGACGCGCCCGCCCGCCGCATGTTCGCCCAGGCCCGCCGCGCCCTGCGGCCGGGCGGCGAGCTGTGGGTGGTCGGCAACCGCCATCTGGGCCACCACATCACCCTGCGGCGCCTGTTCGGCAACAGCGAACTCGTCGCGGGCGACCCGAAGTTCGTGGTCCTGAAGGCCGTCAAGAAGTAATCGCGCGTACCGGGCGGGGCCCGGCGGGGCGGTGACCACCGCGCCGTCCGCGCCTCACGGCTCCCTTGCCCCTTGCCGACACCGCCTCCTAGTCTGATTTTGTGCCGCTCATAAACAAAGCCCGATCGCACACCGTCGTGCCGGGCAGCAGGACCGACCTCGTCCGCCTGCGTACCGTTCTGACCACCTTCTTCGCCCTCGACGGCTTCGTCTTCGCCGGGTGGGTCGTGCGCATCCCGGCCATCAAGGCGCAGACCGGCGCCTCCGCGAGCGCGCTGGGGCTGGCGCTGCTCGGGGTCTCGGCCGGGGCCGTCGTCACCATGACGCTCACCGGCCGCCTCTGCCGCCGCTTCGGCAGCCATCCCGTGACCGTCGTCTGCGCCGTGCTGCTCTCGCTCAGCATCGCCCTGCCGCCGCTCACCCACTCGGCCTGGGCGCTCGGCGCGGTGCTGTGCGTGTTCGGTGCGGCGTACGGCGGGATCAACGTCGCCTTCAACAGCGCGGCCGTGGACCTGGTGGCCGCGCTGGGGCGGCCGATCATGCCCAGCTTCCATGCCGCCTTCAGTCTGGGCGGGATGGTCGGGGCGGGGCTCGGCGGCCTGGTCGCCGGGTCGCTGACGCCGACGCAGCACCTGCTGTGTCTCACCGTGATCGGACTGGTCGTGACGGCCGTGGCGGGCCGCGCCCTGCTGCGCCAGGAACCGCCGCGGCCCCCGGAGCCGACGCCGGAGGACCGGCGGGCCCCGGCGCGTTCGGGCGCGCGCACCCGGGGGCTCGTCCTCACCTTCGGTCTGATCGCGCTGTGCACCGCCTACGGCGAGGGCGCCATGGCCGACTGGGGCGCGCTCCACCTGGAGCAGGACCTCAAGGCCGCACCGGGCGTCGCCGCGGTGGGGTACTCCTGCTTCGCCCTCGCCATGACCGTCGGCCGGCTCACCGGGACGGTGCTCCTCGAACGGCTGGGCCGGACCCGGACCCTGGTCGCCGGGGGTGCGACGGCCGCGGGCGGCATGCTGCTCGGCTCGCTCGCCCCCTCCGTCTGGGCCGCCCTGCTCGGCTTCGCCGTCACCGGGCTGGGGCTCGCCAACATCTTCCCCACGGCGGTGGAACGCGCCGGTGCGCTCGGCGGTCCGGACGGCGTCGCCACCGCGTCCACGCTCGGCTACGGCGGCATGCTCCTCGGTCCGCCGGCGATCGGCTTCATGGCCGACTGGTTCTCCCTGTCCACCGCGCTCACCAGCGTCGCGCTCCTCGCCGCGGTGGCCGCCGCCATCGCCGTCGTCACCCGCCACGCGGCCCGGTCCTGACGCGGCCGGGCCCCGGGACCGCCCCTTCCCGACGCCACGTGGCCGTCCGGCCAAGGCGTTCTTGCCCATACCTCCCCCTGCCGCACGGCGGTGGCCGTCGGTCAGACTGCGCCCATGGACACCACCCGCTTCCTGGAGACGCTCGACCACGAGGGCCGGCTGCTCGGCGAGATCGCCGAGGAGACCGGCCCGGGGACCGAGGTGCCGACCTGCCCCGGCTGGCAGGTGCGCGACCTGCTCGCGCACACCGGCGCGATCCACCGCTGGGCCACCGCGTTCGTCGCCGAGGGGCACACCTCTCCCCGCCCCCAGGGCGAGGCCCCGGAGCTGACCGGGGACGCGCTCCTGGCCTGGTACCGCGACGGCCACCGCCGGCTCGTCGACACGCTCGCCGCCGCCCCGCCCGGTCTGCGGTGCTGGACCTTCCTGCCCGGCGCGGCTGCCCCGGTCGCCTTCTGGGCGCGGCGGCAGGCGCACGAGACGGCCGTGCACCGCGTGGACGCCGAGGCCGCGCGCGGCGCCGCGCCCGCCGCCGTCGCCGTGGACCCCGCGCACGGCTTCGCGCCCGCGTTCGCCGCCGACGGCATCGACGAGTTGCTGCGCGGCTTCCACGCCCGCTCCCGCAGCCGGGTGCGGACGCCGGAGCCGCGGGTCCTGCGGGTACGGGCCACCGATGTCCCGGACGCGGTGTGGACCGTACGGCTCTCCCCGGAGCCCCCGGTCACCGAGCGGGGCGCGACCGCCGGCGCCGACTGCGAGCTGGCCGGGCCCGCCGCCGTCCTCCACCTCGCCCTCTGGAATCGCGCTCCGGTCCCCTCCGTCACCGGCGACACCGCGCTCGCCGGCCTCTGGCGGGAGACGTCGGCCATCGGCTGAGGCGACGTCCGCCGTGGGCTCCCTCATCCCAGCCACCCCGGCCGCACCAGCCCCGACTCGTAGGCCAGGACGACCAGTTGCGCGCGGTCGCGGGCGCCCAGTTTGACCATCGTGCGGCTGACGTGCGTCTTGGCGGTCAGCGGGCTGACGACGAGGCGGCGCGCGATCTCCTCGTTGGACAGCCCCAGGCCGACCAGGGCCATCACCTCCCGCTCGCGTTCGGTGAGCCGGGCGAGCGACGCGGCGGCCGCGGGTTCCTTGGAGCGGGCGGCGAACTCGGCGATCAGCCGCCGGGTCACCCCGGGCGACAGCAGCGCGTCCCCCTCGACCACCGCCCGTACCGCGCGCAGCAGTTCCGCCGGCTCGGTGTCCTTGACGAGGAAGCCGGAAGCGCCGGAGCGGATCGCCTCGAAGACGTACTCGTCGAGCTCGAAGGTGGTCAGCATGATCACCCTGACCCCGCCCAGCCGCGCGTCCTCGGTGATGCGGCGGGTCGCGGCGAGGCCGTCGAGCAGGGGCATCCGGATGTCCATCAGGACGACGTCGGGTCCGAGCGCGCGCACAGCCCGCAGGGCCTCCTCCCCGTCGGCCGCCTCGCCCGCCACCTCGATGTCCGGCTGGGCGTCGAGCAGTGCCTTGAATCCCGCTCTGACCAGCGACTGGTCGTCGGCGAGCAGTACGCGGATCACCGTTCCTCCTCGGGTGGGCCGTCGGTCGCCGGGGGCTCCGGGGCGCCGCCGGCCGGGGGTGCGCGCAGGGGCAGTACGGCCAGCACCCGGAAGCCGCCGTCCGGGCGGCGGCCCGCCTCGATGGTGCCGCCGAGCGCCGCGGCCCGCTCGCGCATGCCCACCAGACCGTTGCCGCTGCCTCCGGCGTCCGTGCCGGTCGCGGGCCCGTCGTCGTCGATCAGCAGCCGCAGGACGCCCCGCGCGGGGTCGAGCCGGACCCGCGCGCGGCGGGACCCGGAGTGCCGTACGACGTTGGTCAGGGCCTCCTGCACGATGCGGAACGCCGCCAGGTCGGCGCCGGGCGGCAGCCTCGGCGCGGCACCCTCGACCTCGACCGTCAGCCCGGCGTCGGCCGCCTGCGCGACCAGTTCCGGCAGCCGGTCCAGGCCGGGGGCCGGCGTCCGGGGCGCGTCGCCCGGCGTGCGCAACGTGTCGAGCACCTGTCTCACCTCCCCCAGGGCCTCCTTGCTGGCCGACTTGATGGTGGTGAGCGCGGTGCGGGCCTGCTCGGGGTCGGAGTCGAGCAGCGCCAGGCCCACGCCCGCCTGGACGTTGATCACGGAGATGCTGTGCGCGAGGACGTCGTGCAGTTCGCGGGCTATCCGCAGCCGTTCCTCGTCGGTGCGGCGCCGGGCGGCCTGGGCCCGTTCGGCCCGCTCGCGGGCCCACTGCTCCCGTCGGAGCCCGACGAGTTCACTGACCGCGACGACCGCCGCCACCCAGGCGGCCACGACGGCCTCCTGTCCCCAGGAGGCGGCCGGGTCCCCCGAGGGGGGCAGCAGGCGGTACAGCCAGTGCGCCACTACGACGTGCCCCGCCCACAGCATCGCCACCGCCGCCCAGGCCGCTCGTCTGTGCCCGGTGACGACGGCGCCGAAGCAGGCGACGGCGACCGCCAGGAACACCGGGCCGTAGGGGTAACCGGCTCCCAGATACACCATGACCACCGCGGCCGTGGTGAAGACGACGGCCACCGGGTGGCGCTGCCGCCACAGCAGTGCCCCGCAGCCGAGCAGGAGGAGGAGCAGCGCGAAGGGGTCCAGCTCCGCGCGCCCGCCGCCCCGCTGCCCCTGCGCGGCGGCATGGGTGCCGACGAGCACGACGGCGGTGAGGAACACGGTCGAGGGCCACGGCAGCCGGTGACCGCCGGCCGGGGCCGGCCCGCCGGTGACCGCGGCGCCCGGGGCGTCCTCGATGCCCCCGGCGCTCCCGGCGCTGCCGGTGCCCCCGCCGCCTGCCTCCTCGCCGCCGTCCGCGCCGCGCCACCAGGGCGGCCCGGACCAGGGCGCGGGCCACCGCGCCGGGGCCCGCATGCGTCGCTCCTTCATGCCCGTCACGCTAGACGGCACCGAATGCCCACGGCGTCACCCTGGCGGGGCGAGCGCCGGTACTCCCCAGGTAGTACGGGTATGACGGGGGTGCGCGGGGGCCGCCGGCCCGCCTACCGGTCGAACGCCGTCAGCGCCCGCTGGGCCAGCGGATGGTTGCGGACCAGTTCGCCCAGCGTGGTGGCGCCCCGGGTGATGTCGGTGAACGCCTTCCACGCCGGGCGGAAGCCGGTGAGGGCCGCGTGGAACAGTCCCGGACGGCGTTCGAACGCCTTCAGCATCCGCTTGCCGACGCTCATCTCCACGCCAAGCCCGGCCTTGATCGCGAAGGCGTAGTTCAGGGCCTGGCGGCGCGCGTCCACCGCGTCGTGCGCCTCGGAGATCCGTACCGCCCACTCCCCCGCGAGCCGTCCGGAGCGCAGGGCGAAGGAGATGCCCTCGCGGGTCCAGGGCTCCAGCAGCCCCGCCGCGTCCCCGCACACGAGGACGCGGCCGCGGGTGAGCGGCGAGTCGTCGGCGCGGCAGCGGGTCAGATGGCCGGAGGAGACGCTGGGTTCGAAACCGGCGAGGCCGAGCCGGGCGACGAAGTCCTCCAGATACCGCTTGGTGGCGGCGCCCTCGCCGCGCGCGGAGATCACGCCGACGGTGAGCGTGTCCCCCTTGGGGAAGACCCAGCCGTAACTGCCGGGCATGGGGCCCCAGTCGATGAGCACCCGGCCCTTCCAGTCCTCGGCGACGGTCTCGGGCACGGGGATCTCCGACTCCAGGCCGAGGTCGACCTGGTCCAGTTTGACGCCGACGTGCGCCCCTATGCGGCTGGCGCTGCCGTCGGCACCGACGACGGCGCGGGCCAGCACCGTCTCACCGCCCTGGAGGACGACGGCGACCGTGCGCCGGTCGGGCACGGCCGCGCCGTGCTGTTCGACCCGCACGACGGTGGCGCCGGTGCGCAGTTCCGCGCCCGCCTTCTGCGCGTGTTCGACCAACTGCTGGTCGAACTCGGGCCGGTTGATCAGTCCGAACAGCATCTGCCGGGAGCGGCGGGTGCGGGTGAAGCGGCCGTTGTTCGAGAAGGTGACCGCGTGCACCTTGTCCTTGAACGGCAGTTCGAAGCCGGGCGGCAGGGTGTCCCGTGAGGGGCCGATGATGCCGCCGCCGCAGGTTTTGTACCGGGGCAGATCCGCCTTCTCCAGCAGCAGCACGCTGCGTCCCGCGACCGCCGCGGCGTAGGCGGCCGAGGCCCCGGCGGGCCCCGCACCCACCACGACCACGTCCCACACCCGCTGCGTGCCTTCCGCCGAAGAGTTCTCGCTGCTCACGATGGTCTACTGCTCCCGATCAAGCCGCCTGCCGCACCTGTCCCACGCATCCTACGGTGGTCGCGGGCCCGGACCGCTGTGGGAGGATCGGCAGCGTATGCGCAGCGCACACCCGTCGGCGTTCGCGCACCGCACGATCACAGGCAAACAGAAGTTCTCGGAAGTACAACGTCGCACCCACAAGGAGCGTGCCCATGTCGTCGAATCCGGTCGCCGAGACCGTCGCCTCGCTGCTGCCCAGGGCGAGGGAGGAGCTCACCGAACTGGTGGCCTTCCGTTCGGTGGCGGACTTCGACCAGTTCCCCAGGAGCGAGAGCGAGGCCGCGGCGCGCTGGATCTCCGAGGCGCTGCGCACCGAGGGCTTCGAGGACGTGGCGGTGCTCGACACCCCGGACGGCACGCAGTCGGTCTACGGCTACCTGCCGGGCCCGGCCGGTGCCCGGACCGTGCTCCTCTACGCCCACTACGACGTGCAGCCGCCGCTGGACGAGGCCGCCTGGAGCACGCCGCCGTTCACGCTGACCGAGCGCGACGGCCGCTGGTACGGGCGGGGCGCGGCGGACTGCAAGGGCGGCGTGATCATGCATCTGCTCGCGCTGCGGGCGCTGAAGGCGAACGGCGGGGTGCCCGTCAACGTCAAGGTCATAGTGGAGGGTTCGGAGGAGCAGGGCACGGGCGGCCTGGAGCGGTACGCCGAGCAGCACCCGGAGCTGCTCACCGCCGACGCCGTCGTGATCGGCGACTCGGGCAACTTCCGGGTCGGTCTGCCGACCGTGACGACGACGCTGCGGGGCATGACCCTGCTGCGCATCGGCGTCGACACCCTGGAGGGCAACCTGCACTCCGGCCAGTTCGGCGGCGCCGCGCCGGACGCCCTGGCCGCGCTGATCCGGGTGCTGGACTCGCTGCGCGGCGAGGACGGCTCCACGACGGTCGACGGCCTGGACGGCGAGGCCCGCTGGGAGGGCTTGCAGTACGACGAGGAGCAGTTCCGCCAGGACGCCAAGGTCCTGGACGGCGTGGAGCTGATCGGCTCGGGCACGGTCGCCGACCGCATCTGGGCCCGCCCGGCCGTCACGGTCCTCGGCATCGACTGCCCGCCGGTGGTGGGCGCCACCCCGTCGGTGCAGGCGAGCGCCCGCGCGCTGGTCAGCCTGCGGGTGTCGCCGGGCATGGACACGGTGGAGGCGACGAAGCTGCTCCGGGCCCACCTGGAGAACCGCACGCCGTGGGGTGCGCGGGTGACGGTCGAGCAGATCGGCCAGGGTCAGCCGTTCCGCGCGGACACCACCAGCCCGGCGTACGCGGCGATGGCCGAGGCGATGGCGGTGGCCTACCCCGGTCAGGAGATGCAGCACGCGGGGCAGGGCGGTTCGATCCCGCTGTGCAACACGCTGGCCTCGCTGTACCCGGAGGCGGAGATCCTGCTGATCGGCCTGAGCGAGCCGGAGGCGCAGATCCACGCGCTCGACGAGAGCGTCTCGCCCGAGGAACTGGAACGGCTGTCGGTCGCCGAGGCACTGTTCCTGCGCGCCTACGCGGGTCACTGACCCGCCACCAGCAGGGGCGTCCAGGGCCGGGCCCCGCGACCCGGCCCACCCCGGGGACGCGGGGGCCGCACTCCGCGCTCCCGGCCCACCCCAGCCTGCTCAGGGGCGCGGGGAACTGCGTGAGCAACCACGAACCCACGCGCAGCCGCCGACGCACCTCACGCCCCCGGACTCTCAGGCTCCGGCCTCCCGAGCCCGGGCTCCCGGGGCTCCGGGGCCTGCCGGGGTCCCGCGGAACCGGCCGTCACCCCACCGGCGCGCCCGCCTCCAGATACCGCACCGAACCATGCTCCCGCGCGCGCAGCGCCCAGCGCAGACGGGCGTAGCGGACCGGCGGCAGCAGCTCGGCGGCCTCGTCCTCGGTGACGAAGCGCCAGGCGCGCAGCTCCGGGCCGGGCAGCAGCAGCCGGCCCCGCTCGCCGGGGTCCAGCCGGCCCCCGTCGAACAGCAGCCGCAGCCCCCCGTAGCCGGGCGGGTCGGGCCGCTCCCAGTCGACGAGCAGCAGTCGGGGCACATCGGTGAGGTGGATCCCCGTCTCCTCGGCGACCTCGCGCACCCCCGCCCGCGCGGGGGCCTCCCCCGGTTCGACGACACCGCCGGGGAACTCCCAGCCGGGCTTGTACGTGGGGTCGACGAGCAGCACCCTCTCCTGCTCGTCGAAGAGGAGGACGCCCGCGGCGATGGTCTCGGCGGTCGGCTGGGGGGTCTGCACGATGTCGCGGACCGGGACGTCGCCGGTGCGCACCCCCTCGGCGATGTGCAGGGCGGCCTCGTGGGGGGTGAGGAAACTGGTGTCGACGGTGTGGGCGTCGGCGGTGAGCCATGCGGCGAGGGCGGCGCGATAGGGCTCGATGTGGTCGAGGGCCCACTGGGTGACCCGCATGTCGCCGTCGGGGAGGTCCGGCGGGATCTCCCGCCCGGCTATTCGCTCACGCAAAATCGTTTCGGCCGGAGCGAGCAGGACATGGCGGACGGGAATCCGCCGGGAGGCGAGGCCGCCGAAGATCTCGTCGCGGTACTCCTGGCGCAGCAGGGTCATCGGCACCACCAGGACACCGCCCAGTTCGGCGAGCATCGCGGCGGCGGTGTCCACCACGAGCCGCCGCCAGATCGGCAGGTCCTGGAAGTCGCCGACCTCGGCGAGGCGTTTGGGCGGCAGCAGCTGCGTGAGCGCGCCGCCGATGACCTCGGGGTCGAAGAGCGTGCTGTTCGGGATCAGGTCGATCAGTTCCCGTGCGGTCGTGGTCTTGCCCGCACCGAACGCGCCGTTGACCCAGACGATCACGTTTCCCCCTCTTCTGTTCGGCCCCCTGTGGCTTGCCCGCTCCACCCTGCCACGGAAACCAGCTTCTGATGAGGGAGCGCCCTCGCGGGGCCCGGCCCCGCCCGCCCGAGGAGCTCGGCGAGGCCATGGCACACGACGGCGCCGGTGCCCGGGCGGGGCACCGGCGCCGTATGCCGGGGTGCGGTCAGCCGTTGTGCTCGGGGGCGTTGTCGGCCGGGGCCAGGCTGTCGTGGCTGAGGGTGGTGTGGTCCACGGCGCTGAGGGCGTCGTCCACGTTGAGGTCGCCGAGGACACCGTGGTCGGCGGAGTGCGAGGGCGAGATCGCCGCGACGACGAACCCGGTGGCCAGGGAGGCGATGGCGAGCATGCTGCGCTTCTTCATGCCCGGTTCAACTGCGCGGAGCCCCGAAGGTCACGCGGACGGGGCGCTCGAGGGAACCGGGTCGGCACGCTTCCAACAGAGTCGAACACGGTCTACCGTAACCGCACACACTCGCGTTGACGCGAACATGCAGAACTCCTGCCCGGTGCGCTCCGCGGTGCCACCCGGCGCCGCACCCCGCGCCCCGGGCGAGGACGGAGGGAACGTAACGATGCGTCACCTGTCCGGCACCACCGACCGATCCCGTACGAGAAGACGCGCCGCGGGTCTGCTGGCCGCGGGCGTACTGCTGGGCACGGGCGCCCTGACGGCACCGCCGGCCGTCGCCGCCCCGCCGGCCGCACCACCCGGCTCCCCCGCCCCGGCCGCCGGCTCCCCCGCCCTCGCCGACGGGCTGGCCGCGACCCCGCCCATGGGCTTCAACAACTGGAACTCGACGCAGTGCCGGGCCGAGTTCAACGAGGAGATGGTGGAGGGGATCGCCGACATCCTCGTCGAGAAGGGCCTGAAGGACACCGGCTACCAGTACGTCAACCTCGACGACTGCTGGGCCCTGCCCGCCCGCGACGCGGACGGCAGGCTCGTGCCCGACCCGGCGCGCTTCCCGCACGGCATCAAGGCGGTCGCCGACTACGTGCACGCCAAGGGCCTCAAACTCGGCATCTACACCAGCGCGGGCACCAAGACCTGCAACAGCGCCGGGTTCCCGGGCGCGCTGGGTCACGAGTACAGCGACGCCCAGCAGTTCGCCGACTGGGGCGTGGACTACCTCAAGTACGACAACTGCAACAACCAGGGCGTGGACGCCAAGCAGCGGTACACCACGATGCGCGACGCCCTCAAAGCCACCGGGCGCCCCATCGTCTACAGCATCTGCGAGTGGGGCGAGAACAAGCCCTGGGAGTGGGCGGCGAACGTCGGCCACCTGTGGCGCACCACCGGGGACATCAGCGACAACTGGGGTTCGATGCTGTCGATCCTCAAGAAGAACCTGCCGCTCGCCCCGTACGCCGGGCCCGGGCACTGGAACGACCCGGACATGCTGGAGGTCGGCAACGGCGGCATGACGGACACCGAGTACCGCACCCACTTCTCCATGTGGTCGGTCATGGCCGCGCCCCTTCTCATCGGCTCCGACCTGCGCACGGCCTCCGACGCCACCCTCGACATCCTCGGCAACAAGGAGGTCGTCGCCGTCGACCAGGACCCGCTCGGCAGGCAGGGCACGGTCATCACCTCCGAGGACGGACGCTGGGTGGTCGCCAAGGAGATGAAGGACGGCAGCAGGGCGGTGGCGCTGTTCAACGAGAGCGGCAGCGCGCAGCGCATCGCGACGACCGCCGCGGCCGTCGGACTGCCCCGGGCGGCCGGTTACACGGTGCGGGACCTGTGGCGGCACGAGACCCGCGGCACCGCGGGCACGATCGCGGCGACGGTGCCCGCGCACGGCACGGTGCTCGTCCGTGTCGCGGCCGACCGGAACTGGCCGCAGTACCCGCCCGCGGCCGAACTCGGCCTGGACGGCTCGACGCTGACGCAGGCCGGTGCGGCGGTGGAGCTCACGTCGGTCCTCAACGGCCTGGGCCGTACGCCCGGTCTTGACGCCTCCGTGTCGCTCGACGGGCCCGAGGGCTGGACCGTACGGGCGCTGTCGCCGACGCGGACGGCCGTGCTGCGGACGGGGCACGCGCTGCGCACGTCCTGGAGGGTGGACGTGCCCGAGGGGGCGGCGACGGGGGCGTACGACCTCACGGTGCGGGCGGCCTACCGGTCGCCGACGGGGGCGCGGGTGCGGTTGGCGGTGCCGGTGACGGCGACCATGGCCGTGCCGCCGCCGGCGGGGACCTCGTCCCTGGGGGACCTGCCGTGGCTGTCCGCCCGGAACGGGTACGGGCCGGTCGAGCGGAACACCAGCAACGGCGAGGACGCGGCGGGGGACGGTCATCCGCTGACGATCGGCGGGGTCGTGTACGGCGACGGGCTCGGCGTGCACGCGGAGAGCGCGGTGGAGTTCTACGCGGCGAAGCGGTGCGAGCGGGTCACGGCGGAGGTCGGCGTGGACGACGAGAAGGGTGACCGGGGGTCGGTGACGTTCTCCGTCTGGGCGGACGGGAAGCAGGTCGCGTCGACGGGGACGCTGACCAATGCGATGCCGGCGGAGACGGTCTCCGCGGAGGTGACCGGGGCGGAGGTCGTGCGGCTGGTCGTGACCGATGCGGGGGATGGCAACGACTCGGACCACGCGGACTGGGCGGAGGCGCGGTTGCGCTGCTAGGGGGTGGCCGGCCCACCCCTTCCCTTGGTTCCGCGCGCAGTTCCCCGCCCCCCTGATCAGGGGCGCGGGGAACTGCGCGATCCTTTTGGGGGTCCAGGGGCCTGCCCCCCGGATTGGGACGGGAAAGGGCGGCGGGGGCGGGAAAACTAAACCCCCGCCACCGTCCCCTCCTCCACCCCCGTCAATGCCGCGGCCGCCGCCCCCACCAGTCCCGCGTCCGTCCCCATCCGCGCCGGCACCACCTCGAGCCCCCGTACGAACGACAACGTCGCGTAATCCGTGAGCGCCCGCCGCAGCGGAGCGAACAGCACCTCGCCCGCCTTGGCGACACCTCCGCCGATCACCGCGATGTCGATCTCGACGAGCGTCGCCGTCGCCGCGATCCCCGCCGCCAACGCCTGCGCCGCCCGCTCGAAGGAGGCGAGGGCCACCGGGTCACCGGTCATCGCCGCCGCGGCCACCGCCGCGGCCGACGCGTCGCCGTCCGGCCCGGGCAGCCAGCCCCCCTCCACCGCGCGCCGCGCGATGTTCGGCCCGCTGGCGATGCGCTCCACGCAACCGCGCGCCCCGCACGGGCACGCGTCCCCGTCGAGGTCGACGCTGATGTGCCCGATGTGCCCGGCGTTCCCGGTCGGCCCGGGGTGCAGCCGTCCACCGAGCACCAGGCCCCCGCCGACGCCCGTCGAGACCACCATGCACAGCGCGTTGTCATGGCCGCGCGCCGCACCCTGCCAGTGCTCGGCCGCCGTGATGGCCACCCCGTCGCCGATCAGTTCGACCGGCAGCCCGCCGGTCAGCGCCCGCACTCGCTCGACGAGCGGATAGCCGCGCCAGCCCGGCACGTTGACCGGGCTCACCGTGCCTGCGGAGGCGTCCACGGGGCCCGCGCTGCCGATGCCGACGGCCCGCACCGCGCCCCACCGTGGCGAGGCGGTCAGCTCGCCGAGGACCTGGGCCACGGCGCCCATCACGGTGTCGCCGTTCTCCTGCGCGGGCGTGGCGGCCTGAGCGCGCAGCAGTATCCGGCCATGGCCGTCCACCAGCGCACCAGCGATCTTGGTGCCTCCGATGTCGAGCGCGGCCACGAGGTCGGTGTGCATCAGTGTGTGGTCTCCCCAGTGTCGTATCGGCGGGAAAGCGCAGGCCGGAGATTGCGGTGGACAGTCTCTCCCGCATCTGACAACGTTGTCCAGGCTCTATGCTCGACGCCACATCCTCATACAACCCCATGGACCGACGCATCCCGGGTGCGAACAGGAACCGTGCCGGACCCCGTGGACGACAGGACAGGACAGCGCATCGTGCCCGAGACCGCCCGCCGAGGAGACCGCATCGCGGCCAGCCGCTACGGAAACCGCCCGACCATGAAGGACGTCGCGGCGCGTGCCGGAGTCGGTCTGAAGACCGTTTCGCGCGTAGTCAACGGCGAGCCCGGGGTGACCCCGGACACCGAGCGGCGCGTCCAGGAGGCCATCGACGCGCTGGGCTTCCGGCGCAACGACAGCGCCCGGGTGCTGCGCAAGGGCCGTACGGCGAGCATCGGTCTGGTCCTGGAGGATCTGGCCGACCCGTTCTACGGTCCGCTCAGCCGCGCGGTGGAGGAGGTGGCCCGGGCGCACGGCGCGCTGTTGATAAACGGCTCCAGCGCGGAGGACCCCGAGCGTGAACAGGAGCTGGTGCTCGCGCTGTGCGCGCGGCGCGTGGACGGACTGGTGGTGATCCCGGCCGGGGACGACCACCGTTATCTGGAGCCGGAGTTGAAGGCGGGCGTGGCCACGGTGTTCGTGGACCGTCCGGCCGGCCGGATCGACGCCGACGTGGTGCTCTCCGACAGCTTCGGCGGGGCGCGCGACGGCGTCGCCCACCTCATCGCGCACGGCCACCGCCGGATCGGCTTCATCGGCGACATGCCCCGCATCCACACCGCCGCCGAACGTCTGCGCGGCTACCGGGCGGCCATGGAGGACGCCGGGATAACCGTGGCGGACGGCTGGATGTCGCTGGGCGTCACCGACCCGGAGCGGGTGCGGCGCGCCGCCGAGGAGATGCTGGCCGGCTCCTCCCCGGTGACCGCGATCTTCGCGGGCAACAACCGCGTCACCGTCACCGTCGTCCGGGTCCTCGCGGAGCTCGGCCGCCCGGTCGCCCTGGTCGGCTTCGACGACTTCGAGCTCGCCGATCTGCTCCGGCCGGGCGTCACCGTCGTCGCCCAGGACGCCGCCGCGCTGGGCCGCACGGCCGCGGAACGGCTGTTCCGCCAGCTCGACGGCGGCCCCCTCGGCCCCGAGCGGATCGATCTGCCGACCCGGCTGATCCAGCGCGGCTCCGGCGAACTGCCTCCGGCGGACTGAGCCGCCCGTGCCGGACCACGTCACCGACGACCACATCCCCGACGACCGCACTCTGGAGGCCCTGGGGCTCGCCGACGCCCCGCGCGAGCACCCGCTGCTCTACCCGGGCGCGTGGCCGGCGTCCTCCGGACTGCTCTCCGGGGACCACCTGCTGCCGCTGGACCGTTGCACCTACGAGGACCGGGTCCCCGTCCTCGCCATCGGCTCCAACGCCTGCCCCGGCCAGCTCCGGCACAAGATGGCCGGTTCCGGGATCGCCGCGCCGATCCCGATGGTCAAGGCGCGGGTGACGGGCCTCGACATCGGCGTCTCCGCGCACATCAGTCTGCTCGGCTACGTCTCCGCGTCACCGTTCCACTCCCCCGGCACGGTACGGGAGTTGTTCGTGACCTGGCTGGACGAGGAGCAACTGGCCGTCATCGACGCCAGCGAGGGCGTCTTCCGCCCCACCGGCGGCTACGACCGCGCCTGGCTGCCCTCGTACGCGGTGCAGGTGGAACTGGAGTGCGGCAAGCGCCTGGACGGCGTCCACGCCTACGTCAACCGCCGCGGCGTCCTGCACGACGGGACGGGCACGGGCGCCCCGCGCCAACACCCCGGCGAACACGCCCTGCTCACCGAACTCCTGCTCGCCACACCCCGGTTGCGCGAGCTGTTCGGGGCGACGGCGGAAGAGTTCGTCTCCCGGGCCAGGCACAACGGCGACCTGTGCACCCGGGGCACCCAACTCCTCGCCGAGGAGAAACTGGTGACAACGTCAGGCCTGGAACGCCACGTATCCCCTGTCAGGGGCGCGAGGAACTGCGCAATCTTTTAGGGGGGTCCGGGGGCGCAGCCCCCGGGGACGGGAAGGGTAGGGGCGGCGGGGGCGAGAGAACTCCCGCACACCCCACCGCCCCGCCACCACTCACACGCGGGCTCAGCCCTTGCGCGCCTTGATCTCCTCCGTCAGCTGCGGCACGACCTCGAAGAGGTCACCGACGACGCCGTAGTCGACGAGGTCGAAGATCGGCGCCTCCGCGTCCTTGTTGACCGCGACGATCGTCTTCGACGTCTGCATACCGGCCCGGTGCTGGATCGCCCCGGAGATCCCGTTGGCGATGTACAGCTGCGGCGAGACGGACTTGCCGGTCTGGCCCACCTGGTTGGAGTGCGGGTACCACCCGGCGTCCACGGCGGCACGCGAGGCGCCGACGGCCGCACCGAGCGAGTCGGCGAGGTTCTCGATGAGCGAGAAGTTCTCCGCGCCGTTGACGCCACGACCGCCCGAGACGACGATCGCGGCCTCGGTCAGCTCCGGCCGCCCCGTCGACTCCCGCGCCGTGCGCGAGGTCACCTTCGTACCGGTGGCTCCGTCGGAGAACGTGACGCTCAGCGCCTCGACGCTGCCGGCGGCCGGGGCGGCCTCGACGGCGGCGCTGTTCGGCTTGACCGTGATGACCGGAGTGCCCTTGGAGACGCGGGACTTGGTGGTGTACGAGGCGGCGAACACCGACTGCGTGGCCACCGGGCCCGCCTCCCCGGCCTCCAGGTCGACGGCGTCGGTGATGACGCCGGAGCCCAGGCGCAGCGCGAGGCGGGCGGCGATCTCCTTGCCCTCGGTGGAGGAGGGCACGAGCACGGCGGCCGGGGAGACGGCGGCGACGGCGGCCTGGAGGGCGTCGACCTTGGGGACGACGAGGTAGTCGCCGTACTCGGCGGCGTCGTCGGTGAGGACCCGGGCCGCGCCGTGCTCGGCGAGCGCGGCGGCGGTGTCGCCGGCGCCGTTGCCGAGCGCGACGGCGACCGGCTCGCCGACGCGGCGGGCCAGGGTCAGCAGCTCCAGGGTGGGCTTGCGGACGGCGCCGTCCACGTGGTCGACGTAGACGAGGACTTCAGCCATGGGACTTCTTCTCTCCTGCTTGCGGAAGATGAGGGGCGGGAAGCGGGACGAGCCTGTGGCTCAGATGAACTTCTGGCTCGCGAGGCTGCATCAAATGAACTTGCGCTCCGCGAGGAAGGCGGCGAGCTGCTTGCCACCCTCGCCCTCGTCCTTGACGATCGTGCCGGCGGTGCGGGCCGGACGCTCGGCGGCCGACTCGACGACCGTGTAGGCGCCCTCCAGGCCGACCTCCTCGGCCTCGATGCCGAGGTCGGACAGGTCCCAGGACTCCACCGGCTTCTTCTTCGCCGCCATGATGCCCTTGAAGGAGGGGTAACGGGCCTCGCCGGACTGGTCGGTGACCGACACGACCGCCGGCAGGGAGGCCTGGAGCTGCTCGGAGGCGGTGTCGCCGTCCCGGCGGCCGGTGACCACGCCGTCCTCGACGGACACCTCGGACAGCAGCGTCACCTGCGGCACACCGAGGCGCTCGGCGACGAGCGCGGGGACGACGCCCATGGTGCCGTCGGTGGAGGCCATGCCGGAGACCACCAGGTCGTAGCCGGCCTTCTCGACCGCCTTGGCCAGGACCAGGGAGGTGCCGATCGCGTCGGTGCCGTGCAGGTCGTCGTCCTCGACGTGAATGCCCTTGTCGGCGCCCATCGACAGTGCCTTGCGCAGCGCGTCCTTGGCGTCCTCGGGGCCGACGGTCAGGACGGTGACCTCGGCGTCGTCGGCGTTCTCGGCGATCTGCAGCGCCTGCTCGACCGCGTACTCGTCCAGCTCGGAGAGCAGACCGTCCACGTCGTCCCGGTCCACGGTCAGGTCCTCGGCGAAGTGCCGGTCGCCGGTGGCGTCGGGCACGTACTTCACAGTGACAACGATCCTCAAGCTCACGCCGGCTCTCCTACTGCATCGTCATTTCCGGTCTGCCTTCTTCCAGGCAGCATAGGCGCCCGGAGCGGCCGATCCCGGTCGGGACGGACCGCGCCCCGAACGAAATATTACTCGTCAGTACACTCATATCGTGCCCACTGAGCAAGCGCTTGGAACTGTGACCTTGACAACGCCGTACGACGGGCCCGCGAGGCCCCGGGGACGGGGGCGGTTCAGTCCCGCAGACCGTTGAACCGACCCTGGTGGTAGACGAGGGGGCGGCCCTCCCCCGAGGGGTCGCCGACGGCGACCTCGGCCAGCACGATCCGGTGGTCCCCCGCCGGGACCCGCGCCACCACGCGGCACACCAGCCAGGCCAGGACGCCGTCCAGGACCGGCACGCCCTCGGGTCCCTCGCGCCATCCGGTGGGCGCCCCGAAGCGGTCGGCACCGTGGCGCGCGAAGGTGCCGGCCAGCTCCCGCTGGTGTTCGCCGAGTATGTGGACGCCGACGTGTCCGGCCTCGGCGACGGCCGGCCAGCTGGAGGAGCCGGTACTGATCCCGAAGGAGACGAGCGGCGGGTCGGCCGAGACCGAGGTGAGCGAGGTGGCGGTGAAGCCGACCGGCCCCGCGCCGCCCCGCGCGGTGACGACGGCGACCCCGGCCGCGTGTCGCCGGAAGACGGAGCGGAGCAGATCGGGCGAGGCGGGCCGGGCCGCGTCGAGGGAGCTGTCGAGCGAGGAAGGGGCCGTCATCGAGTTGTCCTTCCGAGTGGCGGGGCGCGTGGGTCCGTGACTGTTCAACGGCCCGGACAGCGCGCGCCGCGCACTCCTCGGGCGGCGGACCGGTGGCCGCGCCCGGCGAGAAGGGTTTCCGACGACATGCGGTCAGATTGACGAAAGGTGGTGCGCACAGTCAAGTACGCCCCGGCCGCCGTGGGCCGCCGGAACCACCCGCCCGTCATCGCACCGCCTCGCCGAGCGCGGCGATCACGTCCACCCTGCGCGGCTGCCCCGCCGCACGCCGTACGACACGTCCGGCCGCGTCGAGGACGAGCACCGTGGGGGTCGCCTCCACCTCGAGCGCCCGTACGAGGTCGAGGTGCTGCTCGGCGTCGATCTCGACGTGGACCACGCCCGGCACCATTCCGGCGACCTCGGCGAGCACCCGCCGGGTGGCCCGGCAGGGGGCGCAGAACGCGGTGGAGAACTGGACGAGCGTGGCCCGCTCCCCCAGCTCCCGCCCCAACTGCTCCTCGCCCAGCCGCCTGTCGTCGTCCTGCCCGTGCACCGAGGTCCTCCACTCCGCCGTCGACGCGGCACCCGGGCGCGATCCGCGCGCCCTGTGCCCTCCGGGCAACCATCGGCGGGGCCGCGGGGATTCCCGGTACGGCGGCACAGTGAGGTGTCGACTCATCGATCTGACGACGTGGCGACGTGGCGACGTGGCGACGTGGCGACGTGACGAGGATTACGCCTCCTGCGGGCACCAGGGCTGGTCCCCCGCTCGTTCTTCGGGCACGATCTGCGAGAGCCGCAAACCTACGGCTGCGTAACTTGTCGCCGGGAGCCCTTCCCCGGCAGAAGCAGGAAGGGGCCACCCCGTCCCATGGCAGAGCTGGTCTACCGCCCCGTCATCGGTTTCGCCCGCACCCTGTTCAAGGTGTGGGACCTGAAGATCGACTGCCAGGGCACGGAGAACATTCCGCGGTCGGGTGGTGCCGTGCTGGTGAGCAATCACATCAGCTATCTGGACTTCGTCTTCGCGGGTCTGGCGGCCCGGCCGCAGAAGCGGCTGGTCCGCTTCATGGCCAAGGAGTCGGTGTTCCGGCACAGGATCTCCGGCCCGCTGATGCGCGGCATGCGGCACATCCCGGTCGACCGGGGGCAGGGCGAGGCGGCGTACGAGCACGCGCTGGACTCGTTGCGCTCCGGCGAGGTGGTCGGCATCTTCCCGGAGGCCACGATCTCGCAGTCGTTCACGCTGAAGAGCTTCAAGTCCGGCGCGGCCCGGCTGGCGCAGGACGCGGGGGTGCCGCTGATCCCGGTGGCGCTGTGGGGCACCCAGCGCCTCTGGACCAAGGACCACCCGCGCAACTTCAAGCGCAGCCACACCCCCATCACGGTCCGGGTCGGCGAGGCGGTCGAGGCCGCGCGCGACCAGTACGCCGGTGCGATCACCCGGCGGCTGCGGGAGCGCGTCCAGGAACTGCTGGAGGCCGCACAGCGCGCCTACCCCGTACGCCCGAAGGGCCCCCACGACACGTGGTGGATGCCCGCGCACCTGGGCGGCACCGCCCCGACCCCGGAGGCACTGCGCGCCGCCGAGGCCCGCTGACCCGGCGGGCGCCCCGCGCCGCTCAGAGGGCGGTGGGCAGCGTCCGCCACAGATGGGCCCGGTCCGGAGCGCCGCGCAGCGCCGTCAGCACCGCCGGGTGCGGTGCCGCGTACAGGAGGGGGTGGTCCGCCTCGCCGGCCGCCGGGTCCGGGACCCAGGCCAGTTCCTCGCCGTCCAGGGAGAACCGGGCGGCCACGCCGGGCTTGTTGCCGCGCGGATCCTGCCGGTGCCAGGCACCGCGGAAGCGGACCGCGACCAGCCCGTGCACGGCGTGCCCGCTCCCGTCGTCGTGGGCGAGGCGCTGATAGCACAGCGCGGTCGGGATGTCCTCGGCGCGCAGGAGCGCGGCCAGGGCGTGCGCCTTGGCATAGCAGATGCCGGTGCGCTGCTCCAGGACGTCGGAGGCGCGCCAGGTGACGCGCGGATCTCCGGAGTCCGCCGAGTGGGGAATGGTGTCGCGCACGAATTCGTACGCGGCCTGCGCATAGGCATACGAGTCCGCCACCTCGGCGGCGAGCCGCGCCGCCGTCTGCCGCACGCGCGGATGGTGATGGTCCACGGCCTCGTCGGCGGCGAGGTACGCGGAGAGGTCGGGGTCTTCCTGGATCAGCTGCATGCCCGCAGAGCATAGGAAAACGATCACTCACGAGTCAATGACTTTACGAGCGACCGCATACCTATGCATTACCCCGCAGGGACTGCCTACCGCGCCATCTCCTCCTTCAGCGCGGCCACGAACGCGTCGACGTCGTCCTCCGTCGTGTCGAAGGAGCACATCCAGCGCACGTCGCCCGCCGACTCGTCCCAGAAGTAGAACCGGAAGCGCTGCTGCAGCCGCCTCGTCACCTCGTGCGGGAGCCGGGCGAAGACGCCGTTGGCCTGCACGGGGTGGAGGATCTCCACGCCGTGCACCGCGCGGACGCCCTCGGCCAGGCGCTGGGCCATCTCGTTGGAGTGCCGGGCGTTGCGCAGCCACAGATCCTTGGCGAGCAGCGCCTCCAACTGCACCGATATGAAGCGCATCTTGGAGGCGAGCTGCATCGACAGCTTGCGCAGGTGCTTCATGTGGCGCACGGCGTCCTGGTTGATGACGACGACGGCCTCGCCGAACAGCGCGCCGTTCTTCGTCCCGCCCAGCGACAGCAGGTCGACGCCGACGGCGTTGGTGAACGTGCGCATGGGCACGTCCAGCGAGGCGGCGGCGTTGGCGATGCGGGAGCCGTCGAGGTGGACCGTCATGCCGCGCGCGTGGGCGTGGTCGCAGATCGCGCGGATCTCCTCGGGCGTGTAGAGGGTGCCGAGTTCGGTGCTCTGGGTGAGCGAGACGACCTGCGGCATCGCGCGGTGCTCGTCGTCCCAGCCGTACGCCTGCCGGTCGATCAGCTCGGGGGTGAGCTTGCCGTCCGGGGTGGGCACGGTGAGCAGCTTCAGTCCGCCGACCCGCTCGGGCGCCCCGCACTCGTCGACGTTGATGTGCGCGCTCTCGGCGCAGATCACCGCGCCCCAGCGGTCGGTGACCGCCTGGAGCGCGACGACGTTGGCGCCGGTGCCGTTGAAGACCGGGAAGGCCTCGGCGGTGGGGCCGAAGTGGCCGCGGATCACACGCTGGAGGTTCTCGGTGTAGTCGTCCTCGCCGTACGACACCTGGTGCCCGCCGTTGGCCACGGCCAGGGCGGCGAGCACCTCCGGGTGGACCCCGGCGTAGTTGTCGCTGGCGAAGCCGCGCACCGACGGGTCGTGGTGGCGGCGCGCGTCGGTCTTCGGGGGGTTCACCGCGTCGGCGGGGCGTACGGCATCGGTCCGGGAAGGGTTCACGGCTTCTCGGTCAGCCACAGACGGTTTCCGTTCACTTCGGCGGCGGACTTCTGCCAGATTCCGGCGATGGCCTCGGCCAGGTCCTCGACGTCGGTGAAGCCCGCGAACTTCGCGTTGGGCCGGTCGGCGCGCATGGCCTCGTGCACCAACGCCTTGACCACCAGGATCCCAGCCGCCGAGGTCGGCCCGTCCGGGCCCCCCGCCTTGCGGAAGTAGTCGGCCATGGCCAGGGTCCAGGCCTCGGCGGCGGCCTTGGCGGCGGAGTAGGCGGCGTTGCCCGCGGTGGGTTTGGTGGCGCCGGAGGCGCTGATCAGGACGTACCGGCCGCGGTCGCTGCGCTGCAGCGCCTCGTGGAAGGCGAGGGTGGTGTGCTGCACGGTGCGGATGAGCAGCAGTTCCAGGAAGTCCCAGTCGTCGAGGCTGGTCTTGGTGAAGGTCTCGCTGCCCCGCCAGCCGCCGACGAGGTGGACGAGCCCGTCGACCCGGCCGAAATCCTTCTCGATGTGCGCGGCCCACTCGTGGGTGGACTTCAGGTCGAGCAGGTCGACGGTGTCTCCGGTGACGGTGGCGCCGCCGTGCGCGAAGCTCGCCGCGTCGACGGCCTCCGACAGCCGCTCGGGATCGTTGTCCGAGGCGACGACGGTGGCGCCCGCCTCGGCCAGTCGCAGCAGTGTCGCCCGGCCGGCGGGTCCGCCCGCGCCGGCCACCGCGATCACCGCACCGCTGAGAGCTCCGTTGGCCCCGTTCCCCATGTTCTTCGCCTCCTGAGCAGTGGTG
The DNA here is from genome assembly GCF_036226765.1 of Streptomyces sp. NBC_00670. Classification (NCBI taxonomy): domain Bacteria; kingdom Bacillati; phylum Actinomycetota; class Actinomycetes; order Kitasatosporales; family Streptomycetaceae; genus Streptomyces; species Streptomyces sp. NBC_00670. Next base: position 944,894 of record NZ_CP109017.1, read on the forward strand.
GTGCGGTCGCTCACGCGGCGATCCGCTCGGCGGTGTCCGCCGTGATGCCCTTGGTCGAGGCAATCACGTTCTTGAGCTTCTTGGACAGCGCCTCATAGAACATGCTCAGCGGAAACTCGTCCGGCAGCACGTCGTCGACGAGTTTGCGCGGCGGCAGGCTCAGATCGAGGGCGTCGGGACCCTGCGCCCACTTCGAACCCGGGTGCGGGGAGAGGTAGGTGGAGACCAGCTCGTAGCCGGCGAACCAGTGCACGAGCTTGGGGCGGTCGATGCCGTCCCGGTAGAGCTTCTCTATCTCGGCGCACAGGTCGTTGGTGACCTGCGGGGCGCGCTGCCAGTCGATGAAGAGCTTGTTGTCGGTCCAGCGGACGACGTCGTGCTTGTGCAGGTAGGCGAAGAGGAGCTGGCCGCCGAGGCCGTCGTAGTTGCGCACCCGGGCGCCGGTGACGGGGAAGCGGAACATGCGGTCGAACAGCACCGCGTACTGCACGTCACGCGCCTGCGGGACGCCGTCGGCCTGCAACGTGACGGCCTCGCGGAAGGCGGTGAGGTCGCAGCGCAGCTCCTCCAGGCCGTACATCCAGAACGGCTGGCGCTGCTTGATCATGAACGGGTCGAAGGGCAGGTCGCCATGGCTGTGGGTGCGGTCGTGGACCATGTCCCACAGGACGAACGCCTCCTCGCAGCGCTTCTGGTCGTGGACCATGGCGGCGATGTCCTCGGGCAGCTCCAGACCGAGCAGGTCGACGGCCGCGGCGGTGACACGGCGGAAGCGGGCGGCCTCGCGGTCGCAGAAGATGCCGCCCCAGGAGAATCGTTCCGGCGCCTCGCGCACGGCGATCGTCTCGGGGAAGAGAACGGCCGAGTTGGTGTCGTAGCCGGCCGTGAAGTCCTCGAAGGTGATGCCGCAGAACAGCGGGTTGTCGTACCGGGTGCGCTCCAGTTCGGCCAGCCAGTCGGGCCAGACCATGCGCAGCACGACCGCCTCGAGGTTGCGGTCGGGGTTGCCGTTCTGCGTGTACATCGGGAAGACGACCAGGTGCTGCAGTCCGTCCCGGCGGTCGGCGGCGGGCCGGAAGGCGAGCAGCGAGTCCAGGAAGTCGGGCACGGCGAAACCGCCTTCGGCCCAGTGGTCGAGATCCTTGACGAGCGCCTGGTGGTACGCGGCGTCGTGCGGCAGCAGCGGGGACAGCTCCTCGACGGCATCGATCACCCGGCGGACGGCGGCCCGTGCGTCGGCGGCGGAGGGGGCGTCCTCGGCCTCGAAGTCGATCGAGCCGTCCTTGGCCTGCCATGGCCGGATCCGCTCCACGGCATCCTTGAGCACGGGCCAGGCAGGGTGGTCCACCACCTTGACCTGCGGAGGAACCTGCCCCTCCGAACCCACCGGCGCAAGAATTTCCGTCATGACCCATCCTTCACGGGAGAAGTTTTCGCGGGAACCGTGAGGACACCGTATGCCCGCACGGTTTGCCCCAGCAAGGGCGCCCGCGACAAATTGTGCGGTGCGATCCCCACTCCAACCGTTGTTTTTCCCGTCTCCTGCCGTTCAAACGACTACTTCCACACATGCGACCGCCGGGCGCGTGCGGTGCGCGGGCCGGCCGGGCGGCATCACCCCAGGATGTGACCGGCCGACCGGATCCGGCCACCGGAGCGGCCGGGGGCGGCCGGCGGAGACGCCGGAGCGGCTGCCGGGGATGCTCGGCGCAGGAGGTTGCCCGCGGTCTTCGGCGGCGGGCGGTGCGGCCCGCGTCGGTCAACGGCTGCGGGGACGCGCCCACCCAGGGGTGACGCCGGTCGGGCGGGCTTTGCGGGCCCGCGTGGCCGGGTGCCTCCGTTTCGCCGTGTCCGACCGGGTTCACCACGGGTGCGGGCCATTAGGCTGCGCCCTGCCGCGTGGGTACGAAGGTGCAGTGCGCGGCAGCCGAGCCGCCGTCGACGGAAGCGAGATGAACCTTGAACTTCCTCACCATCGGTCACCGCGGAGTCATGGGCATCGAGCCCGAGAACACCCTCCGGTCCTTCGTCGCCGCCGAGCGCGCGGGCCTCGACCTGATCGAACTGGATCTGCACCTGAGCAAGGACGGAGCCCTCGTCGTCATGCACGACGCCGAGGTGGACCGGACGACCGACGGCGCGGGCCCCATCGCCGAGAAGACCCTCGCCGAGCTGCGGGCGCTCGACGCCGGCCGGGGCGAGCGCGTGCCGACCTTCGAGGAGGTCCTGGACGCGGTGGCGTCGCCGCTCCAGGCCGAGATCAAGGACGTCGCGGCGGCCCGGGCACTGGCCGAGGTGATGACCCGGCGGGACCTCGTCGCGCGTGTGGAGGTGCTCTCCTTCCACGACGAGGCGCTCGCCGAGATCGCCCGGCTGGTCCCCGGCGTGCGCACCGCGCTGGTCGCCAGCCGCTACGGCCTGGACGTGGTGGACCGCGCCACGGCCGTCGGCGCCACGACGCTCGTGCTCAACATCCGCCGGCTGACCCTGGAGGTCGTCGAGTACGCGCGCAAGGCGGGCCTGAGGATCATCGGCTGGGTGGTGAACACCCAGGACCATCTGCGTCTCGTCCGCGCCCTGGAGCTGGACGGCGCCACGACCGACTACCCGGAGATCAAGCGCACCGGCCGCTTCACCGCCTGACCGGCACCGCGGCTCAGCCCAGCGGCTTGACCAGGAGTTCGAACCGCAGGTCGTCGCGGAGCGGTATGCCGAAGCGCTCGTCGCCGTACGGGAAGGCACTGGTCCGGCCCGTACGGCGGTAGCCGCGCCGCTCGTACCAGGCGATCAGGTCCTCGCGTACGGAGATCACCGTCATCTGCATCTCGGTGACGCCCCAGCTCTCCCGCGCCGTCCGCTCCGCCTCGGCCAGCACGGCCCGGCCGAGCCCGCCGCCCTGCAGTCCCGGGCGGACCGCGAACATGCCGAAGTAGGCGCTCTCGCCGCGGTGCTCCAGCTGGCAGCAGGCGACGAGCGCCCCGTCGCGCTCCACGACGAGCAGCCTGCTGCCCGGCGACTCGACGACCTCGAGCACACCCTCCGGGTCGGTCCGCTGCCCGTCGAGTATGTCCGCCTCGGTGGTCCAGCCGGTCCGGCTGGAGTCCCCGCGGTAGGCCGACTCGATCAGCACGACGAGCGCGTCGACGTCGGCGGCGGTGGCGTCGCGAAAGGTCAACGGGGCGGCGGCGGTGTCCATGGGGACGGCTCCGATCAGTCGTGCGGCACGGCAGGAAAGAGACTAACGCCGGGGTCTGACATGGCTGGGTCCGCCGTTCGGATCAGGTCGCAGGGGGCCGACGGTGTCGACTCGACCGCCGGTGAGCGGGGTCTGGTGCGTGCAACTGCAAGGCGGAGGAGGGAGCCGACGCGGTGGGGGTCCCCCTGCTCGAACGAAGTTGAGCGCGTGGGGAAGTCGGCGACCGACGACAACGCCGCGGATGTGCGTGCCGGACCCCGCGTCCGCGAACTGATCCGAACGACAGGCCTTAGGCTCGGCAGGCATGGTGCATGTACTGAGCAGCCGTGTGCTGCTGCGGCCGACGGATCCCGAGCGTTCCCGCGTCTTCTACGGCGAGCTGCTGGGGTTGCCCGTGTACCGCGAGTTCGGCACGGGTCCGGAGCGCGGCACCGTCTACTTCCTCGGCGGGGGCTTCCTGGAGGTGTCCGGCCGGTCCGAGGGCCCCGTTCCGCCCTCCGTCCGGCTGTGGCTCCAGGTCACGGACGCGGCAGCCGCCCACGAGGAGCTGGTCGCGAAGGGCGTGGGGATCGTCCGGCCGCCGGTGAAGGAACCGTGGGGGCTGGTCGAGATGTGGATCGAGGACCCGGACGGCGTCCGGATCGCGCTCGTGGAGGTCCCGGCCGACCATCCGATGCGGTACCGGCCGGGCATCTGACCTGGCCCGCGGCCCCCGGGTCAGCCGCGAGGGCCGCCGAGCCGGCCCTCCAGCTGGATGAGGAGTTCGCCGAGGACCCCGGCGAGTTCGCCCTGCTGTGCGCCGTCCAGGCCGGAGAGCGCGGCCGCCTCGTAGGCGAGCTGTTCGGGCAGGACGGAGTCGACCAGTTCGCGTCCTGCGTCGGTGAGGCGGACATGGGCGACCCGGCGGTCGCGGTCGTCACTGCGCCGCTCGACCAGCCCGCGCTCGCTCAGCTGTTTGAGCCGCTTGGTGACGGCGGCCCCGGAGGAGAACGTCTCCCGGGCCAGTTCGCCCGGGGTCAGCTCGTGGTCGGTGCGGCGCAGGGTGCCGAGGACGTCGAACTCGGGCCGGGTGAGCCCGGCGTGGCGCAGCGGGGCGTCCTCGGCCTGCTGGAGGAGGGCGGCGCAGCGGTTGATGCGGCCGATGATCTCCATGGGGCGGGTGTCGACGTCGGGCCGCACGGTCCGCCACTGCCGGACGACGGTGGCCACGGTGTCGTGCGCGGAGGTGCGCGCGGGGTCGTGCGGGGGGCCGGGGGTGCCCGCCCGGCCGTCCCCGGTTCTCCCGCCGTCCGCCGGGGGTGCCGCGCCCGTCGCCTTCGCCGCCGTCATGCCCGTGTGTCCTCCGAGGTGTGCGGTGTGTGCAGTCCCTGACGTCGTACCGTCGCGGCGAGCGTACGGTGTGCCGACTGTTCGGCCGCCAGCACCCGCTCCTCGGGGAGGGCACGCTGCCACCATTCGCCGGCCGCGGCGTCGGCGGCGGCGCGCAGTTCGACGACGGCGGCGGCCAGCGCGCGCCGCGCGGACTCCAGCGCGCCGGGCGCCGGGCGCTCGGCGGCCATCGTGCGCGCCGCGTGCTCCCGCGCGCGCTCCACCGTCCCGACCGCCTGTTCGACCCGGTCGCCGGCCCGCCGGTTGGTGACGGCGACGGCCGCGACGAAGCCGACCAGCGCGCCCACGAGCGTGTCCAGGACCCGGTCGGCGATCAGTTCGCCCGGCTGCTGGAAGCGCGCGAACTCGGTGACGAGGAGCGCCATGGGGGTCACGCAGACGGTGCCGAGCCAGTAGTTGCGGCCCATGAACGCCTCGGCGGCGAAGTTGAAGGCCAGGCAGCACAGCACGAGGGCGACCGGGGCGAGATGCGCGAGGGGGACGATCGCGGCGAAGAGCAGGACGCCGAGGACGTTGCCGACGACGCGCTGGACGGCACGGCTCCAGGTGAGCGTGACGTTGGCCTGGTAGAGGGAGGCGGCGGTGACGAGCGCCCAGTACGGGCGGCCGACGCCGAGCGCGAGCGCGGCGGCACCGGCGAGGGCGCAGCCGAGTGCGGTGCGCAGCGCGATCGGGGCGAGGTGGCTCCACCCGTCGCGCAGGGGCCGTGCGGGCGCCTCGTGCGCGGCCTCCGCCTCGGCCTCGACGCCGAGGAGTTCCTCCGCCGCCTCCCCCAGGCCGCCGGCGTCGGGGACGGGTCCGGTGCCGCGCAGGGCGCGGGCCCAGTCGCGCAGCCGGCCGGGGTCGGTGTCGGCGGGCGCGGCGAGCGCGACCTCCGCCCGGACCAGGAGCCGCCGCAGGGCCCGCCGCGTGGCGGTCGAACGGGTGGGCGGGAGCAGGGACTGCCAGGCGGTCTGCACGGCTGCCGCGGCCGTGGCGTGCGCTCGGCCCGCGCCCTCGCCGGTGCCGCCCGTCGCGGCGTATGCGGCGGTCGCCCGCAGCGCCTGCGCGGTCGTACGGCGCTCGGGTCCGTGCGGCCGGAGGAGCCCCGGGGCCATCCCGACGAGCCACGCCCAGGCACCGGCGACGGCGGTCAGCGCGAGATGCCCGGGGACCTGCCCGAGGGACTGCGGCACGAACAGGGCCGCGGAGGCGATGAAGGTGAGGACGACGTGGCCGGGCGGGCCGATGCGGGTGGCGTCGCACAGCGTCTTCTGCACGGCGGCGATCAGCGCGCCGACGAGCACCAGGACGAGGGGGTTGGTGGTGAGCGAGGCCGCCACCAGGGCGAGGGCGAGACCGGCGAGCATGCCGGCCACGACCCGGGCGAGGACGCGCGCCCGTGCGGCGTAGGGGCGGCTGTGCGCGTAGAGGGCGCAGAGCCCGCCCGCCATCGTGTACATCGCCAGGTCGAGACGGCCGACGGCGAGCAGGGCGAGAGTGGGCGGTGCGACGGAGGCGACGCTGCTCAGGGCGGGCTTGAACCAGATGTCGGACGGGCCGCCCAGGCGCAGGACGGCGAGGAGCGGGAGCCGGCGGATCCGTGGGGGCTTGGCGTGGGGACGCGGGGCGGCGCTGGGCATGCGGAAAGTTTAGCATGTGTTTTACTCGTGAAATACCTCGCTCCCGTCCGGCGCCTCCGGAAGCGCGACGTCCCGCGCGCGCTCCCCCGCCTGCCCCTTTGCGCCCTTTTGCACGTCCTCCCGCCGGGGCATGCCCTGACCGACGGTGAGGAGAGGAAACCAAGGGGGGTGCGGGTGCACGTGCACGGATCGGCTTCGCCCGGGTGGCTGCTCGTCGCGTTGTGCGCGGTGACCGGGGCCTACTGTCTGCTGCGCACGCGCAGCGCCGTCGAGGAGCAGCGCCGGGCCGCGGGCGGCGAGGCGCTGATGGGGTTCGGCATGGCGGCCATGGCGGTCCCGGCCGCCGTCCTGGCGCCGCCGCGCTGGGCGTGGGGGATCTGCGCGCTGGTGTTCGGGGCGGCGGCGATACGCGCGGTGTGGGCGGCCCGGGCAGGAGGGCACCATCTGCACCACCTCGTGGGCACGGGCGCCATGGCCTACATGGCCGCCGTCATGTCCGCCTCCCCCTCCTCCGGCCACCACGGACACGGCTCGGCCGCGGGACCACCGACCGTGACGGGCGTGCTGGCGCTGTATTTCGCCGGGTACGTGCTGTGGTCGGGCGCCCGCCTGATACCGGCCCCGGCGGTCGCCGGCGGGAGCGGTGGAGTCGGCGGGATGGGCGGGATGGGCGAGGTCGGGGGCGCTCGGGCCCGTGATACGGGGGGAGTCGGCCGGGGGGCCGTCCTGTGGCGGGACCGGCTCGAACTGGCGCGCGCCTGTCGGCTGTCCATGGCGATGGGGATGCTCGCGATGCTGCTGATGATGTGAGGCCGCGCTCCGTGGCGTGCGTCACTTTGCGCGGACGGCGCGTATCCCGGGGCACCGCCCGGCTCATAGGCTTCGCCCCATGATGGTTCCCGCGGCACTGCTGCTGCTCGGCGCCTTGACCGCCGTCGTCGCCCCACGGCTGCTCGCGCGGGCCGACTGGCCGGACCGGGAACCCGTGGTCGCCCTGTGGGTGTGGCAGTGCGTCGTGGCGGCCGTCCTCGTCGCTTGCGGCCTCTCGATGACCCTGAGCGCGGCCGCCGCCTGGGGCGCGGTGCGCGGACACGTGTTCGCCCCGGCCCCGCACTCGGTCGTCAACGCCTACGCCCTGAGCCCCGGCGGCGGTTGGGCCGCCGCGACGGCGGTGGCGCTGGCCTGCGGCGGGCTGTGGAGCGGGGCGATGCTGGTCCGGGAGATCCTCCGGGCCCGCACCCACCGCCGGCGCAGCCGGAACGAACTCCTCGTCCGTTCCCCGCTGTTGCCCGGCGAGGAGCCGGGCACCGACCGGCTGGTGATCATCGAGGGCGAGCGCCCCGACGCCTGGTGGCTGCCGGGCGCCGCACCCCAACTGGCCCTCACCACCGCCGCCCTGCGCCGGCTCAAGGGCCGCCAGCTGGACGCGGTGCTGGCGCACGAACAGGGCCATGCGCAGGCCCGGCACGACTGGCTGCTGCACTGCTCGGACGCGCTGGCCAACGGGTTCCCGCAGGTGCCGGTGTTCGCCGCGTTCCGGGACGAGATGCACCGGCTGGTCGAACTGGCCGCCGACGACATGGCCTCCCGCCGCTTCGGCCGTCTCACCACCGCCCTGGCCCTGGTCGGACTCAACGAGGACCGGGGCCTGTTCGGCCCCTGCCCGACCCCGCAGGCGCACGTCCCGCAGCGGGTCCACCGGCTGCTCACGCCCCCCGACCGGCTCCCCGCGGCCCACCGGCTCCGTCTGACCGCGACGGCCGCTCTGGTCCCCGTCATCCCGGTCCTGGTGGCGTTCGTCCCGGGACTGAGGGCACTGGGATAGCCGGGGCCGTTCGGACGCCACCGCACTGAGGGTGTGGTTCTCGGCCTCGCCGGCCGGAGAGGATCGGACCATGCACCCGCCGCACGTCGACACACCACCGGACGCTCCGGCCTCCGCGCGCACCGTCGCGCGCCGCGGTGCGGTCGTCTGCGCCGCGCTCGCCGTCCCGGCCGTCCTGCTGACCGTGCTGGTCGCCGTCTCCTGGCATCCCCTCGTCTCCGCCGACGGCGACCTCGCGCGCACGACCCACCGCTGGGCCGTCGGGCACCCGGACCTCACGCACGCGTGCCGGATCCTCACGGACTGGGTGTGGGACCCCGTGACGATGCGGCTGCTGTGCGCGGCCGCCGTCGTGTGGCTGGTGTGGCGGCGCTCCGCCTGGCTGCTCGCACTGTGGGTGGCGGCCACGTGCGCGCTGGGCACCCTGCTCCAGCAGTCCCTCAAGGCCCTGGTCGACCGGCCGCGTCCGGTGTGGCCCGACCCCGTCGACTCCGCCCACTACGCGGCCTTCCCTTCCGGGCACGCGCTGACGGCGACGGTGGTGTGCGGACTGCTGCTGTGGCTGCTGCGCCGGTACGGGGCCGGGCGCGCGCTGTGGCGTACGGCGGTGACGGCGGCCGTCGTGTCGGTCGTGGGCGTGGGGCTGACCCGGATCTGGCTCGGGGTGCACTGGCCCTCGGACGTCGTCGGCGGCTGGCTGCTCGGCGCCCTGCTGGTCGCCCTGGCGGTCACGTCCTACGCGCGGTGGTACGGCGACGTGCCCGCCCGCCCGCCGGACGGGCGTCCTTGACCGCTGCGGGGCCGTCCCGAAGGATCACGCCCGGCCGCGCGGAGCCCGCGCCCCGATGCCGCCGAGGTCCTCGCCGGGGTGCGCCGGGGGCCCGGTCAGCCCTGGTAGTTCTCGACCTGCGAGACCGGGCGCACCGTGGCCTCGTCCGGGTTCTCGCCGAATTCCGTCTTGGCGCGGCGCCGGCGCAGCAGGTCCCAGCACTGGTCGAGTTCCTGCTCAATGTCGCCGAGCCGCCGGTGTTCGGTGTCGCTGTCGATCCGCCCGGACGCGAGGGCGTCGCGCAGCGCACGCTCCTCGTCGACCATGGCCGTGATCCTGCCGAGAATCTGCTGCTCGTCCATGTCGTACGCCTCCTGGAGGGCTCCCGCCCCACTCTAGGGAGGCTTTTCCCGCACTGCGACACCTGTACGAGAAACCGCGCTGCCACACCTGTACGGGAACCGCGCCCGGGGCCGCTCCCGGACCGGGCGCGGCCCCGTTCCCCCCGCTCCCCCGCACGTCCGCCTCGGACGATCCCCCGCGTCGCCCGAGGCGGACGGCAGCCCCGAGGACCCGCGCCGACCGGGTCCGGGGATGCGTTGACTATAGTTGGCTGGCAGCCAGTCAACGCAGGAGTTACAGGATGTCGCCGCGCAGCGCCTCGGTCAATGAAGAATTGCGGCGGCGTTCCCGGGAGCGGCTTCTCCAGGCCGCCGTGGAGCTCGTCGGCGAGCGGGGCTACGACGCCACGACGCTGGCCGACATCGCGGACCGCGCCGGCTCGGCCCGGGGGCTGGTGTCGTACTACTTCCCCGGCAAGCGGCAACTGTTGCAGTCGGCCGTGCACCGGCTGATGCACCGCACACTGGAGGAAGGGCTCGAGCGCGCGCCGCGCACCGAGGACGGACGCGAGCGCATGGCCCGGGCGATCGACGCGATCCTGGGCCTGACCCGGGACCACCCCGTGCTGATGCGGCACCACATGGCCGGAATCCTCCAGGCCGAGGGCTTCGTGCAGTGCCCCGAGCAGCAGCGACTGGCCGAACTGCTGCGCGACACGGTCGTCCGCAACGGTTCGGACCACCCCGAGCGGGACTACCCCATGCTGCGCGCCCTGCTGATGGGGGCGGTGTACGCGGCCCTGGTGCCGGGGGCGCCGATGTCGCTGCCGGTGCTGCGGGCGGAGCTGTTCCGCCGGTACGGCCTCGCGTGGGAGCAGGGGGCTCCGCCGGAGAGCGGCGGGTCGACGGGGGCGCAGGGGGCGCACGCGACGGACCTTTCGCGCTTCTTCGCCACCGAGAGCCGGGACGGGGCACGTGGGGACCGCGAGCGCCGGGACGGGGGACGCGCCGGGGAGCGCACCGGGCGGCCGGCGGGCGAGTAGCCGGGCCGGAAGCCGGCGGTGCGCGCACAGGTGACCGTGCCGCCCGCGAGGGTGGGGGGCTCAGCCCGTCGTGCGGCCCCAGGTCGGTCCGAGGCGTGCCCAGTCCTCGTCCCACTGGTCCATCCGGCGGCGTTCCAGCCGGCCGCGCAGAAGCCGGCCGCACACCAGCGGAACCGTTCCGGCGCCGACTCCCGTCAGAGCGCCGATCAGGGCGGCCCGCGTGGCGGCCGTGGCGGCGGACGGGGGCCTGTTGACCAGCAGGCCCGCCGGGTCCGTCCAGACCGTGACCGTGGTGCCGCGCGTGCTGCCGGCCGGGACCCTGGCCTGGCCGGAGCGGGCGGCGCCGTCGGGGGCGGTCCAGCGGGCCTCGGCCCACACCCGGGCGCCGCCGGAGGCGGAGACGGGCGCGTTCTCCAGGAGCCGGGCGACCACGGGCCGCCAGTCGGCCCGCTCCCGGGCGAGGGTCCGCTCGACCGTGTGCGTCGCCGCCACACCGGCGAGCACGCCGCCGGTCACGGTGACGATCCAGGTGACCAGCACCACCCAGGCCTCGACCCTGTCGCTGCGGCGGCGCAGCGGATTGCGCCGCCACCGCCAGAGCCAGACCCTGCGTCGTCGGAATGCCACCTTCACCGGCATCCTCCTCACCGCCCCGGAACCATCGACACGCCGGACGTCCGCCGCCCGCCCTCTGCTACGCGGGCCGCCGCCGTCCTGCTCATGTGAGGTGCGTCGCCCGTGCGGCGCGCCGACCGTCCAGGTACCCGGATCCGGGGCACCCGCACCGGCGCCGTGCGGTCCGCTCGGGAGTCGTTCCGCGGCCGTCCGGGAGCCGTCGCGGAGTCGTTCCGGGGCCACTGTCAGTGGTGGGGTGCAGACTGGCCCATGTCTGGAACAACGAGGTTTCGGAGGTGGTCGGCATGTCCGACGTTCTGCTCACCGTGGGCACCCGCAAGGGGCTGTTCATCGGGCGCCGGCGGGGTGGCGTCTGGGAGTTCGACGAGCGGCCGTACTTCAACGCGCAGGCGGTCTACTCGGTCGCGATCGACACCCGCGGGCCGACGCCGCGGCTGCTGGTGGGAGGGGACAGCGCGCACTGGGGCCCGTCGGTCTTCCATTCCGACGACCTCGGGCGCACGTGGACGGAGCCGGCGCGGCCGGCCGTGAAGTTCCCGCAGGACACCGGGGCGTCGCTGGAGCGGGTGTGGCAGCTGCACCCGGCCGCGGCGGAGCCCGACGTGGTGTACGCGGGCACGGAACCGGCGGCGCTGTACCGCTCGGAGGACAGAGGGGAGAGTTTCTCCCTGGTCCGCCCCCTGTGGGAGCACCCGACGCGGGACAGATGGGTGCCGGGCGGCGGCGGTGAGGGGCTGCACACGGTACTCACCGACCGGCGCGACGCGGACGCGGTGACGGTCGCCGTCTCGACCGCCGGGGTGTTCCGCACCCGGGACGGCGGCGCGAGCTGGGCGCCGTCCAACTCCGGTGTCTCGGCGGTCTTCCTGCCGGATCCCGACCCCGAGTTCGGCCAGTGCGTGCACAAGGTCGCCCGGGACGCCGCGGATCCCGACCGGCTCTATCTGCAGAACCACTGGGGTGTGTACCGCAGCGACGACACCGGGGCGCACTGGACGGACATCGGCGAGGGGCTGCCGTCGACGTTCGGGTTCGCGGTGGCCGCGCATCCGCACCGCGGGGACACGGCGTACGTCTTCCCGATCAACGCCGACGCCGACCGGGTCCCGGCGGACCACCGGTGCCGGGTCTTCCGTACGGCGGACGCGGGCCGCAGCTGGGAGCCGCTGACGGCGGGGCTGCCGCGGGAGGACCACTACGGGACGGTGCTGCGGGACGCGCTGTGCACGGACGACGCGGACCCGGCGGGCGTGTACTTCGGCAACCGCAACGGCGAGGTGTACGCCTCGGCGGACGACGGGGACAGCTGGCGGCAGCTGGCCTCGCACCTGCCGGACGTGCTCTGCGTACGGGCGGCGGTGACCGGGTGAGCGGCACCGCGCCGGTGGCGGTCGACGAGGCGCGGGCGGCGCCGGGTTCGCGAACGATGCGGTCGGTTCCGGCCACCGCCCGGTCATCGGTTGATCGTCCCGGCGCCTCCGGCAGTAGGGTGACGGCCGTGGCACCACGACCGTTGCATGAGATCGTCGAACCGGGCTGGGCGAAGGCCCTGGACCCCGTGGCCGGACGGATCGCCGAGATGGGCGACTTCCTGCGCGCGGAGATCGCCGCCGGGCGGACGTACCTGCCGGCGGGACCCAACGTCCTGCGGGCCTTCCAGCAGCCCTTCGACGAGGTCAGGGTCCTGATCGTCGGGCAGGACCCGTATCCGACCCCGGGGCACGCGGTGGGGCTGTCGTTCTCCGTCGCGCCGGAGGTGCGGCCGCTGCCGGGCAGTCTGCTCAACATCTTCCGCGAACTCCATACCGACCTGGGGCTGCCGCAGCCGTCCAGCGGCGATCTGACGCCGTGGACGCGGCAGGGCGTGCTGCTGCTCAACAGGGCGCTGACGACGGCCCCCCGCAAGCCGGGCGCGCACCGCGGGAAGGGCTGGGAGGAGGTCACCGAACAGGCGATACGGGCGCTGGCCGGCCGGGGCCGTCCGCTGGTGTCGATCCTGTGGGGCCGCGATGCCCGCAATCTGCGCCCGCTCCTCGGCGACCTGCCGTCAGTGGAGTCCTCGCACCCGTCCCCGATGTCGGCCGACCGCGGCTTCTTCGGCTCCCGCCCGTTCAGCCGCGCCAACGACCTGCTGGCCCGCCAGGGCGCGACCCCGGTGGACTGGCGCCTTCCGTGACCCCGGTGCCGCCGGGGCGGGAGCGGTCGGGGGTCGTGCTCGGGGTGGACTCGGGCGGATCCGGGCTGCGCGTGGTGCTGGCGCGGGCCGACGGTTCGGTGGCCGCCGGGCCGTTCGTCTCCGGCGAGCCGGTGCGGACCGGGGAGCGGGGGATCGACGCCGGGCATCTGCTCGCGCAACTCGTGCCGGCCGTGCGGTGGTTGCTGGTGGAGGTGGGGGCGGACGCGCCGGCCGCCGTGGCCGTCGGGGCGGCCGGGATGGCGACGCTCGGCGACGGGCTGCGGGCCGAGCTGCCCGCCGCGCTGGAGCGGGAGCTGGGCGTGTCGCGGCTCGCGCTGGCCGCCGACGCCGTCACCGCCTACACCGGCGCGCTCGGCGCCCGGCCGGGCGCGGTGGTCGCGGCCGGCACCGGGCTGATCGCCGTCGGCACGGATCTGTCCGGCTGGCGCCGGGCGGACGGCTGGGGGCATCTGCTCGGCGACTGCGGGGGCGGCGCGTGGATCGGCAGGGCCGGGCTCGAGGCGGCGCTGCGGGCGCACGACGGGCGGCCGGGCGGCTCGGCGGCGCTGCTGCGGCGGGCCGAGGAGGTGTTCGGGCCGGTCGTCGGGCTGCCGGGGCGACTGTATCCACGGACGGACCGGGCCGCCGTACTCGCCTCGTTCGCGCCCGAGGTGGCCGCCCACGCCGGGGACGACCCGGTCGCGGCGGGCGTGCTGCGGGACGCGGCCCGGCATCTCGCGGAGTCCGCGGCGGCCGTCTGCCCGCCCTCCGGGAAGCCCCGGCTGGCCGTCACCGGCGGCCTGCTGAAGCTGGGCGAGGCGCTGGCCGTCCCCCTGGCGGAGGAGCTGTCGCGCTGTCTGCCGCACGCGCGGCGGGTGCCCGCCGAGGGCGATCCGCTGCACGGCGCGGTGCGGATCGCGTGCGACCTGGCGGCGGGATCGCTCGCGCTCCCCCAGGACGCGCGGATGCTGCACGTGAGCGTCGACGGGAGGACGCCGCCCGCCGCTGCCGGCAGCGCACCCGCGACCGGCCACCGCACCGACGACATGACTTTTCAGCCACCCGAACGTGGGACTCCGCCCGGCGACGGTTCCCCCCGGGGCGGGACGGTCCGCCACCTCCCCCAACAGCCCTGACAATCGTCCGCCGACATGGCCGAACCACGCCGATCGTCTCGAATTCGTACGTACCTCATCAGACAAATCCGGACGGATACCGCTCACCTGCACCCTCCCCGAACAGGGGAGCCCAGGAAGCCAGTAGCATGCGGCGCCATGAGCTCCCCCACTGGGCCCGCGAATGGCCTGCCTGTACGAATGCCGCGTCCGCGTCAGCCCGGGCGGCACCGCCGTCCGGAACCCCTCGCGGTTCCCGAGGGTTCGCCCGCGCTCGTCCTCGCGGTGCCGGGCACGCCCAGCGCCGCGATGCGCAGCCTCGCCGAAGAGGTGGTGAGCATCGCGCGGTCCGAGCTGCCCGGTCTCGATGCCCGCATCGCGTACGTGGACGGGGACGAAACCGAGTTCCCCGCGCTGGGGCACGTTTTGGCCCGCGCGGCCGAGGAGCGCACCGCCCGCTACGAGCAGGCGCGCGCCGCCGGCAGCGACGCCAAGGAGCCCGACGGCCCCGTGGGCGTCGTCGTGCCGCTGCTCGCCGGCCCGGACAACGCGCTGCTGCGCCGGATCCGGCAGGCCGTCATGGAGAGCCGGATCGCGGCCGAGCTGACGGACGTCCTCGGCCCGCACCCGCTGCTCGCCGAGGCGCTGCACGTGCGGCTCTCCGAGGCCGGTCTGGCCCGCGCCGACCGCGCCCGGCTGTTCACCGTGGCGACCGCGGCCGACGGCATCGTCCTGGCGTCGGTGGGCGGCGACGAGGCGGTGCAGGCGGCCGGGATCACCGGCATGCTGCTCGCCGCGCGGCTCGCCGTGCCGGTGATGGCGGCGGCCCTGGACGAGGAGGGCGCGATCTCGGCCGTGGCCGAGGAGCTGCGGGCGGCCGGTTCGCAGCAGCTCGCGCTCGCGCCGTACCTGGTCGGCCCCGAGATCGAGGAGGGCCTGCTGGAGGCCGCCGCGAAGGAGGCGGACTGCGCGACGGCCGAGCCGCTGGGGGCGTACCCGGCGATCGGCAAGCTGGTGCTCGCCAAGTACACGACGGCGCTCGGCATCGCCCAGCCGCAGCCGCAGGGCACGCCGGTGCGCTGAGCCGCCGGACGTCGGCGGAAGCCGGTACGAGAACGCGAAAAGGGCCCGCTCCCCCCGGGGAGGCGGGCCCTTCGGCGTGTCCCGGCATGTCCGGGCGTGTCCAGGCGTGCCGTGGCGTGTCCCGCGTCCGGACCGGTTCAGGCGAACACCACGCAGGAGGCCGCCGGGGCCTCGAGCGAGCCACCCGCGCGCGGCAGTCCGGAGGAGGGGTCGAGGGCGAACCAGGCGACGTTCCCTGAGTGCTCGTTGGCCACGTACAGGAAGCGGCCGGACAGGGCGAGGTCGCGCGGCCAGGCGCCGCCGCAGGGCACGGTCGCCATCAGCCGCAGGCTCTCGCCGCCCGGTTCGACGGCCAGGACGGACACCACGTCCTGGCCGCGGGTGGAGGTCCACACGAACCTGCCGTCGGGCGAGACCACGATGCCGGAGGGGTACGCGTCGCCGTCGGGGGCGCTCGGCAGCACGGAGGTCTCGCCGAGCGGCTTGAGCGCGCCGGCGTCGGCGTCCCAGCGGCAGACGGTGACCGTGGGCGACAGCTCGTTGACGACGTACGCGTGTTCCCCGTCGGGGTGGAACGCGAGGTGGCGGGGGCCGGAACCGGGGCGCAGCGCGTACTCGTGGCGCAGGACGGGCACCCCGGCCTCCAGGGTGCACACGCGGACGGAGTCGGTGCCGAGGTCGACGCTCACCAGCCAGCGGCCGCTTGGGTCGGGCCGCACCTGGTGGGCGTGCGGGCTCTGCTGGCGCTTGGGGTCGGGGCCCGAGCCGGTGTGCGTGAGCACGCCGGACGCGGCGTCCGCGAGGGTGCCGTCGGCGCGCAGCGGGACGGCCGTGACGCTGCCGGAGACGTAGTTGGCGGTCACGACATGTCCGGCGTGCACGCTGAGGTGGGTGGGGCCGCCGCCGTCGACGGGAACGAGGGGGCCGACGCGCTCCGGGGTGTCGCCGGTGACGCGGAAGGCCGCGACGGCGCCGTCGGACGTCTCGCTGACGGCGTAGAGCAGTCCGGCCGTGGGGGACGGGGCGAGGAAGGACGGGTCGGGTACGTCGCCGGCGGCGCCGAGGGGGGTGAGGGCGCCGGTGTCCTCGTCGACGGTCGCGGTCAGGACGCCGCGGCCGCCCTCCGCCGTGTACGACCCGATGTACGCCCGCCGTTCGACGGTGTCGCTCACGCCCACGTTCGTCCCCTCTCGCCGCGCTTGGTCCGTCGCAGGCGACGGTAGCAGGGGGTCTAGACCAGGTGGGGGCGGCGCCCCCGGGGGACGTGACGGGCTCCCGGTCGAGGCTCAGGCCTTCAGGGGGACGGCGAGGGCTGTCAGGGTGTGTTCCAGGGTGTGGAGGTGGGTCAGGGCGCGTTCCGCGGCCGGGTGCGGGGGGTGGGATGCCGGTGGGGGTGTGTGGGTGGGAGCGGGGACCGCGCCCAGGAGTGTGTGCACCGCCGTTTCCACGCGGGCGCAGGCCTCGGTGAGGCGGGTGTCGTGGGAGGCGTCGGGGTGGGCGGCGACGGTCGCCAGGCCGCGGGTTTCGCGGACGCATTCGTCCAGCAGGGCGAGGACCGTCCGTGCTCGCGCTCCGCGCGCCCGCAGTGGGTTGAGCGGGTGCACCAGTGGCGCGAGCGCCATCCGTACGCGTCCCAGGATCGCTTCGAGTTCCGCCACGCGCGGCGCGGGGTCGGCCGCCTCGTCGCCCGCGAGGCGGCGGGAGGCGGCGGTGGTGCAGGCGTGCACGGCGTGCAGTGCGCGCCGCACCCAGTGGTCGGTGACGGCGTGCGTCGTGACCGGCAGCACCAGCGCGACGGCGAGCGCCGCGCCGAGCGCGCCCACGCCCGTCTCGGCCAGCCGCAGACCGAGCAGCCCGGGGTGCAGCACGCCCAGCAGCCCGTAGAGCAGGCCCGCCATGACCGTCACGAAGAACATCATCCAGCTGTACGACAGGGGCGCCGAGTAGAAGATCCCGAAGACGCACACCGCGACGAGGGCCGCCGTCGGCGCCGGTGCCCCGTGCACCGGCACGGCCACCAGCAGGCCGGCGACCAGGCCGGTGACCGTGCCGAACACCCGGCGGAAGCCGCGGACCAGCGTCTCGCCGCGCGAGGCGGTGTTGACGAAGATCCACCAGGCGGCGCCGACGGCCCAGTACCAGCGCTCGTACGACAGCAGTTCGCCGGCGGCCGTCGCGAAGGCGCAGGCGGCGGTGGCCTGGAAGGCCTGCCGGGTGGTGTGCCGGGCCAGTCCGCGCCCGGCCGGCGGGGCCGGTGCGGCGGGCGGGGCCGTACCGCGCTCCACGCACCACAGCCCGAACCGGATCCCGGCGGCGGTGCCGACGGACAGCAGCACGGCGGCGGTCAGGCGCGGGAGCGCGCCGGGGACGGCGTGCAGGAACTGGGCGGTGAAGAACATCATGAACGCGAAGATGCCCAGCGCGTGGCCGCGCGGGCCCCAGCGACGGGCGTACACGCCCGCGAGCACGAGCGCGAGCCAGGCGGCGTCGCGGAGCAGCGGGAGCCCGTGCAGCGCCGAGGCGAGCGCGAGCACCGGCAGGCCGACGGCGGGGAGCAGTGCGGTGGTGGCCGCCTGGCCGCGTACGGTCGGGTCGGCGACGGTGAACAGTGCGAGCAGGGCGGCCAGTCCGCCCGTGATCGACGCGGGCAGCGGCAGTCCCGCCGCCGCGCAGACGGTCACGGCGAGGCCGATGCCGAGCACCGCGCGCAGCGAGACCCGTAGCCGGGTCCGGCCCGGGTCCGCGGCCGTGAACATCCTCTTGACCGTCTCCACCGTCGGTTCTCCGCCCCCCTCAACGGACATGGAAAGGCGCCGCGGGCACGGATCCGGCTTCGTTGCCGTCCTGCGCTGCGCGGCGCCATTGATGTGGCGAAGATAAGCGGAGGTGCGGGTGTGGCTCAACAGGTGCTCGTCGCACTGGGCCATTGGTACAGTCGGCGACGCTCGACGCCGCCGACCGGAGGGCCAACGGACCATGGCCGTGGATCAGCTCGACACCCGCATCCTGCGGCTGCTGCTGGAGCAGCCGCGCACCAGCGTGCGGGAGTACGCGCGCATCCTGGGGGTCGCGCGCGGCACCTTGCAGGCGCGGCTCGACCGGCTGGAGCGGGACGGGGTGATCACCGGTACGGCGCCGTCCCTCTCGCCGGCGGCGCTGGGGCATCCGGTGCTGGCGTTCGTGCACGTGGAGGTGACGCAGGGGCGGCTGGACGAGGTGGGCGACGCGCTCGCCGCCGTTCCCGAGATCGTCGAGGCGTTCTCCACGACGGGGGGCGGGGATCTGCTCACGCGGGTGGTCGCGCGGGACAACGCGCATCTGGAGGACGTGGTGCAGGCGGTGATCAGCGTGCCGGGGGTCGTCCGTACGCGGACGGAGGTGGCGTTGCGGGAGCGGGTGCGGTACCGGTTGCTGCCGCTGGTGGCGGCCGTAGGCCGCGCGGCGGCCACCCAGGCCGACGGCCCGGGCACGAGCCCGCCCCCGGCCTGACGGCGCGCGGCGGCCTCCCGGCCGGGGGGTGGCCTGCCGGCCCCGGGGCGCCGTACCGGCTGGGGAGGACAGGTCCGGTGCGGGTGCGCTGTGGCTGGTCGCGCAGTTCCCCGCGCCCCTGGAACACTCGGGGCTGCGCCCCTCGATCAGGGTGCGTCGTGGCTGAGCGCCGGGTCGCGCCCCTCAGGGGCGCGGGGAACTGCGCGGCGCACCCCACCCGCCGTCGGCCGACAACGCACCCCCCGCCGCCCCGTCAGGTCAGCGCCGCGGCCACCTGGGCCGCTGCCCTGGCCACCAGGGCGTTTTCCGTCGGACCCGCGGGGTCCTTCTTCGTCGAGAGCACCGCGAGGAGCAGTGGGGGCCGGCCGGGGGGCCATGCGACGCCGACGTCGTTCGCGACGCCGTAGCTCGCGCCGCCGCCGGTCTTGTCGGCGAGGGTCCAGTCGTCCGGCAGCCCGGTACCGAAGCGTTCGCCGTTCGTGGTGTTGGCGATCAGCCACCCCGTCAGCCGCTCCCGGTCGGCGTCCGGCAGCGCGCGGCCGAGGAGGAGGCGCGCGTAGGTCCGGCCGATGGCGTGCGGCGTGGTGATGTCCGTCGTCCGCCACGGCTCGGCCGAGTTGAGGTCCGGCTCCCACCGGTCGAGCCGGGTCGTGCGGTCGCCGAGCGAGCGGCAGAACCGGGTGATCCCGGTCGGGCCGCCCAGCTCGCTCAGCAGCAGGTTGCCCGCGCAGTTGTCGCTCTCGGAGACCGCGGCGGCGCACAGCGCCTCGACGGTCATGCCGTCGGCGAGGTTCTCGGGCCGGCCGGTGACGGGCGCGTAACCGGAGTCCGTCACCTGCTGCTCGGTGTACCGGATCCGCTTGGCGAGGAACTCGCCGTTCCGGTCCAGGTCGCGCAGGACCGCCCCGGCGGCGAGCGTCTTGAACACCGAGCAGAGGGCGAACGTCTCGTCCGCGCGGTACCGCACACTCCGCCCGGTGGCCGTGTCGTACGCGTAGACGCCGAGGCGTGCGGCGTACTCCTCCTCCAGCGCCCGGAACCGCCGGGCGAGCCCGGCGGTTCCCGTGGCGGCGTGCGCCGACGCGGCGGGCAGTGCGACGGCGAGGGCGGCCCCCGCGCCGAGCGTCAGCGCGGTACGACGGCCGGGGCGGAGCTTCGTGTGTCCCAGGGTTCCCAAAACGGTGCTCTCCTGTTCCTGCGCACGGTGTGACTGTCCACGTGGCTTCCCACATGACTGTCCCCACACGGCTGTCCACGTTCGTGATCATTTTCATGGACGCCTCGCAGGGAGACACAGTTCCACCGCCCCTCCCCTCACGCCGCCTCCGCCGCCACCCCCCGTTCCCCGGCGTCCCGGTGGATCGGCGTGCCCGAGCCCGTGAGCGGGACGCCCGTGCCGCCCCGCCGGGCCGCGACGATCTCCGCGGCGATGGACAGCGCCGTCTCCTCCGGCGTACGGGCGCCGAGGTCGAGCCCGATCGGTGACCGCAGCCGCGCCAGTTCGGCCTCGCTCACGCCGACCTCGCGCAGCCGCCGCTCGCGGTCGGCGTGCGTGCGCCGGGACCCCATGGCCCCGACGAACGCGGCCGGCCGTCGCAGCGCCTCCTCAAGCAGCGGCACGTCGAACTTGGCGTCGTGGGTGAGGACGCACAGCACCGTGCGGACGTCGGTCCCGGTGCCGCGCAGATAGCGGTGCGGCCAGTCGACGACGACCTCGTCGGCCTCCGGGAAACGGGCCCGGGTGGCGAAGACCGGGCGGGCGTCGCACACGGTGACGTGGTAACCGAGGAACTTGCCCGCCCGCACCAGGGCCGCCGCGAAGTCGATCGCCCCGAAGACGATCATGCGGGGCGGCGGCACGCTGGACTCGACGAGCAGGGTGAGCCCGCCGGGACAGTGGCTGCCGTCCTCGGCGACCTCGACGGTGCCGGTGCGGCCCACGTCGAGCAGCGCCCGGGCCTGGGCCGCGGCCGTGCGGTCCAGTTCGGGGTGGCCGCCGAGCCCGCCCTCGTGCCCCCCGTCGGAGCCCACGGCCAGGACGTGGCCGAGGAGTTCGGCCGGGCCCCGTACGACGCGGGCGACGGCGGCCGGCGCGCCGGAGGCGGCGGCCGCCAGCGCCGTCCGCAGGACTTCCCGCGCGGGGGCGTCGGCGCCGACCGGGGTGACCATGATGTCGAGGACCCCGCCGCAGGTCAGGCCCACGGCGAAGGCATCCTCGTCGCTGTAGCCGAACCGCTGGACGACGGTGGAGCCGTCCGCCAGCGCCTCCTGGCACAGCTCGTAGACCGCGCCCTCGACGCAGCCGCCGGAGACCGAGCCGATCACCGTGCCCTCGCTGTCGACGGCGAGGGCGGCACCGGGGCCGCGGGGCGCGCTGCCGCCGACGGCGACCACGGTGGCCACCGCGAACTCCCGGCCCTCGGCCAGCCAGTCGTGCAGTTGCCCGGCGAGGTCAAGCATCCGGTGCTCCCGCGTCCTGGGCCCCCAGCACCCGGTCGGGGCGGATGGGCAGGTGACGGTGGCGTACGCCGGTGGCGTGCCGGACCGCGTTGGCGATGGCCGCGGCGGCGCCCACGATGCCGACCTCGCCGACGCCCTTGATGCCGACCGGGTCGTCGGGGTCGTCGTCCTCGATCCAGTCGGCCTCGACGTGCGGCACGTCGGCGTGGGTGGCGACGTGGTAGCCCGCGAGGTCGGCCCCGTAGAGGCCGCCGGTGGCCCGGTCCCGTACCGCCTCCTCGTGCAGGGCCATGGAGATGCCCCAGATCATGCCGCCGACGAGCTGATTGCGGGCGGTGAGCGGGTTGACGATGCGGCCGGCCGCGAAGATGCCGAGCATCCGGCGCACCCGGACCTCGCCGGTGGCGGGGTCCACGGCGACCTCGGCGAACTGCGCGCCGAAGGAGTGCCGTTCCTTCTGGGCGAGGGTGCCGAGCGCGGCGGTGGTGTCCGAGCGGACGGTGATGCCCTCGGGCGGGATGCCGGTCCCGAGCGCGAGCCGTTCGCGCAGTTCACGCCCCGCCGCGTTGATGGCCCACGCCCAGGAGCGGGTGCCCATCGAGCCGCCGGCGAGCATGGCGGGCCCGAAGTCGCTGTCGCCGATGCGTACGCGTACCCGGTCCACCGGCACTTCGAGCGCGTCGGCGGCGATCAGGGTGAGCGCGGTGCGGGCGCCGGTGCCGATGTCGGCGGCGGCGATCCGCACGGTGAAGGTGCCGTCCGGCTCCGCCGTCGCCAGGGCCGTGGAGGGACCCGCTCCCGAGTGGAAGGAGGCGCCGGCCACGCCGGTGCCGAGCAGCCAGCGGCCGTCGCGGCGCACGCCGGGGCGCGGGTCGCGGTCGGCCCAGCCGAACCGGCGGGCGCCCTCACGGAAGCAGCCGACCAGGTTGCGGGTGCTGAACGGCAGCCCGGAGACCGGTCCCCGGTCGGGTTCGTTGCGCACGCGCAGCTCGATCGGGTCCAGGCCGGTCTTCTCGGCGAGTTCGTCGAGCGCCGATTCGAGGGCGAAGGACCCGGGCGCCTCGCCGGGGGCCCGCATGAAGGTCGGCGTCGGCACGTCGAGCGGGACGACGAGGTTGGCCGTGTGGTGGGCGGCGGCGTCGTACATGATGCGGGGCACGCCGGCGCTCGGCTCGACGAACGTGTGCACGGTGGAGGTCTGGCTGACGGAGCGGTGCTCCAGCGCGCGCAGCCGTCCGTCGGCGTCGGCGCCCAGGCGCACGCGCTGCGAGGTGGGGCTGCGGTAGCCGGTGAGCGAGAACATCTGGCGGCGCGTCATGACGACACGCACCGGCCGCTGCAGGGTCGTGGCGGCCATCACCGCGGCGACCTGGTGGGCGCGCAGGCCCTTGCTGCCGAAGCCGCCGCCGATGTGCTCGGAGCGCACCCGGACCGCGCCGGGGTCGAGGGAGAACATCTGGGCGAGTTCGTTCTGCACCCAGGTGGTGCCCTGGTTGGAGTCGATGAGCTCCAGCCGGCCGCCGTCCCAGCGCGCGGTCGCCGCGTGCGGCTCCATCATGCTGTGGTGCTCTTCGGGCGTGGTGTACTCGGCGTCCACGACGTGGGCGGATGCGGCGAGTTCGGCCGCCAGGTCGCCCTTCTCCGTCACGCCCGGCATGATGCCGTCCACCGTGTGGGCCTCGGGCCGGTCACCGGCGAAGCCGGTGTCGTGGGGTTCCACCTCGTAGTGGACGACGAGCGACTCGGCGGCCTCGCGGGCCTGTTCGGAGGTCTCGGCGACGACGAGCGCCACCGGCCAGCCGAGATGGGGCACCCGGTCGGTCTGGAAGACGGTCGAGGTCGGGTCCGGCGGACCCATCATGCCCATGTACTGGGTCTCCACGCGCGGGGCGTTGCCGTGGTGCAGCACGGCGCGCACGCCGGGCATGGCGAGGACGGGCTCGGTGTCGACGGCGGTGATCCGGCCGCGGGCGACGGTGGAGAGCACCAGCCAGCCGTGGGCGAGGTCGGCGAAGGGGATCTCTCCGGCGTAGCGGGCCGCGCCGGTGACCTTCTCGCGGCCCTCGACCCGGGTGTGCGCGGTGCCGACGACGCCGATCGGGGTCGTACGGCCGGTGGTGGCGGTGGTCATCGGGCGGCCTCCTCGGCGAGTTCGGTGAGCACGGCCACCACGAGGTTGCGCATCAGCGTCACCTTGTACGTGTTGTCGCGCAGCGGCCGGGCGGCGGCCAGTTCGGCGTCCGCGGCGGCGGCGAAGGTCTCGGCGTCGGCCGGCGCCCCGGTCAGCGCGCGTTCGGCGGCGCGGGCCCGCCAGGGGCGGGAGGCGACCGCGCCGAAGGCGAGCCGCACGTCGCGCACGACGCCGTCGGAGACGTCGAGCGCGGCGGCGACGGAGCCGATGGCGAAGGCGTACGAGGCGCGCTCGCGCACCTTGCGGTAGCGGGAGCGGGCGGCGACCGGGGCGGGCGGCACGGTGACGCCGGTGATCAGGGCGCCCGGCGGCAGGGCGGTCTCCCGGTGCGGGGTGTCGCCGACGGGGAGGTAGAAGTCGGCGAGCGCCAACTCGCCGGGGCCGTCGGCGGTTTCGTAGGTGACGACGGCGTCGAGCGCGGTCAGCGCCACACCCATGTCCGAGGGGTGCGTGGCGACGCAGTGGTCGGAGGCGCCCAGGATGGCGTGGTTGTGGTGCTCGCCCTCGATGGCGGGGCAACCGCTGCCGGGTTCCCGCTTGTTGCAGGGCTTGGTCACGTCGGTGAAGTAGCCGCAGCGGGTGCGCTGGAGCAGATTGCCGCCGACGGTGGCCATGTTGCGCAGCTGTCCGGAGGCGCCGGCCAGTACGGCCTGGGTGAGCACCGGGTAGCGGCGGCGGACCTCGGGGTGGACGGCGAGGTCGCTGTTGGTGACGGTGGCGCCGATGCGCAGTCCGCCGCCGGGCGTCGACTCGATCTCGTCCAGGGGGAGTTGACGCACGTCCACGAGGAGTCCGGGGCGCTCCACGCCGGACTTCATCAGGTCGACGAGGTTGGTGCCGCCGCCGAGGAAGCGGGCGTCCGGGTCGGCGGTCAGCAGGGCGACGGCGCCGGAGACGTCACCGGCGCGCTGGTATCCGAACTCCTTCATGCCGCCGCCTCCGCGTCCGCCGTACGGCCGGTGTGCTCGGAGCCCGTGGGCTCGGTCCGCCGCTGCTCGGCGGTGGTGTCGGCCGCGCGGGAGACCGCCTGGACGATCGACACGTAGGCGGCGCAGCGGCACAGGTTGCCGCTCATCCGCTCGCGGATCTCCTCGGGGCTCAGCGGTGGTGGCCCGGCCTCGGGGCGTACGTCGTCGGTGACGGCGCTGGGCCAGCCGGCCGCGTGCTCCTCGATCACCGCGACCGCCGAGCAGATCTGTCCGGGGGTGCAGTAGCCGCACTGGTAGCCGTCGAGGTCGAGGAAGGCCTGCTGCACCGGGTGCAACTCCTCGCCGCGCGCGAGTCCTTCGACGGTGGTGATCTCGCGTCCTTCGGCCGCGACGGCCAGATTGAGACAGGACACCTCACGGCGTCCGTCGATGAGGACCGTGCAGGCGCCGCACTGTCCGTGGTCGCAGCCCTTCTTGCTGCCGGTGAGATCGAGCCGCTCGCGCAGGGCGTCGAGCAGGGTGGTGCGGTGGTCGACGGTCAGCGGGTACTTCTCGCCATTGATCTTCAAGGTGATGGCGCTGGACGTCGAGGGTGCCATGATCAGCTTCTTTCGTGTATCCGGAACACGTCGGTAAGGAGCACGGGGAGCACACGGAGGGGAAAGGATTCAGGAAGGACGGCATCGGGTCTGGACGCGTCAAGGGGGGAGCGCACGGAGCGCCGGGCACAGGACCCCGCACATGGCGTAAAAGCGCTGCCCACCGGTACTATGGGGGCCAACCGGACAGCTGTCCGGTACTTGGAAAGCTACCGGACAGCTGTCCGCTTAGCAAGGGCTGACCCCACGACAGGCCCGAGGGGAGGACGAATGGGACACGAGAAGGGCGCCCCCCTGCGCTCGGACGCGCAGCGCAACCGCGAGCGCATCCTGGACGTGGCGGTGGTCGAGCTGACCCGCTGCGCGGACGCGCCGCTCAGCCTGATCGCCCGGAAGGCGGGCGTCGGGCAGGGCACGTTCTACCGCAACTTCCCCAATCGTCAGGCCCTCGTCCTCGAGATCTACCGCCACGAGATGCAGCAGGTCGCCGAGCACGCGACCTGTCTGTTGGAGCACCGGGAACCGGACGTGGCGCTGCGGGAGTGGATGGACCGGCTCGCGCGGTTCGCGATGACCAAGGCCGGTCTGGCCGAGGCGATCCGCCAGGCCACCAGCGGCCCCGGCAGCCCCGGGCGGCCGGAGCCCACCCCGCTGACGGCCGCGGCCGAACTCCTGGTCCGCGCCTGCGAGGAGGCCGGGACGATCCGCCCCGGGGTCACCGGCGACGACTTCGTCCTGGCCATCTCCGGCCTGTGGATGCTCACTCCCGAGGACGGCTGGCAGGAGCGGGCCACCCGGCTCCTCGACCTGGTGATGGACGGACTGCGCGCGGGGGCGCCGGGGCGGCGGTGAGGGCCCTGCCCACCCTCAGCCCTGTCCGGTTCGCGTCACCAGGTCCTTGAGCGCCACGTTGAGCGCGAGCACGTTGACGCGGGGCTCCCCCAGGAAGCCGAGCGTGCGCCCCTCGGCGTGGTCCGCGACCAGTTTCCGCACGTCCGCCACGGACAGCCCGTTGCGGGCGGCGACCCGGTGCACCTGGAGGGCCGCGTACCGCGGGGAGATGTCCGGATCGAGCCCGGAGCCCGAGGAGGTGACGGCGTCGGCGGGCACCTGCGAGGGCCGGACGGTGTACCCGGGCACCGAGTTGTCCCGGACCACCGCCGCCCGGGCCGCCCGCACCCGGTCGACGAGGACGGGGTTGTCGGCGGCCAGGTTGGTCGCCCCGGACAGCAGCAGCCGGTAGCGCGTGTTGACGGAGTTGGTGCCGAGCCCGTCCGCCGGGCGGCCCTGGAACCACCGGAGGTCGGGCGCGCTCTTGCCGTGCTTTCCCGCCACCTCGTAGGACTGCCCGATCAGGGAGGAGCCCACCACCCGTCCGTCCGCCCGGACCTCCGAGCCGTTCGCGCGGTCGCGGAACAGCCCCTGGGCGATCCCGGTGACGAGGAGCGGATAGAGGACGCCCGTCACCAGGGTGAGGACCAGCAGCGCGCGCAGTCCCGCGCCCGCCGACCGGGCGGTGTTCACAAGGGAGTTGTTCATGACGTACACCACCGTGCCGGTCCGGGGTCAGAACCCGGGGAGGAGGGAGACGAGCAGGTCGATCAGCTTGATGCCGAGGAACGGCGCGAGCAGTCCGCCCAGCCCGTAGCGGGCGAGGTTGCGGCGGAGCATCCGGTCCGCGCTCATCGCCCGGTAGCGCACTCCGCGCAGCGCGAGGGGGATCAGCGCGACGATGACCAGCGCGTTGAAGACGACGGCGGAGAGGATCGCGGAGTCGGGGCTGGAGAGCCCCATGATGTTGAGCCGGTCCAGGCCCGGGTACACCGACGCGAACAGCGCGGGGATGATCGCGAAGTACTTGGCGACGTCGTTGGCGAGCGAGAACGTCGTCAACGCGCCCCGGGTGATGAGGAGTTGTTTGCCGATCTCGACAATCTCGATCAGCTTGGCCGGGTCGGAGTCGAGGTCGATCATGTTGCCGGCCTCCTTGGCGGCCGACGTGCCCGTGTTCATCGCCACCCCGACGTCGGCCTGGGCCAGCGCGGGCGCGTCGTTGGTGCCGTCACCGGTCATCGCGACCAGCCGGCCGCCGGACTGCTCCCGCCGGATCAGCGCCATCTTGTCCTCGGGGGTGGCCTCGGCGAGGAAGTCGTCGACGCCGGCCTCCTCGGCGATGGCCCGCGCGGTCAGCGGGTTGTCGCCCGTGATCATGACGGTTCTGATGCCCATGCGGCGCAGTTCGTCGAAGCGTTCCCGGACGCCGTCCTTGACGACGTCCTTGAGGTGGACGACGCCGAGCACCCGGGCCCCGCCGCTCTCCCCGGCGTCCTCGACGGCGACGAGCAGCGGGGTGCCGCCCGCCCGGGAGATGCGCTCCGCGCTCTCCTCCGCGTCCGGCGGCACGGTGCCGCCGCGCTCGCGTACCCAGGCGAGGACGGAGGCGGTGGCGCCCTTGCGGATCCGGCGCCCGGCCACGTCCACGCCGGACATGCGGGTGCGGGCGGTGAAGGGGATCCACCGGGCGTCCGCGAGCGCGTCCGGAAGCGGCTCGCGGGCCTCGTACGGTGCCCCGCCACGTCGTACGGGCGCGGCCTCCGCCAGGACCTTCTCCGCCAGTTCCACCACCGAGCGGCCCTCCGGGGTCTCGTCCGCGAGGGACGACAGCCGGGCGGCCCCGGCGACCTCGGCCTGCGTGGCGCCGCCCACCGGGACGAACGCGGCGGCCCGCCGGTTGCCGTGGGTGAGGGTGCCGGTCTTGTCGAGCAGCAGCGTGGAGACGTCGCCGGCGGCCTCGACCGCCCTGCCGGACATGGCCAGTACGTTGCGCCGCACCAGGCGGTCCATGCCGGCGATGCCGATGGCCGACAGCAGGGCGCCGATGGTGGTGGGGATGAGGCAGACCAGCAGCGCGACCAGCACCGCCATGGTCGGCCGGGCGCCCGCGTGGCCGGCGATCGGCGGCAGGGTGGCGCAGGCGAGGAGGAAGACGATCGTCAGCGAGGCGAGCAGGATGTTGAGCGCGATCTCGTTCGGCGTCCGCTGCCGGGCCGCGCCCTCGACCAGGCCGATCATCCGGTCCAGGAAGGTTTCCCCCGGCCGCGCGGTGATCCGGACGACGATGCGGTCGGAGAGGACGCGGGTGCCGCCGGTGACGGCGCTGCGGTCGCCGCCGGACTCCCGGACGACCGGCGCGGACTCGCCGGTGATGGCGGACTCGTCCACGCCGGCGACGCCCTCGACGACGTCGCCGTCGCCCGGGATCACGTCGCCCGCCTCGCAGACGACGAGGTCGCCGACGGTGAGCGCGGTGCCCGGCACCCGTTCCTCGGTGCCGCCGGCCAGCCGGCGGGCCACGGCGGCGGTCCTGGCCCGGCGCAGGCCGTCGGCCTGTGCCCTGCCGCGCCCCTCGGCCACCGCCTCCGCCCCGTTGGCGAAGAGCACGGTGAGCCACAGCCAGGCGCTGATCGTCCAGCCGAACGCGTCGCCCGGGTCCGTGCAGGAGTACGCGGTGGTCAGCACGGAGCCCGTCCACACCACGAAGATGACCGGCGAGCGGACCAGCGCGCGCGGGTCCAGCTTGCGCAGGGCGCCGGGCAGCGCGGCGGCCAACTGCCCCGGCAGGGCAGCGGGGTTCGGACGTGCCGTCCTGTCGATGGTCATGCCAGTCCCTCCGCGAGCGGTCCCAGCGCCAGCGCCGGGAAGTAGGTCAGCCCCGTCAGGATCAGGACCGTGCCGACCAGGACG